>NZ_CP018097.1:750000-1125000 GCF_001886695.1 Aurantiacibacter gangjinensis | reverse complement strand
GAAGAGCTCGACATGCTGTTCGGCGAAAGCGGCGTCGCACAGCGCGTTCGTGGCCGGGCGGCGTTCGGCCTGCTGCATTCGCGCAGCGCGCTAACGGGCGACGGGCTGGACCTTATTATACGGCACGTACGCGAAGGCGGCGCGCGCGAGGGGTTGTGGCGAACCGCTGCGCGCCTTGTCCGGTTCGGCCAACCGCTGCGCGCGGCGCGGCTTTCCGCAGCGCTGCTGGCGGCCTGAGGCGTAGCGGCGATGACAGCTTCCATGCGCGATAGCGTGAAGCGCGCCGTGATGTGGCGCTCCGGCAGCCAGGTCGCCGCGCAAGTGGTGGCATGGGGATCGACACTGATCGTCATCCGCATCCTCGACCCGGCCGATTACGGCCTGTTTGCCATGACGCAGGTCGTGATGGTCTTCCTCAGCTTCCTTGGCGGATTCGGGTTCGCCAGCTCGCTGATCCAGGACCGGGAGTTGACGGAGCAGAAGATCCGGCAAGCATTCGGCCTGCTGTTACTCATCAATGGCGGACTGGCGCTGGCGCAAGTGTTGCTCGCCCCGCTGGCCGCCGCCTATTACCGCACGCCGGATGTGACGGCCCTCCTGCGCGTTCAGGCGCTGATCTATCTTGCGACGCCTTTCATCGCCTTGCCCGAAGTGCTGCTGACGCGGGAGATGGATTTCCGCCGGCCGGCCATCGCCAATATTACCGCGACATTCGTATCCGCAGGCGTGGCGCTGTTCTGCGCCTTGTCCGATTTCGGCGTGTGGACACTGATCTTCGCGCCCATCGCCGCTTTCTGGACCCGCGCCGCCGCGCTGATGATTGCTGCGCGCTTCGCCTATCTACCAAGCTTCCGGCTGAAGGGCGCGCGCAAGATGTTCGATTTCGGCATCCTGTTGCTGGCGGGCCATTTCTTCTGGGTCGTGCTGACGCAGGCGGACATCTTCATCGCCGGCCGCGCGCTGGAACTGGCGCAGGTGGGCTTCTACGCCGAGGCGATGTTCCTCACCGGCATCATCGCGCACAAGCTTGTGCCCGCGTTGAACGAAGTCGCCTTTCCGGCCTATTCGCAATTGCAGGACGACCTGCCTGCCTTGCGCTTCTCTTTCCTGAAAGCGGTGCGCCTCGTGATGCTCGCCGTCTGCCCGATATATTTCGGGCTTGCCGTGACGTCGACGGAAGCGGTGCACCTGCTGCTGGGCGAGAAATGGTTGCCGCTCGCGCCCATAGTCACGGTGCTGGCGCTCGCCATGCCGGCGGTGACGCTGCACACCATGTTCGCCCCCGCGGTGAACGCGCTGGGCCATCCGCGCATCTCCATGTTCGCCTCGTTATGCGGCGCTGCGGTAATGCCATTGGCGTTCCTGCTGGCCGTACCTTTCGGCCCCATCGGCCTTGCATGGGTGTGGGTCGCGGCCTTCCCGCTGGTGCCGCTGACGGCCTTCCTGCTGTCGCGCCGCCTGCTGGGCATCGGCGCTGCCGACCTGCTGCGCGCGGTTGCTCCGGCGCTGGGCGCAAGCGCTGCCATGGCGCTGCCGGTCATGGCGCTGGGCGAGGCGCTGGGGCATTGGCCGGGCGTGCTGCGGCTGGCGGCGATGGTGAGCGCCGGCGCGGCGATCTATGGCGGGCTGCTCTATCTCTTCGCGCGTGCGACCCTGCTGGATGTGGTGGACCTGCTGTTCCGCCGCAAAGCGCCGGTGGTTCAGCCTGCCGAATAGGCCGTGGCCGCCCGCGCCATGCGAGCGAGCGCCAGCCGGTCGAACCACCACCATTGCGGCGAGCGGCGCGGCGCGAAACGCGGCAGCCATTCGGGATAGAGGCTCGCCAATTCGCGCGGGAGGGCTTCCGGGCCTTCGCCGCGCATGATGTGCGAGACGATGCGGTTCTGGAAATGCCGCACCGCGTAGTTGACCATGCGGCGATACTGGATCGAAAGACTGGCGGGAGAGAGCACGGTCGGCTCGCACAGGAAGCCTGCGCCCGAACACGGTACGACACGGTGATCGTCCCAATGATCCTCGTTCCGGCCATCGGTCTTGGCGATGGCGCAAATCAGGCCGTCATCGCCGATCAGGTCGTCCGGCAAGCGGATGCTGCGTTCGCGCAGAATGGCGACGAAGCTGCCGGACAAGGCATAAAGATCGCCGAACAGGCCATGCTCGCGCGCAATGGCTTCGGCATAGACAGCGGCCTTGCGGCCATTGCGCGGAAAAGCTGCGGCAGCGTTGGCGCCGGGATTGGCGGCAAGGCAACGGCCAAGCGCCTGCACCGAGCCTTGCGCAATTTCCGCATCGCCATCGACGAAGACATAGCAATCGGCCTTTGGCGCATCGCCATCCAGCATGAAGCGGTTCCAGCTGCGCGACTTGCCGCCCTGCTCGTATTCGTGAACCGTCACCCCGTCGAAGCCGCGTGCGATTTCGGCCGTGCGGTCCGTCGACCCGTTCACCACGACATGCACGTCCACACCTTCGGCGCCGAGCGGCAGGCTGGCGAGGCAGGTGCCGATTCGCCGCTCCTCATTATGCGCGAGGACAGTAACGCAGATCGTCATGCCGGATCGCGCAGCTTCTGCGCAAAGGCCCAAACGGTCACGGGAAAATCGCGCTCGTTCGTCAGCCTGCGCTTCCAGCCGGTGCGGGCCCATCGGTTGAGGTTCGCTTTCACCGCCGCGCGATTGCCCCAGCTGCCTGTGGCGATGCTGGCCGGATCGAAACCATTATCCTCAAGGAAATGGCGCATCCCCTGCTCCGTCCAGCGAGTACAATCATTAGGAATGTCGTGCCGCCTGATCATGAAAGGCGTAATGTTCACGAACCAGCCGCCCGGTTTCAGCATGGTCAGCACGTTCTGCGTTGCGCGCCAGGGGTGCAGCAGGTGCTCCCACACATTGTCGGCGATGCAGATATCGAACTGCCGGTCCAGCACGTCTTCGCAAATGTCGTGATCGGGCCAATTCATCTCGGTATAGCTGCCCCAGCCGATTTCGCGCCATTTCCAGCCAGCGGCAATCTCCAGCGCGTCCATCTCGCCTGTCGGCAGGTCGGCGAGAAAGGTCTCCACCTCTCCATAGGCGACGGTGCGCGTGATATGCGTCTTGTCGTAGCCGACGGCTTTCGCGGCGCGCATCGCAAGGGCTTTGAACGCAGGGGTCATGGTGAAGGCCGCATACACCACCAGCATTTAAGGATTGCTTGCCCCGATTTGGGCGGTTGGTCGCGGCGTGGTAGGATACGCGGCGCGGCTGGTGACGGGACTCGGACAGCCGTTCGGGAGAACGACAATGAACTGGGTTGCAATCGCAGGCGCGGCAGCGCTGCTGGGGGCCGGAAGCGGCATCCCCACCGATCCGGTCATGCCGCTGCCGGACATCGAGAGCGAAGCCGAAACCGAACAGGTGGACGCTGCCGAAGAGCCTGTCTCCGAAACCATCGGCATGCAGATCGAGCGGTATCGCCGCATGACAGTCCCGGTCACCATTATGGGCACCGGCCCCTACCGCTTCATGGTCGATACCGGATCGCAAGCCACCGTGCTCTCGACCGAACTGGCGGACGAGCTGCAATTGCTCGAGCGCGAGACCGCCAACCTTGTCGGTATGGCCAGCACGCGTCTGGTGGAGACAACCTTCGTGCCCGATTTCGGCATTGGCGAGCGGACCATATCCATCCGCACCGCCCCACTGGTAGAGCGCAGCAATATCGGCGCGGCGGACGGCATTCTCGGCCTCGACAGCCTGCAGGACCAGCGCGTTTTGCTGGATTTCCGCGCCGGTGAGATGATCGTCTCCGACAGCTACGAGATGGGCACCGCCAATGGCTATGACATCACCGTTCGCGCGCGCGAGCGGCTGGGCCAGCTTATCATTCACCGCGCCGTGCTGGACGGAGTGCGGGTACGCGTAATCGTTGATACCGGCGCCACCGGCTCTGTCGGCAATCCTGCCTTGCAGGAAAGGTTGCGCCGTCGCCGCGATTTGGCGGATGCGACTATCACCGATGTGAACGGCATCGCAATCGCCAGCGAAACCAGCCTCGCGCGAAATCTGGAGCTGGGCGGCGCGACGGTGCAGAACATCGTCATTTCCTTTGCCGACAGTCCGGCGTTTCATCATCTCGGCCTCGACGACCGGCCTGCGCTGATCCTCGGCATGGCGGAGCTGCGCCTGTTCGACCGGGTAGCCATAGATTTCCGCTCGCGCAAAGTGCTGTTCGACATCCCGGGCGGTGTCCCGACCGACCAGGCATGGCGTTTCAACCAGCCCGCAACACGCCTTCGCGACTGACGCGCGCAGCCTCCGACCCTTGTGAGGTGCCCCGCAAGGCCCCACCTTGCGCGGCGTAGTGAAAGATTTTCCCACCCAGACGAAGCCCGGCGAGCGTGCCGACTGGGCGACCATGCGCCGCTTCCTGCCCTATCTCTGGCCCAAGGGCCGGCCCGAGCTGAAGCGCCGCATAGTCGGCGCGGGCATTCTGGTGCTTGCGGCCAAGGCCGTCATCCTCGCTCTGCCGCTTGCCTACGCAAACGCTGTCGACACCATGAGCGCGGACGGCGATCCCGCACTGTGGGTCGCGCTGGCACTGGTGATTGCCTATGCCGCAGGCCGCTTCGGCAGCGTTTTCTTCGAACAGGTGCGCAACATCACTTTCAACCGCGTCGGGCAGGATGCCGTGCGCGAGCTGACGGAGGATGTCTTCGCGCGGCTGCACCGGCTGTCCCTGCGCTTCCACCTCTCGCGCCGGACGGGCGAGATCACCCGCATCATGGAGCGCGGCACACGCTCGATCAGCTCCATGCTGTATTTCCTGCTGTTCAACATCGCGCCGACCATCATCGAACTGACGGTGGTCGCGGTGATTTTCTGGACTCTGTTCGGGTGGGAACTGGTCGCGGCGACCGCCGTCACCGTGGTCAGCTTCATCTGGGTGACGCAGGCCATCACCGAATGGCGCGTCAAGCTGCGCAAGGAGATGAACGATCTCGATGGCACCGCGATGGCCCGCGCGGTGGACAGCCTGCTGAATTACGAGACGGTCAAGTATTTCGGCGCGGAGGAGCGCGAACGCAGCCGCTATTCGCGCACCGCGGCCGCCTATTCCGAAGCCGCTATCAAGACCGAGAACTCGCTTGGCCTGCTCAACATCGTGCAGGCGGTGATCCTCAACCTGATGATGGGCTTTGCCATGGCATGGACGGTGTGGGGCTGGTCGCAGGGTCGCCTGTCACCGGGCGATCTGGTGCTGGTGAACACCTATCTGTTGCAGCTTTTCCGCCCGCTCGACATGCTGGGCTGGGTCTATCGCACGATCCGGCAAGGCCTGATCGACATGGCCGACATGTTCGGCCTAATGGATACGGCTGTCGAGGTGCAGGATGCGCCCGGCGCGCCTGCCCTGATCGTGCGTCGCCCGGTCGTGACATTCGAGAATGTCAGCTTCGGATACGAGAAGGACAGGCAGATCCTGCACGGCCTGACCTTCGAGGCACCGGCGGGCGCGACAGTGGCGCTGGTCGGCCCCTCGGGGGCGGGCAAATCGACCATCGGGCGGCTGCTGTTCCGCTTCTACGATCCGTGGGAAGGGCGCATCTGTGTCGACGGGCAGGATATCAGCCAGGTGACGCAGGAAAGCCTTCGCCAGATGATCGGCATCGTCCCGCAGGATAGCGTGCTGTTCAACGACACGATCGGCTACAATATTGCCTATGGTCGTGACGAGCCGGACGCGGGCGCCATCCGCCGCGCCGCCGCCGATGCCGCCATCCTGCCCTTTATCGAGGCACTGCCGCAGGGCTTCGACACCGAAGTGGGCGAGCGCGGCTTGAAGCTGTCTGGCGGGGAAAAGCAGCGGGTGGCCATCGCCCGCACGCTGCTGAAGAACCCGCCCATCCTGTTGCTCGACGAGGCGACGAGCGCGCTGGATTCGCGCACCGAGCAGGACATTCTCGATACGCTTTCGCGCGTCACCACGGGCCGCACCACGCTGGCCATCGCCCACCGCCTGTCGACGATTGCCGATGCCGACATCATCAATGTCATGGACACCGGACGCATCGTGGAAAGCGGCAGCCATGCAGACCTGCTACGCCGCGATGGGCTCTACGCCGAAATGTGGAACCGCCAGCAAAGCGAGGCGGAGGACAGCGAGCGGGAAGCGGCCGAATAGCCGCCGCTCCTGCCGCTTGCCCGGTCAGCCGCCCATCCGCGCCCGCCCGGTGTCGAGGTCCAGCTGGTCCGCCGGGATCACTTCCACGTCATCGCGCAATTCGCGTAGTTCTTGCACGAACGCATCGGCGTTGCCGACCACGATCAGCGTCGCCGCATCGGGATCGAAATAGCGCGCGGCAGCGGCGCTGGCCTGTTCGGCAGTGACCGCGTTCACATAATCGGCGTAATTGCCGATTTCGGACGGATCGACGCCCAGCGTCAGCAGGTTGGCCAACTGCCCGGCATAGCCCGAAGAGCTTTCGAGGCTGCGCTCATAGCCGCCCGTCAGATACAGCCGCCGCCGGTCCAGCAATTCATCAGCCAAAGGCTCGCTGCCGATGCGTTCGAACTCGTTCAGCATCACTTCGACCACCTCGTCGACGGTCTCGTTGGCGGTCTGTGCGCTCGCTTGCAGGAAGGGCGATTCCGCCAGCGCGGCAATGCCCGAATAAGACCCATAGGAAAGCGCGCGATTGGTGCGGATTTCCTCGAACAGGCGCCCGCTCGATCCGCCGCCCAGCACGGCATTGGCGAGAACCAGCGGATAATAGGCGTCGTCGGTCACTTCCGGCGCGCGGCCGACAAGATAGACGGCAGCCTGACCTGCATCGGGCATGTCGATAACCACGGTGCGCGGCTGGAGCGCGGGACCCGCGCGATCCTGGATCATCGGCGCGACCGGCGTTTCGGACTGCCAGTCTCCGAACAGCTCCTCGGCAAGAGCGAACGCCTGTTCGGGCGCAATGCCGCCGCTGACTACGATCTGCGCACGCGATGGATGCCAGTATGTCTGCTGGTGGCGAAGCAGGTCGTCCCGCGTAATGCTGGCGATGGATTCCAGCGTGCCTCCCGTATTATTGCCGTAGGGCGCGTCGCCATAGAGCACCGGGCTGAGAGCCATGCGCGCCAATGCGCCCGGCTCGTTCATCGCATTGCGCAGGCCGTTGAGGGCACGCGCCCGATCACGCTCCAGAATGTCTTCGGGATAGACCGGATTGCGGATCACATCGGAAAGGATTTCGCCCGCCGCCTCCATGTTGGCGACCGGCGCTGTCAGCGTGAAGCCGGAGCGATCGGTGCTGGCCCCGCCGCCCATGCTGGCACCAAGGCTTTCCAGCCGCGCAGCAATTTCGGCCGCGCTGCGGGTGGTTGTGCCCTGCTCTGCCAGCGCGGCAGCGAAACTGGCGACGCCGGCCTTCTCGCGGCTGTCGCTCACGCTGCCGCCGGGCAGCAATACGCTCATCGTGGCAATCGGCACATCGCCCGTCTGCACGGCAAGCACCTCGATGCCGTTGGCCAGCGTGCGAGTCACGAAGTCGGGGGTTTCCACCACCGGCACCGCGCCCGGGCCGGGAGGCGCTTCGCGCTCCGCCTCGGGCAGCACCGCCAGCGGCTCGCCCACGGGCGCGGGCAGCGTCCGGAATGTCGGCATGGGCGCGGGATTGGCGAAGCTCGCCGGGTCGAACTCGCCGCGCGTCAGCGTAAAATCCGTGCGCGCCTGCGGATCGAGCCAGGTCTGCGCCACGCGCTGCACATCGGCGATGGTCACATTGGCAATCGCTTCCAGCCGCATGTCGGCAGCGCGCGGATTGCCCGTGCTCACCAGCGCCTCGCCCAGTTCGAAAGCGCGGCCCCGCGCAGTCTCGCGTCGGCGCAATGTGCTGGCGATGATCTCGTTCTTCGCCTCTGCCAGCTCGGCCTCGGTCACCGGCTCCTCGCGCACGCGCGCGGTTTCCGCGGCCAGCGCGGCAGCGACAGGGCCGAAATCGGCATCGGGCGCAACGCGCGCATACTGCACGAACTGGCCGCCCTCCTCCTGCTGATAGGCGTATTGCACCGTGCCCACGGCCAGCGAGCTTTCGATCAGCGCGCGGTAGAGGCGGCTGTTCTGCCCGCTGCTCATGATCATATCCAACACTTCGATCGCTGCGGTATCGGGGTGCGTCGCTTCGGGCAGCTGCCACACCGTGCCGACCAGCGGCAGGGCGACATTGGGCGCGCTTGCTTCGACCATGCGCGGCTGGGTTCGCTGTTGCTCGCGGATCGTGATCGCCACATCGACAGGATTGGCGCGCGGCGGGATGTCGCCGAAATACTCGTCGACCAGCGCGCGCAGATTATCGATCTCGAAATTGCCGGCAACGATCAGCGTGGCGGTGTCCGGCCCGTAATAGGCCTGGTGGAAAGCGCGGGCATCGTCCAGCGTGGCGGCATCGAGATCCTCGATACTGCCGATGCCGGGTCGCCGATGCGGCAGGCGGTCGAAGGTGATTTCGGGCAGCACCACGCGCTGGAACAGGCCGTAAGGCGGTGCCAGCACGCGGGTGCGGTATTCCTCTTTCACGACGTTGCGCTCGGTCTCGAACACCTCGTCATCCACAACCGGGAAGGCCATGCGCTCGCGGTGCGTCCACAGCATGGTTTCGAGATATTGCGCGGGCACCGTCTCGAAATAATTCGTGCGGTCCGTGCCGTTGGACGCATTGCGTGTGCCGCCGACATCGGCGGTGAGATCGTAGATCATATTGTACGGCATATTCACCGTCTTGCGGCTGAGGATATGCTCGAACAGATGCGCGAAACCGCTGCGGCCTTCAGGGTCCAGCTTGCTGCCGATCTCGTACCACAGGCTGGTGGTGACAGTGGCCGTGGTGTCGTCCTGCACGGCGATGACGCGCAGGCCGTTATCCAGCGTCCATTCGGTAAAGTCGATCTCCGGCGCGGTAAGCGCGGGCGCCGTATCGGCAGCGTCCTGCGCAAAGGCAGGCTGCGTGGCGCATAGTGCGAGTGCCACCGCGCTGGTGGCGAGAAAACGAAATGTCATTGCTGGTAAGCCCCTCTCGAATAATGTCTTTCACAATAGACCGCACGCGCCCGCGAAGTGCAAGATGCGCGCAAGGCCCTCTCGACGAACGGCCAACGGGGTCCGGCAAGGGTCTCGCTACCAGTCTCCACCCTTGAATTGTGCAGTGCACCATGTATGGGAGCCTTGAACGTTCCTGGCGGGCGTGGCCAAGGGTGCCGGCGCCGCCATCAAGCATATTGGACTGACCATGATCGACACCGCCGCGCTGAAGCGCGACTGGCTGGCGCAGCCGCGCGCCGACATTCTTGCAGGCATCGTCGTCGCCCTCGCGCTGATCCCGGAAGCCATCGGCTTCTCGATCATTGCAGGCGTCGATCCGCGCGTGGGGCTCTATGCCTCTATCGCCATCGCCATGATCATCGCCTTTACCGGTGGCAGGCCCGGCATGATCTCTGCCGCGACCGCTGCGGTGGCCGTCGTCGTCATCCCGCTGGTCCGCGATTACGGGGTGGATTACCTGTTCGCCGCCACGATCCTGATGGGCATTTTCCAGGGCATTGCCGCATTGCTGCGGCTGGACCTTCTGATGCAGTTCGTGGGCCGCGCGGTCATCATCGGCTTCGTCAATGCGCTGGCGATCCTCATTTTCATGGCGCAGCTACCGCAGCTCGACCCGACCGCGGACGGGGTCAACTGGATCACCTATGCCATGGTCGCGGGCGCGCTGGCCATCATTTACCTGCTGCCCAAGCTGACCACGTCTGTGCCCAGCCCGCTGGTCGCCATTATCGTGCTTGGCGGACTGTCCATCTGGCTGGACCTGCCCATCAACACGGTAGGCGATATGGGCGACATCCCCGAAGGCCTCCCTTCGCTGTTGCTGCCCGATGTACCGCTGTCATGGGAAACCTTCCTCATCATCGCGCCCTATTCGGCCACCATGGCTGCCGTCGGCCTGATCGAGAGCCTGCTGACCGCCAAGATCGTGGACGACATGACCCATACCGGCTCCAACAAGCGGCGCGAGACCTGGGGCCAGGGCGTCGCCAATATCGGCGCGGCGATGGTCGGCGGCATGGGCGGCTGCGCGATGATCGGGCAGTCGGTCATCAACGTGACCAGCGGCGGGCGCGGGCGGCTGTCCACTTTCGTGGCCGGTCTTACCCTGCTGGTCCTGCTCTGGCTGCTAGGCCCTGTCGTGGGCCAGATCCCCATGCCCGCGCTTGTCGCGGTGATGATCATGGTGAGCATCGGCACATTCAGCTGGACGAGCATCCCCAATCTTCGCCGCCATCCCTGGCAGGCGAGCGTGGTGATGCTGGCGACCGTCATCACCGTGGTGACGACGCACAATCTCGCGCTCGGCGTGCTGGTGGGCGTGCTGCTGTCGGGCATCTTCTTCGCCGCTCTGGTGATGAACCTCTTCAGCGTGGAGCGCACCCGCGACGGCGAAAAGGCGCTCTACACCGTCACCGGCCAGATCTTCTTCGCCAGTGTCGAGCGGTTCAACGATGCCATGTACCCGGAGAGCCAGCGCGACGATCCGGCCGACCACGTGGTGATCGACGTATCGAAAGCGCATTTCTGGGATATTTCCAGCGCCGGCGCGCTCGATGCCATAGTCGAGCGCATGCGCCGCAACGGACGCAGCGTGCAGGTGATCGGCCTGAATGAAGCCAGCGCCGACATGATCGACAAGCACGCCGTGGTGGACCGGACGGGCGTGGAAATCGGGCTTGCGCCGCATCCCTGATAGGGGCGGCTGCACGACATTGGCTCAATCTGTGAGGGTGGGCGAGCCGATCAGCCTATCGAGGCGGTGAAAGGCGTCGATTGCCGGGCAAGCTGCGCTTTCGCGTCTTCCAGCCGGGCGTAGGTATAGCTTCCCACGCGGTAACGCACCGTCTTCTCGGCGGTGATGCCTTCGGGCAACGCGTCATGGACTGCGCCCGCGACGGAGCCACCTTCGTTCTCCCACTCGGAATCCGCCGATCGCGCTAGCGTTGCCGGGTTCTTTCTCTCAGGCATCTTGCCCTCCCTTACCGCTGTTCACGGTTTCTCGATCGTTCAGCCAGGCGAGCTCGGACAAGCCATTGGCCTTGCGCCACCGGGTGATGCGCGCGGCGCGGTTTTTCAGCTGTGCCAGAGCCTCGACCCGTTCTTCAGGCGAAAGCGACCGGTCGACTTTCATCGCCGCGATCTGGTGATCGAAAAGAAACTGGTTCATCGGCATGGTGAAAATCCTGACGAAAAAAAGCGCGTAGGCCGGGCACGCAATGCGCCCGGCCTCGCATGTTGTCCGGATCAGCCCTGCTGTTTGCCGGCCTGGGCCTTCTGCGTGTCGGCATCGCCCTGCTGATGCTGCAGGTTCACCGCGTGCTTCTTGCCGCCATCGACTTCGCTGGTGTCGAAGCTGTAGCGGTCATCGACCTTGGGCATCTGGCCTTCCTGCTGGAGATCGACCTTCTTGAAGCGGAGCGCGTCGCCGCCCTTTTCGGGAGTGATCGAGCCGGTGCCGCTGCTGCTGTCGTAGCTCTTGATCTTGCCGTAATGTGTCATGTGCATGTCCTTCACGCGAGGTTGCAGCGCGCCAGAATCGACCCGGCTGCGACTAAGAGGCGAAACTGAAGGAGAGAGCTTCCCGGTAGGGAAGCGGTGCCCGTCGATTGCGACTGGTAGCTATATCTTAAGTGGGAACGGGCGGCGACGATTACAACCGTCGCCGCCCGTTATATCTCGCGCCGACGCCTTAGAGCACGTATTTGCTCAGATCCGTGTCGCCGGCGAGATCAGCCAGCTTGCCGCGTACATAATCGGCGTCCACCGTCACTTGCTGACCGGCCATATCCTCGGCTTCGAAGCTCAGTTCCTCGAACAGCTTTTCCATAACCGTTTGCAGGCGGCGGGCGCCGATATTTTCGACGCCTTCATTGACCTGCGCGGCCAGCTTGGCGACTTCCGCCACGGCATCGTCGGTCATCTCGACATCCAGCTTTTCGGTGCCGAGTAGCGCCTTGTACTGGCTGACCAGATTGGCGCGCGTTTCGGAGAGGATGCGAACGAAATCCTCCTCGGTAAGGCTGCGCAGTTCGACGCGGATCGGCAGGCGGCCCTGCAATTCGGGCAGCATGTCCGATGGCTTGGCGACGTGGAACGCGCCCGATGCGATAAATAGCACGTGGTCGGTCTTCATCGGACCGTATTTGGTGCTGACAGTCGTGCCTTCGATCAGTGGCAGCAAATCGCGCTGCACGCCTTCGCGGGAGACGGAGCCGCCGCGCACATCGCTGACGGCGATCTTGTCTACCTCGTCGAGGAAGACGATGCCGTTCGTTTCCGCATTCTGAAGGGCGGTGCGCGCGACATCGTCCTGGTCCATACGCTTTTCGGCTTCTTCATCGACCAGCTTGTCCCACGCATCGGGCACTTTCAGCTTGCGCTTCTTCTTGGGCGGGCCGCCGAAGGCCTTGCCCATCATTTCGCCGAGGTTGATCATGGTCGCGCCGCCGCCCATGCCGGGAATGTCCATCTGCATGCCCTGCTGTTCAGCCACCTCGATCTCGACTTCAGTGTCGTTCATCGAATTGTCGGTGATGCGCTGGCGGAAGCTTTCGCGCGTCGCCTCGCTGGCCCCTGCGCCGACCAGCGCATCCAGCAAGCGCTGCATCGCGGCTTCGCTCGCCGCCTCGCGCACGGCTTCGCGGCGCTTGTCCTTTTCCAGCCGGATCGCATCTTCCACCAGGTCGCGCGCGATCTGTTCCACGTCGCGGCCGACATAGCCGACCTCGGTGAACTTGGTCGCCTCGACCTTCACGAACGGCGCTTCGGCCAGCTTGGCAAGGCGGCGGCTGATTTCCGTCTTGCCGCAGCCGGTGGGGCCGATCATCAGGATATTCTTGGGCGTCACCTCGTCGCGCAGATCATCGCGCAGGCGTTGTCGCCGCCAGCGATTGCGCAGCGCCACGGCAACCGCGCGCTTGGCATCCTTCTGGCCGATAATGTGTTCGTCGAGTGCGGCGACGATGGCTTTGGGGGTGAGGTTGTCCATGATTGCCTTGAAAATGTCCGTTCGTCCTGAGCCTGTCGAGGGGCGAAATGGTGCAAGCTTCGTGGTTCGACAGGCTCACCACGAACAGCCCTATGGGGCCGCTAAACGGTTTCCACCGTCACATTGCCATTGGTGAAGACGCACACATCCGCCGCCACCTGCATGGCGCGGCGGGCGATTTTCTCGGCGTCTTCCTCGTAATCGGAGAGCGCGCGTGCGGCGGCGAGCGCGTAATTGCCGCCGGACCCGATGGCCGCGATCCCGCCTTCGGGCTCCAGCACATCGCCATTGCCGGTGAGGACCAGCAGCGTGTCCTTGTCGGCTACGATCATCAGCGCTTCGAGATTGCGGAGATACTTGTCGGTGCGCCAGTCCTTGGCGAGTTCAACGGCGGCGCGCAGCAGCTGGCCGCTATGCTGTTCCAGCTTGCGCTCCAGCCGCTCGAACAGGGTAAAGGCGTCTGCGGTAGCGCCGGCGAAACCCGCAACCACCTTGCCGCCATCGCCGATGCGGCGGACCTTCTTCGCGTTGGGCTTCATCACGGTATTGCCCATCGAGACCTGCCCATCGCCCGCGATGACGGTGTTATCGCCGCGTTTCACGCCGATGATGGTGGTGCCGTGCCACTGGGTGAGGCCGTGGCTCGCTCTATCGTCACTCATGGCGGCGGATATGGGCAGGACGGTGCGGCTGTTCAAGCACGCGCTGGCTCGCCTTCCGAGCAGCCGGTTTATTGACCCGGAGGACGCCCGCCGCCGCCTGCACCAGGCGCGCCCGGTGCGCCGACCCGGCCGATATTGCCGAACAGGTCTTCCAGGAAGCCGCGCTCGCGGCCCAGCGTCGGGGTGGTATCGCTTTCAGGGTCGATCCGGGCGATCTGATCGATCCCGGTCACATCGGTGGAGACGACATTGCCCGCCTCGTCGAAATGCACGGCCAGCACGGAATGCGTGTCGATCCGCGGCTGGCTGAAAGGCGCCTGGGCCGTGCGGCTGGAGACGTAATACCACACCGGATCGCCGAACTGGCTGGTAAGCGAGGGCTGCCCCAGCGTACCGCGCACCGATTCGCGATTGTCGAGGCCCGGCTGCACCGAGGCGATCAGCACGCTATCGTTGATATAGCCGCGATGCACATCGATGGAGGAACAGCCCGCCAGCACCGTCGCCGACGCCAGCACAAGACCTGCGCGCTTCATCCAACCCATCGAAAACAACCTTCCATCCAGATACAGTCAATCGGGGCACGGGCCAAAGACACGCTTTGCGTGACGAGACCGGCCTACCTATATGCCGCCAAGCTGTAGGCGCGAAGGCCACGGCTTGCAACGCCAAGCCTCGCCTGCCGCCCCGGCTTTGAACACCTGCTTAATGACGAAAGCTGCCACGCCAATGTCCTTCCTCAGCCGCCTGTTTGGCATGAAACCCGATCCGCGCGAGGAATTGCGCCCGCTATGGCACAGCGTGGTCGCCACATCGCGCGAGCCGGAATGGTATCGCGATTGCCACGTAGAAGACACGGTGGATGGTCGCTTCGACATGATCGCGCTGGTGCTCTCGCTCGTCACCCTGCGCATGGAAAGGAGCGAAGACCTTGCCCCGCGCACCGGCCTGCTGACCGAATTGTTCGTGGAAGACATGGATCGCCAGCTGCGCGATAGCGGCGTGGGCGACCTGATGGTGGGCAAGAAGATGGGCAAGATCATGGCGGCTGTCGGCGGCCAGATGGGCGCGCTGCGCACCGCGCTGGCAAGCGATGAGGATGCGGAGCTTGCCGCCGTGCTGGAACGGAACATGCGCGTTTCGGGGGAGGCTCCGCCCATGGCACTGGCCGCACGCACACGGGCGCTGGCCAATGATCTGGCGGCACAGAGCGATGCCGATATCCTTGCCGGAAGGCTGCGCGCATGAGCGATACCGGCACCCCGTCCGCACCCGAATTCTCGCGCATGGTGGACCGCCGCTCGATCACCGCAGAGCCGGTGACGCTGGAAGCGAACGAGGCGGAGCGCGCTGCGCTGGCCCGCCGGTTCGAGATTGTTTCGGTCGAGCATTTGCACGCTACCGTTACGCTGGAAGCGGATGGCGAGGTGGTGAATGCGAAAGGCACGCTCGATGCCGCCATCGTGCAAAGCTGCGCCGTATCGGGCGACGACCTGCCGCAGACCGTCTCCGAGGAACTGACGCTGCGCTTCGTGCCAGAAAGCGCGCTGCCCGCTTACAGTCCGGACGAGGAAGTCGAACTGACAGAGGACGAGCTCGACGAGATCCCCTATTCCGGCACCGCCTTCGACCTTGGCGAAGCCGTGGCGCAGACATTGGCGCTCGCCATCGATCCCTATGCCGAAGGCCCCGACGCGGACTCCGCCCGCCGCGCGCACGGCCTTGTCGAGGAGGGCGACGAGGACGGCCCGCTGGCCGACATGCTGCGCGGATTGAAGGGTTAGGTCTCGGCGTAGCCGTCCTCATCCCACGCGCGGTACCCAGCATGGTTTCCGCCAAATGGGAGAATGCGCGACGCGACTGGTCTCAGCCGGACCATGCGCTATCGTGCGCGGCAAGCTGGTCATACCAAAAGTCGCAACCGACCGGTGGAACCAAGCACTTATGAGAGGTTCGGTGATGTCGCTACGCAAACTCGCTTTTCCGCTACTCGGCGGCTTGATTGCCTCCACGCCTTTCGCAAGTCTAGCGGTATGGAGCCAGACAGTGGCGCAGGATGTCACCCCGGTCTCGATTACCAGCGACCGGCCACTCGAAGGCGCTAGCACGGCAGGGGAGACTTGGCCGCTGCCGCCACTGGCCGAAGGTGAGATTTCGCTCATCTTCATGGGTGATACTAACATCTCCTACCGCGAGGATCCGGACAGCGCCTTTTCCGAAATTGCCGCAACCCTGCTGACGGCCGATGTGCTCTACGCCAATCTCGAAGGCCCTTTCGCGGGCGGTACGGACGATCCTGAGGCCAGCGATGCTCCCGGCAAGGACTGGCGCCATTCCAATCCCGATCAGGTCGCCGCCCTGACGGCGGCCGGCTTCGATGCGGTCGGCACCGCCAACAATGTTACCTTGCCCCGCGATGCGGCGATGCGCAGTCTCGCTGTCTTGCAGGGCGCGGGCATAGCGCAGACGGGCAGTGGCGCGAATATCGAAGCGGCCCGCGCGCCGGTCATACTGGAACGCGGCGGCCTGCGGATCGGCATCCTGCAACGCTCCACCCTGTTCGAGCAGGACGATCATCTGGCGACAGCAGATCAGCCCGGCATTGCCGGATTTGCGGTAGACACACTGTATCGCCCCGATCTGCGCGGCAACAAACCGGGTCGCCCGATGCGCGTTGAAACACGCCTCGATCCGCAAGCCGTCGCGCAATGGCGCAGCGACATCGCCGCGCTGAGCGCGGTGACCGACATTCAGATCGTCAGCTTCCACTGGGGCCTGTCGGACGCCGCCACCAATGTCGGCTATGAGGAGGAGTTGGCCCGCCTCTCCATCGATGCAGGAGCCGATGCCGTGATCGGCCACGGCACACACCGCTTCAAACCGGTGGAGGTCTATGCCGGCCGACCGATTTTCTACGATATCGGACAAGGCCTGTTCGACGACCGGCGCAATTTTGACGCAATCAAGGGCGGCACGCGCTCGCAGCGATATCCGGAAGGGCTGATGGTGCGCCTGCGCGCCGATCGCACCGGCGTGACGGGCGCGGAATTCGTGCCGCTTTGGCGCGACACCTTCGGCGACGATCTGCTGCGCCTTTACCGGACGGATAGCGATGTCGGTCGCCAGGTGATCGAAGAACTGCGCGTGCGTATGCGCATGGCCTATATGCGCGAGCCCTTCATGATCGAGCCGGAATGGGTGCGTCTTGAAGGTATCGACCCGTCCGCCAGCGACTAGCGGCCCCGCCCATTAATCCGCGCGCTGCGAGGCAGCCTCATCCTGCTGGCGACGCAGCTCCAGATGGCTGCGGCGGTTGATCGTCGGGTCGGACGTCCACAGCCATGTGCGCACGAGCCCGTCCTCATGGGCGGACACCATCGCACCGCTTTCATGGAAGTGGATGTATTCCGTCGAATAGCTCGGGATCGAGAGGACCAGACCGAGATCGGCAATGTCGTCCATGTCGCGGCGCGGCATGCCGGTGAGGAAATCGGCGGTCCTGAACACGCGGATCTGCATGGGCATGCCGCCCACGAAGAAATGCCGGCCATCGGGCGCGAATTCCACCGCCTCGATATAGCCGGGCTGGTTCATGCTCTTGATGAGTTCTCCCGTCTCGGCATTCCACAGCTTGGTGGTGCCTTCCGCACCGCCGGACAGAATCAGGCTGTCATCGGGCGAAAAGCGCACTGATTTGATGGACCTGTCATGCCGCTCCATACGGCGCAGCGATTCGCCGCTTGCCGTATCGTACAGCCGGACCACGCCTTCGTCGCCGCCCGCCACGAAGCGGGAATCGTCTGATGTAAAATCGATGGAGTTGATCGTGCGACCGGCATCCAGAACACGCAAAGGCGTGAGACGCGCGAACCCTGCATCGGCGGAGAACATGTGCAGGTTGCCCGAATCCTCCTCGCCCGCGATCACCGTCTGGCCGCCATGCGACCACGCGACGCTGTCCAGCGCAAAATCGGTCGGCAAGGCCTGCACGGTTTCGCCATCGCTGGTGCGCATCAGGCGGATGACGGCATCCTCGCCCACGGCGACGAAGTGCGATCCGTCGGGCGAAAAGGCGATGGCCTCAACCTCCTGATCGACTGTCCGCCGCCAGACGATGGAGGCATCATCCATCCGCCAGAGAATGATCTGGTTATCATATTTGGAGCCGGTGACGACATAGTGCCCGTAACGCGTCATCACGGCCACTTCGGTTCCGCCCGCTTCGCCATTGCGATCCGCGATGCGCGTCCAGATCGGTGTGAGTTGCAAGGCGCCCTGCGGCGGGTTTGGCAAGGGTCCGTACCATTGCGCCGCAGCCGGCAGGGCCATGGCGAGGAGCATAGCAGCCGAAAGCAAGCCGATTGCACGGCGCAAGCCGATCAGAGGCACTCTTGTTGCGCAACCCGCCATCTCAATAATCCTTTCCAGCTCTTCCGAATCTGTCTGACCAATTTTGGCGAGCGCGTAAAGCCGGCTCGCGTGCAGAATGTCCCCACGGTCGGATGCTAGACGAAGATTTTGCCAATCGTCCCGCCATGTGGAATGCCTGCACGGGAATCGACAAACCTGTGCGAATGGTTAGTTGCGTGGACGTTGCCAGGACAGCCGCTCCGGCAGGCAGCGGCGAGGCCGATTGATCGCGAAAAGGATACTGCGATGCCTCTCATTCTCGACCGCCGAACGGTGCTGGCCAGCGGGCTGGCGACCGTTGGAACAGCGCTCGTCGCAAATGCGCCCCTGCCCCGATCCCTCCTCTTCGCGCGGATCGAAACGCTGGACGATCGCTGGCCAAACCAGAGCCCGCGCATCCGCATCTGGTTGCCGCCGGGCTACGATATGGACATGCGGCGTTATCCGGTGCTGTATGTGCTGGACGGTCAATGGGCCTTCGCCGATGACGCAGAAGGTGCCAATTTCGCCGTCGATACGCGGATGGCGCAGCTTGCCGATGCGGGGCGGGTCGAGCCGCACCTGATCGTCGCGATCGATAATCTCGGTGACGAGCGCTTCGTGCAATATATGCCGCAGGCGATTTATGATGGCGCAAGCGATACCGTGCGCGCGGTCGTCGAACGTGACCTCGCCCGCGTCGGTGCCGACCGTTTGCGCTCGGCATCTTTCATCGCGTGGCTGGAAGGCGAGCTGAAACCGTATGTCGATACGCGCTATCGCACCCGGCCGGGCAGACTCGACACGGCCATATTCGGCGCCAGCGTGGCAGGTGTGATGGCTGGCGCGATCTTCGTCGAGGCGCAAGGCAGCTTCGGTCGCGGCGCGTGCATGTCGCCCAACTGGCCGATCTATGACGAGCGCATGATCGACCATGCCGGGCTGGCGGAGCAATGGGCAGACTATTTCGCACAAATCGGCGCGCCCGGTGGCAGGCGGCTATGGCTCGACCACGGCACGCAGATGATGGATGCCGGCATGGCGCCCTACCAGTTCGCCATAGCGGGTCGGCTTGCGCAGCTCGGCTGGGAGCGCGGAGAGCATTTGCGCACCGAGGTCTACCATGCGGGCCACGCCTTCGCGCAGACGGCCTACCAGATGGACGATCTGCTCGGCTGGCTGCTGGCCTGACTGGAAAGCGACTTTCCTACAGGCGCGACGAGCAGGCAGGGCGACGCCTCGCTCTTTCACATCGTAAGCGTCTTCGTTTTCCTCGCCATTTCCGGCCAAGTGTCAACTTCGCCAAATCGGTGCAAGGCACTGAAAAGGCGGGACAAAACCCGCCTTTTCGCCATCGTCACGATGTCAACTTTGTCAAGCAATCAGAACGGAATATCGTCGTCCAGATCGTCGTAGTTCGAGGCGCCGCCCGAGCCGCCATTGCCGCCGCCATTGCCATTAGAATCGTTACCGCCGAAGCCGCCGCCCGATCCGCCGCCGCTTTGGCCGCGATCGCCATAGCCGGCACCGCCCCCGCCAAAACCGCCGCTACTGCCACCGCCGCCGCCGCCTTCACCGCGACCGTCCAGCATGGTGAGCGTGCCGTTGAAACCGCGCAGCACCACTTCGGTGGAATAGCGATCTTGGCCGTTCTGGTCCTGCCATTTGCGGGTCTGCAACTGGCCCTCTACGAAGACCTTGCTGCCCTTTTTCAGATAGCTTTCGGCGACCCGCACCAGCCCTTCGGAGAAGATGGCGACGGTGTGCCACTCGGTGCGTTCCTGCCGCTGGCCCTCGCGATCCTTCCACGTCTCGCTGGTGGCGATGCGAAGGTTGGCGACCTTGCCGCCATTCTGGAAGCTGCGCACTTCCGGGTCCGCGCCCAGATTGCCGATCAGCATGACCTTGTTGAGAGAGCCCGCCATGATTTCATCCTCTTGTTCCGATTCCCGCTTGGCTTAGCGAGCCGCCTTGCGAGTCGCTAGGTGCTTCACCGGAAATGGACCAGACTTCTGGGGAAACGGCTACAACCCCAGCGCCGTCGCGCCCCAATAGGTCGCGCCTGCCGCCACATAGGCCAGCGCGAAAAGGTAGACGACCATCACGATGGGCCACTTCCAGCCATTGGTCTCGCGCCGCGCCACGGCAATGGTGCTGATGCATTGCGGCGCGAACACGAACCAGGCGAGGAAGGCGAGCGCCGTGGGCAGGCTCCAGCCCGCCTGCAAGCGTTCGGTCAGGCCCTCCGCCTCGGCCTCTTCGTCCTCGGCCTCCACGGCGTAGGTGGTCGCCAGCGCGGATACCGCCACTTCGCGCGCGGCCATGGCCGGGATGATCGCAAGGCTGATCTCGCGGTTAAAGCCGATGGGCGCCAGCACAACATGCATGCCATCCGCAACCTGACCGGCGATACTGGCATCGAGCTGGCTCTCGCCAGGCTCCGCCTCGGGAAAGCTCAGCAGCACCCAAAGTGCGATGGTGGCGGCAAAGATGATCGTGCCGGCGCGCCGCAGGAAGACCCAGGCGCGCTGCCACAGGCCGATCAGCAGGTCGCGGATGGGCGGCAACTGGTAGCGCGGCAGCTCCATGATGAAGCCGCTCGCCGCACCCTTGGTTACCGTACGCCGCAGCACCAGCGCCACGATCATCGCGCCGATAATGCCGAAGACGTAGAGGCCGAAAAGCACCAGCCCCTGAAGGCCCACGAACGGCGCGACCATGGTGTTGGGGATGAAGGCCGCGATGATGATGGCATAAACGGGGAGACGCGCCGAACAGGTCATCAGCGGCGCAATGAGGATGGTGGTCAGCCGGTCCTTCGGGTCGGCGATGGAGCGGGTCGCCATGATGCCGGGAATGGCGCAGGCGAAACTGGAAAGCAGCGGAATGAAGCTGCGGCCCGACAGGCCGACGCTGGCCATCATCCGGTCCATGAGGAAGGCGGCACGCGCCATATAACCCGATTGCTCCATAGCGAGAATGAAGGCGAACAGGATGATAATCTGCGGCAAGAACACGACCACGCTGCCCACGCCCGCCAGCACGCCCTGCACCAGAAACTCGCGCACGAAGCCTTCTGCAAGGCTGGCTTCTACGCCCGCGCTCACACCTTCTATCGCGCCTTCGATCAGGCCGATGAAAGGGTCGGCCCAGGCGAACACCGCCTGGAAGACCACGAACAGCAGGCCGAACAGGATGACGGGGCCGAGCCACGGATGCAGCAGCACCTTGTCGAGGCTGGCATGCAGGCGATGCTCGCCGCTTTCGGAGATGATCGCGCCCTTGGCGATATTGCGCGCCGCGAGCCGCCGCTCCGTCATGGTAAGTTCGGCCACAGCGTGGCGCTGGCCGAAATCCTGCGAGCCAGCACCTTCGATAGCTTTTGTCAGCTCGTCCAGCCCGCGGCGGCGCACGGCGACGGTGGGGACCACCGGCACGCCCAGCGCATCGGATAGCGCGCCTGCATCGATCATGAGGCCATCGCGCTCTGCGAGGTCGATCATGTTGAGGGCCACCACGGTCGGTCGGCCCAGTGCCACCAGTTCCTGCGCGAAAACGAGGTGCTGTTCGAGATTGGCGGCATCCACCACCACAACGAGCGCGTCGGGTGCATCCTCACCGGGAAACTCGCCCTGCACCACTTGCCGGGTAACTTCCTCATCCGGGCTGGACGGATCGAGCGAATAGGAGCCGGGCAGGTCGACCAATTCGACAGCCCCGCCGCCCGGCAACGCCATGCGGCCCGCCTTTCGCTCCACCGTGACGCCCGGATAATTGGCGATCTTCTGCCGCGCGCCCGTCAGCGCATTGAACAGCGCACTCTTGCCGGCATTGGGATTGCCGACCAGCGCCACCTTGCGCAGCTGCGTATCGCTCATACCAGCTTCACCGACATGGCGCGGGCGTGGACGCGGCGGATCGCGACATTCATACGGCCCACCATTAGCGCGATCGGGTCTTTGCCGATGAAGACGCCGCGATGGGCGATGGCGATACGTGCGCCTTCGTCGATGCCCAGCGCGCGCAGGCGCTTGGCCTCTTCGGGGGCCAGAGAATCCCAATTGACGGAAGTAATCTCCGCCCGGTCGAGGGGCTCGAGCATGTCGAGGGTCAGGTCGCTAATCACGCGCGGCGGCGTGCCAGACCGCGCTGCGTATTGCAACTGATTATCAATAGAGAGAGAGAAGGAGCCAGAGCTTGCCTGTCTGGGCGCGCAGTCCGAAGCGAATAGCGGCGAGGATGGTCCGGCGGATGCCGGACCGGAACGCAAACTCAGTCCTGCGGATACCGCAACCGGCCGAGGAAACGCGCGAAATCGAAGCTCTCGCGGTCCTTGCCCAGCAATTGCGCCTTGGCCTTTTCGAACTTCATCACGCCTTCGATACGGCGGTCGAGAAAGGCGCGGGTATCGGCCTTGTCCTCGCTATCGTCCTCCACGAATACTGCCAGCGTGGCGGCATAGATGGAGGCGAGGATCGCGCGCTTCGTGTAGTGGTTGTAGTCGGCGGCCGTATCGCCCGCCAAGCGCCAAATCTTGTCCGCGCTGGACCAGCCTTGGCGCAGTGCGCGGGCGACGTTTTGCGGCATGGCCTGGACGGCCGTTGCCCGGCGCAGCGCCTCTTCCAGGCCCTCGATCGCGTCCAGGCGGAACTGCACGAGGGAGCGGATACGCTCGCGGATAGGCATATTGTCGAGGCGACCGTCGGCGAATTCGGCTTCCATCTTCTGGTCGACCGAGGCGATCCACGCATCGATCATCGCCATCGCGCTGACGCGCCCGCTGATGCCGCCGCTATCTTTGAACGCCAGTTTCGCCACGGCCGGTTCCACATCGGCCATTTCCGCCGCCGAAAGCAGCGCCGCTTCGGTCCAGCCATCGAACATGGCGGACACTGCAATCTCCGGCGCGAGTGCGACGCGCAGTTCGTCCAGCGTCGCATTTGAGAGATCGGCGGTCTCAGCCATCAGAAAACCGGCCCGTAAGTGCGGCCTTCGCCGTCGTCACCGTCGTTATCGCCGGATTCGATCGCGGTCAGCACACGGCGCGAAACATTGCCCATGCTGGCATAATCGCGCGCGGAACGGCCCGTATTGTCCGTGACATCGGGGTCCGCGCCGTTCTCCACCAGCACTTCGATCAGGTCGACATTGCGGGCATGCACCGCGGAAATCAGCGGCGTCTCGCCGGTGGAATTGGCCACATCCACCCGCGCCCCCCCGCGGATCAGGGCCTCAACCGCTTCGATGAAACCCAGCTCGGCAGCGAGGATCAGCGGCGTGCGCCCGGCATTGTCTGCGATGTTGGGATTGGCCCCTTCCTGCAGCAGGAAGCGCACCCATTGCAGGTCTCGCCGCGCGGTGACGATGTGCAGGCCCGTCTCGCCCGAAGTGATATCGCGCGCATTGACGATCTGCGTGCCCGGGCGATTGAGCATCTCGGTCGCGTCGGTGCCGTTGCGGTCTTTCACCGCTTCCAGGAACTCGAAGCCTTCGGAATAGAACTGCGCCGATGCAGGGGCAGCGAAGGCCAGCGCCAGAGACGCGAAAACAACTGAACGAAACGAAGCGCGAACCACTTTGCTGGTTCTCCCGAAAAATCCAAAAAATGCCGCGAAAGCCCCCCGGGCAGTGCGAACTATGCTTGCGACTCTGCCGTTAGCAGACCATGAACGATGCGTCATGTCTGCACGTTTAGCCGTAGTTTCAACCGTCGCCGCCGCGCTTGCGCTGGCAGGCTGCGATGCGTCCGCTAGTCGCGCGCCGATAGAGGATGCGCCATTCTACAATAGCGCGCTGACCGGCGAGTACGAGCTGATCAATTCGGACGGCGAACCGGTGCGCAACACCGATTTTGCAGGGCGCTACCAACTGATCTATTTCGGCTATGCCTATTGCCCCAATGTCTGCCCGTTCGACATGCAGCGCATGATGCGCGGCTACGACCAGTTCGTAGAAGCCAATCCTGACCTCGCCGATGCAGTGCAGCCCATTTTCATCACCGTCGATCCGGAGCGCGACACGCCCGAACGGGTCGGCCAGTTTGCCGCCGCTTTCTCCGAAGACGTGATCGGCCTGACCGGCACGCCCGAACAGATCGAGACAGCGGCTGCCAATTTCTTCTTCTCCTACCAGCGGATCGAAGCGCTGAATGAGGGCGGCGAATACGACATCAACCATCCCAGCATCGGGTATCTGGTGGACCGTGAGGGAGAGCCCATGGCGCCCATCCCGGTGGAACAATCGGCGGAAGCCGTGGCAGCGGAACTGGAAAAGTGGGTGCGTTGAGGGATCGCTTCTGGGAGCTCGATCTCGGTGATCTCAGCCGCGCCGAGTGGGAGGCGCTGTGCGATGGCTGCGGCAGATGCTGCCTGCACAAGCTGGAAGATGCCGATACCGGCGAAATCGCGGAGACGAATGTTGCCTGCAAGCTGCTCGACACCGGCACGGCACAATGCCGCGATTATCGCCATCGCAAGGCGTTCGTGCCCGACTGCCTGCGCCTGACGCCCAAGCTGGTGCGCGAAGTGCCGTGGCTGCCCTCTAGCTGCACCTACCGCTTGCGGGCCGAGGGCAAACCGATACCGGATTGGCACCACCTTCACACCGGCAGCCGTGATGCCATGGTGGCGGCAGGCGTGAGCGTGGCAGGCCGGGTGGTGAGCGAAGCGCAGGCAGGGCCACTGGAACATCACATTGTCGATTGGGACGATGACCAAGACGGTTTTGCGAGTGACGCCCCATGATCGACTGGCTGCGCGACGATCACCAGAACCCTGCCGTCGAAGTGGACGGCCGCAACCTCCCCATCGCCATCCGCCGCCATGCGCGCGCCAAGCGGCTGACCATGCGGCTCGCGCCCGATGGCAGCGAACTTCGCATTACGCTGCCCACCTGGGGTCGCACCCGCGACGCGCTGGCCTTTGCGCAGGCCCGCACCGACTGGATCGCTCGGCAAGTGACAAAGGTGCCCGAGCGGCTGGCCCTTACGGACGGCTCCACCATCCCTTTCCTCGGAACGTCGCTGCGCATCGTCTGGAACAAGGCCTTGGGCCGCACGCCGCAGCTGGCCGATAGTGTCCTGACCGTCGGCGGACCGCGCGACCGATTGCAAGCCCGCGTACAGCGCTGGCTGGAAGGTGAGGCACTACGCCTCGCGGGCGAAGACCTCGCCTTCTATTGCGAGCGCGCCGGACTGCCTGCCCCGCAGCTTCGCCTGTCGCGCGCGCAGCGGCGCTGGGGATCATGCTCGGGCAACAACAGGACCGGGCGCTGCATCCGCATCAATTGGCGGCTGGTGATGGCGCCCGACCATGTGCGCCGCTCGGTCGTCGCGCACGAGGTCGCGCACCTTGTCCATTTCGACCATTCGCCCGCCTTCCATCGCCTGCTCGGCGACCTGTTCGAAGGCGTGATCGGCGAGGCCGATGGCTGGCTGAAACGAGAGGGCCGCGGCCTCTACGCCGCATTCGGCTAGCCGCACCGCGCAACACCCGCTCTGGCGCTACGCCCCGGACCGCCCTATCTAGCCGCCTATGAAAGGATTCTTCAGCAGGATTTCTCCCAAGCGCGCGGTCGTGGATTTCCGCGATCACTGGCAGCAGCCGACACCGCATCGCTGGCAAATCCTCGGCGTCGCCATGGCGGCGACCTTTTGCATCTTTATGCTGTTTGTCCCCGACAGCCAGCGCGCCCCGCCCGCGCGGCCGGAAATCCAGTACATCTCCACGCTCGATGACAGTTTGAGCGAAGAGCAGATCATCGCCGCCAACTGCGCGAACCAGGAATTGAAGGACGCGCTGCAGGCCCGTCTCGATGAAAGCGCGGCGCGCCAGCGCGAGGCCTATGCGGCGCTTGGCCGTGCCACCTTTATCGATGTCGATGCAATGCAGGCGGAGATCGACGCCGAACGCGAAGCTGCGGAAGCTGAGACTGAAGGGCCGAGCGAAGAGGAACTGGCTCTTAGCGTCGAGCAATATTGCGCGCGTGCCACGAGCTGATCGGCATGGCTGACGGTTCCGCGCCGGATGACGCGCGCTGGATGGCCGCCGCCGCCGCGCTGTCGGAGAGAGCGCGTCCGCTTGCCAGTCCCAACCCCGGTGTCGGCGCGATCATCGTGAAAAACGGCGTGGTCATTGGTCGCGGCTGGACGCAGGCGGGCGGTCGTCCGCATGCGGAAGCCGTTGCGCTTGCGCAGGCCGGCGAGGCCGCGTGCGGGGCTACGCTCTATGTCACGCTCGAACCCTGCGCGCACCGGTCGCAGCGCGGGCCTGCCTGTGCCGATCTGACTGCCGGGGCCGGATTGGCCCGCGCGGTCATCGGCATGTGCGATCCCGACCCGCGCACCGCCACGCTCGGCGCGGGCAAGCTGCGCGATGCCGGGATCGACACCCGTATCCTCGGCTGGCCGGCGCACATGCTGGGGCTTGCCGGACACGAGGTGCACCTTTCGCAAGGCCGCCCGCATGTCACGCTGAAACTCGCCATGTCGCTCGATGGCTGCATCGCCGCCGCATCGGGCGAGAGCCAGTGGATCACCGGTCCGGCTGCCCGGGCACATACCCACCGCGAACGTGCGCGCGCCGATGCGATCCTCGTTGGCGGCGGCACGCTGCGTGCCGACAATCCGCGCCTCGACGTGCGCTTGGACGGCCTCGAAGAGCGGTCTCCCCGCCGCGTAGCACTCACGTCCGGCGACGTGCCCGAAGGCTGGACGGCGATCCGCTCCCCGCAGGAGATCGCCGCGCTGGAGGGCGTGCGCTACCTGATGGTGGAAGGCGGCGAGCAAACCGCATCCGCCTTTCTCGCCGCCGGACTGGTGGACCGCATGCTCATCTACCGCGCGCCGATCCTTCTGGGCGATGGCTTGCGCGCCATAGGCGATGCCGGTCGCCATACGCTGGATGCCGCCTTCGCCGGCGGCTTCGCGCTTGAAGACCGCCGCATGCTTGGCAGCGACACGCTGGAAGTCTATCGCCCCGCTGCGCTCGAACGGCCGGGCATGGGAGACAGTTGAATGTTCACAGGCATCGTCACCGCCATCGGCTCCGTCGCCAGGGTTGAGCAGCGCGGCGATTTGCGGCTGACCATCACCGGGCCGCTCGACCCCGCGACCATCGATATCGGGGCATCCATCGCCTGTTCGGGCGTATGCCTTACCGTAGTGGATCGCGGCGGCAGCAAGGGCGAGGCGCATTTCACCGTCGATGTCTCCGCCGAAACAACATCGCGCACCGCCGCGCGGATGTGGGAAGAAGGCGCGCACCTCAATCTCGAACCATCGCTGCGGCTGGGAGACGAGCTCGGCGGTCATATCGTGACCGGCCATGTCGATGCCGTCGGCACCATCGCCAAGAGCGAAGCGGAGGGCGATTCCACCCGCCTCACCATCGCCGCGCCAGCAGAGCTCGCCCCCTTTATCGCCGCCAAGGGATCCATCACGGTCAATGGCGTGTCGCTGACGGTGAATTCGGTTGAAGACCAGCCTGATGGGGAGGTGCTTTTCGGCCTCAACATCATTCCTCACACGGCGCAGGTAACGACCTTGGGCCAGCTCGGCGAAGGCGACGAGCTCAATCTCGAAGTCGACACCATCGCGCGGTATTTGCACCGGATGCAGGCTCTGCGCGCCAGCTAACAGGCGGCGTTTATCGATTGATACGGCATTTTCGTCGATACGGTGAAGCTGGCGGTTGCGCGTGCGCGGCGCAGCGATAGGCTTTGCGTCGACGAGGTTTGGCTGCCGAGCCAATGTAGGAGACGATCATGAAATCGCTTTTCGGCGCGCTCGCTCTTGTAACGCTCGCGGCGTGTTCGGCAACGCAGACCGACACACCCCGGCTTGCCCCCCAGCCCGGTGAAACGGCCAACATCTACAACCTCGAAGTCGACGTCACTCCTGCATCAAAGCACATCGCGGTTCGCGGCACGATAGAGATTGTGGCCGACGCTCCGGCCGCCGAAGCAGCCTTCATGCTGAATGACGGTGTGCTCATAGAACGCTTCGAGCCGAATGTGCCCGCGAGCATCGAGCAGGAAAGTGGAATTATGCTCGGCACGTACGAAATGCCGAACACGCAGCGCATCACCTTACGCTTTGTCGAGCCGCTCGAGGCTGGGCAGCGCGTGAGCATCGACGTTGTTTATGCCGGTTACATTCGAGACGAAAGCATCGAATGGGGCCGCGGCCTGATCAGCGAAGACTGGGTGGAGCTGAGCCTTGGCACCTTGTGGTATCCATTCTGGCGGGATGAAAGCGAGCTGCGATCCCGTATTGCTGTTCGGGTGCCTGACGATTTTCGCGTGATCGGCCCGGGACAGGTTGAACGCGATGGCGAAGGGCGGTGGATCGTCGATCCTGGCAAGCCGATCCTTGGTCGTATCACGTTCGCTGCCTCGCCTGCGTACACGGTCACGTCCCGGCAAGTCACTGACGCCATGCGCGCCGATCTCTATACCTTGGGCGACGAACCGCGGGCGGGAGCCTTGCTGGACCGCGCAAGTGACACATATCGTTACTATACTGCCCTTCTCGGCGAACCGCGTGTCTCGCCAAGCACACTGACGATGCTGCACGCCAATGAAGAGGTGGGAGTCACCAGACCGCAAATGGCCTATGCGACAGGGGGCGATTATTTCACGATCGGCACAGGCTCAGCCGAAGAGCAGGCCTTTCTGATCGCGCATGAAGTCGCGCATTTCTGGTGGATTTCCGGCGCGGCTGGAACGCCTGACGAGTTCATGACCGAATCCATCGCCGAATTTGTGGCGCTGCGATATGGTCAGACTGTTTGGGGAGACGACTGGCTGACGGCCAAGCTGGATCGCGCGTCGCGGATTTCCGAATCGATCGATGGCTCCATCCTCGACGAAGGAGATTTCGAGGGTCGCGAGACGCTGCTCTATTTTCGCGGGCCTCTCGTCCTGTGGGCGCTCCAGCGCCGCATCGGGACTGAGGCGATGGATGCTCTGCTTATTGAAGCGCATGCCGAAGACGTCAGCGAGCTCGCCACCTTCATGGCGACACTTAGCGCCCGCGAAGGCAGCGAAGTGGCAAGCTGGTTCGAGCGTCAGCTTTAGCGTCTGATCGGCTCAGGACTCGAGCGAATGGGGCCTTACACCCGTGAACCGCATCGATCATCTCGGCATGCATCTGTCCTACAGGAAGCGCCTGTGCATAGCGGTGCGCCATGCCCCAGCACCGCGCCGCCAAACGTCGCCGTCCGCCCTTCTTCCATCCTGCCGTGCTGCGTGCACGCCGTGACGGATGGACGGCGGCGCGGCAGGCGGCGTTTCTCGGCCATCTTTACCTGACAGGATGCGCTGCCGCAGCAGCGCGGGCAGTGGGGATGAGCCGGATGGCGGCCTATCGCCTACGGCGCGATCCGCGTGCGTCAGGCTTTGCGTGGGCGTGGGATGTCGTGCTGACGCCGAGCCACCTGCCTGCGCCGGAGCATCCGCCCTACTCTGGATGGAAGGTTACGGATCGGCAGCTCGCCAGCCGCGTCGATAGTGGCTTCGTAGCCCCACTTATCTTTCGCGGGAAGGTGTGCGCCATCCGCCGAAAAGCCGACAATTCCGCGCTCTTGCAGCTGCTTTCGCGGATCGACAGATATGCGAGCAGACGACCCGAGGAGGGCCACCCGGCATGAGCGGCGCCTTTTTTCAAAACGCCGCTTTGGCGCTCCAGGTTGGGCCGCAATCAGCCAGTCACATCGGCAAGCGCATGGATGAATTTGGGGATATTGTTCGTGGTGAGGCCAGCCACGTTGATGCGGCCCGACCCCGCCATATAAACGCCATGCTCTTCGCGCAGCTGTTTTACCTGTTCGGGCGACACTGGCAGCGTGGCGAACATCCCGTTCTGACGGGCAAGCGGCGTCAGGTCGACGCTGCCTGCTTTGACGGCTTCGGCCAATTTCGCGCGCACGGCATTGATGCGGTCGCGCATCTCCTCGACCTCGGCGAGCCAGTCTGCCGTCAGCGCCTCGTCCTCCAGGATGATGCGGATGGCCGCGCCGCCATGGTCGGGCGGCATGGACCAGCTGGCGCGAGCGAGCGCGAAGGCGTTGGACATGGCGCGGTTCGTGTCATCGGCGTTCTTGCCGACCACATAGAAGGCACCAACGCGGTCGCGATAGACGCCGAAGTTCTTGTCGCAGCTATAGGCGACCAGCACCTCGTCGCAATGCGCCATCACCGCTTTCAAGCCGAGGCGGTCTTCGGCCATGCCATTGCCAAGACCCTGATAGGCGACATCGACCAGCGGCAGCACACCGCGTTGTGCGATCAGGGCAGCGATCTCGTCCCACTCGGCTGGTGTGTAATCCACGCCCGTAGGGTTGTGGCAGCAGCCATGCAGCAGGATCGCATCGCCCGCGTTTGCGCTGCGCAGCGCAGAGCGGATAGCGTCCATATCCGCGCTGCCATCGGTATTGGCATGGTTGAAACCGACCATCTCAAGGTCGAGATCGCCCAGGATCTGCGCATGGTTGGGCCAGCTTGGCGTGCCGATCAGCATCCGCGTCGCGCCCGCCGCTTTGGCGATGGCCGCGCCGAGGCGCACCGCGCCTGTTCCTCCGGGCGTCTGCATCCCGGCGATACGGCCATCGGCAGGATGGTCTGCGCCGAAGACGTAGGGCATCAGCCTCGTGACGAAGCCTTCATCGCCGACGAGGCCAAGATAGCCTTTGCTGTCCTGCGTCTCCCACAGGCGCTTTTCGGCAGCCTTTATCGCGCGGAAGACCGGTGTGGCGCCATCGGCAGTGCGATACACGCCAACACCGAGGTCGATCTTGTCCTGGCGCGCATCGGCATTGAAAAGCTTGATGATCGCAAGAAGCGCGTCGGCGGGCTGCTGTGTGAGTTGGTCGAGCATGGCCGCTCCATGCCCGCGCGGCGAACCGCGTTCAAGTGGGACTTGCGGCCAGCGGATCGCAAGCGGTCAGAATGGGAGCCAGCGCTGCTCGCGCGAGAAGCGCATATAACCGGCATTCACGCCAAGGCGCAGGCCCGCGCCCACGCGGATGGGGATCAGCACGATATCGCCCCTGCGCACATAGCTGGCAGTGAAGCCGCCCACGAAATAGGCCTGTCCCTCGCCCGCCGGGAAACGCCTGTACAAATCTTCGGTATCGAAGAGGTTGTAAACCAGCACGAAGGTGTTTCCGGCATTGGCACCCGCATCCAGCCCGATGGAAGGGCCGGTCCAGTAGACGGGCATGTTGCCTTCCACCGCGTGGTGCAGCGTGCCCGACCCGTAACGCACGCCCAGCACGAAAGCGCCTCCACCCTCGCGGCCCACGATGTAGCCATTGGGTTCGCCCTGGTCTTCCAGCAAATCCTGGATCAGACGCGCCAGCCCCTCCGCGCCTTCGCCGAACAGGCCTTCGGCAGCGCCGATGAGATCGTCCTCGCGATAGGTGGTCTGCGCCTGTTCCACCGGAACGGCTGGCACGGTGTCGACCGTCGCGTCGGTATATTCGCCCTCCGGCGGCAGGTCGAGCACGGGTGTCGCCTGCTCGTAGCGCGAGTCCGGCTCGGCGATATCGTAAGCGCCCTCGAAGCTAGGCTCCATTCCGGAGTCCGCATCCTGCATGGTGGTCGACGCAGCGTCCTCGTCCTGCGGCGCGAGCAAGTCGGCATCGATCATCGTATCGGGATCGACCGTCTCCATCTCCTGCGCGGCGACAGGCGCGGCCAGCATGGCAAGCACCTGCAACGCGGCAGCACAGACAGCGGTCCGGATCGAACGCAGCGATATAGTGGCCATCGCCACACCCTCCTCGAATTTCACACGACTTCGCGCGCAGAAGAGTCCTGTGCGCCTGAAGCGGCAATGAATAGGCGGCAGGGCGAATCGATAATGCGGCGAACCGAATCCGGGTACCCTCTGGAAGGCAGCGGGAAAGCACTTTCTCGGCAAAGGCGAAACCGCCCCTTGAAGCGGCGCATCGCCCCCGTTATAGCGCGCTTCCTGCCGCTGGGTCCGGAGACGTGGGTGAGTGGCTGAAACCAGTTCCCTGCTAAGGAACCATACCTCTATCGGGGTATCGAGGGTTCGAATCCCTCCGTCTCCGCCAGCGGCCCGACCCTTCAGGGTCCGGTCGATGGCGGACATGCGAGGAGCATAGAACCCTCAAGGTTCGGCGTCGCAGCCGCAAAGCGGCGAAGAGGGCCGGAGCGCAGCGAAGGCCGATCCCTCCCCACCAAAACGCTCTGTCCTACAGTAATACGTGTCCCTAATCGCCTACACCTAGGCTGCGCTGCTCGCCCCGCCCGAGCGCGATCAGGAACGGATCATCAGCCTGCGCCGACATGAAATCCTCACGCGAGGTCAAGCCGTTCCAGCGATGCCGGATCAGCGTCTGTGCAATGGGTGCACCGAGCGAGGATCCGGGGCCCATCAGCATCAGGCGGTCGGGCGCGAATTCCTTGCAGGCGACTTCGACCGACCTGGCGAAGTCGTAAGTCTCCACGATCTGGGTAAACAGGGTGTAGTCGTATAGCGCTTCCACATCGGTGCTGTCGGGCGACCAGATCACGCCGCGCCCATCGACCATCGGCACCTTCGGCACGGCAAACATGGCGGCTGGCAACGCATCTTGCGCCATCTTGGTGACATCTTCCAGCAGCGGCGTGTGGAACGCGCCGTGTTTCGGAAGCTGGATTGGCGGATTGCCATCGACCGGCGGCAGGGCGGATTGCAGATGGGTGACCGCGGCCTTGTCCCCAGCCAGCACCAGCGTCCCGGCGAGGTCGATCGAAAGGAAAGCGTTCGCCGTGTCGGCCACTGTGGCCAGCGTCGCAGCGCGCGCTTCAGCGTCGACCGTCCAGTCGTCGTGCGACACAGGGTAGAGCAGCTGGCCGCCGACAGCTTCGGCCTCCATCAGCGCGCCCATCGTGTCGACCAGATGCGCGCCGTCTTCCAGTGAGAGCGCGCCTGCGCCTGCCAGCGAGAGATACCAGCCTAGCGAATTGCCGCATACCGCCACGACCTCGTAGCGCTCGCGATCGATGGCAGCGAAATCGGAGAGTGCGGCCGTATAGATGAGGTTGGAGGCGTTTCGCCCTGGCAGATGCTGCGAGGGCGAGAAGCGGTCCTGTCCGTCCAGCTCCAGCGTCGGTGTGGCCCCTGCCTCGACGCGCATCGCGTCGAGGCGGCGAACCATTTCCAGCCTGTCACCGTGATGCCGCGACAAATAGCCCAGTTCCTTGGCAGCGTAGGAGCCGCGCCCGGGAAAGATGACGACGATGCGTTCCCGTTTTGCCAAGGTCAGCGCCCCTTCCCTGCAAGGTCGAGCGCAGCGGCCATGATGTCGCCCTCCTGCAACAGCACGGCATTGGCCGCCGGACCGAGCGGAATGAAACAGTCGTCACCTGTAATGCGCCGGATCGGCGCATCGATGCCCGCTTCAACAAGGTGCGTGATAATCTCCTCGCTGGGCGAGCCGCTTTTGCGGCATTCGTCGACGATCAGGATCGGCTTGCTCCTGTCCAGCCTGGCCAGCATGTCTTCGACTGGCAGCGGCACCAGCCAGCGCAGGTCGATGACGTCAACGGCCACGTCATTTTCGGCAAGCCGCTTTTGGCAGCGCCGCGCGAAATAGGTGCCGTTGCCATAGGTGAGGATGGTCAGGTCGCGCTCGCGCGCAGCCGGGTGAACCACGACCTCTCCGAAACGGGCCGGCTCTTCGTCGCCCGAAAGATCGGCCAGCATCTTGCCATCACCCTCTTGATACAGATCCTTCACATTGTAGAGCGCAATCGGCTCAAGGAAGATCACCACGCGCTTCTCCTCGCGCGCCAACCGGATGGCTTCGCGAAGCAGCAATACGGCTTCGGCTGCGCTGGATGGGCACGCCAGCACTATGCCGGGAATGTCACGGAAGACACCGATCGCGTTGTCATTGTGGAAATGCCCACCAAAGCCCTTCTGGTAAGCGAGCCCGGCAATCCGGATAACCATCGGATTGGCATATTGCGCATCCGAGAAGAAGCTGAGCGTCGCCGCTTCGCCGCGGATCTGGTCCTCTGCGTTGTGGACATAGGCAAGAAACTGGATTTCGGGGATTGGCAGGTGACCGTTATGCGCTGCACCGATGGCCAGGCCGAGAATGGTCTGCTCGTCCAGCAGGGTGTCGAACACGCGGGAGATGCCGAACTGCTTCTGCAAGCCCGTCGTCGCGCCGTAGACGCCGCCCTTGCGCCCGACATCCTCGCCGAACACGATGATGTCCGCGTCACGCTCCATTTCCTGCGCCAAGGTTGCCGAAATTGCGCGCGACATATGCTGCGGTTTGGCGGTCGGAGGAGGCGATGCGGGCCGCTCCGGGCTGCGCTTGGCAGGTCTGGGCGCAAGGGGGGCGCTGACCTGTTGCGAGGTCGTAAGTCGCGGTCGCTGCGCCGCCTGCTCCATCACTGCCGCGACTTGGCCGGAAATGCGCGAATAGAGCGTGCGAATATCGTCGAGCGTTGCGCCCGCCTCCAGTGCATGCCGCGCGGTATGCAACAGAGGGTCTTGGTCGGCCTCGCGCTCGATCTCCTCCCGGCTGCGATATTGCATTTCCACGTCCGACCCGGCGTGCCCCATCAGCCGCACCGTGCGAAGGTGCAGGAAAACCGGGCGACGCCGGAGGCGTGCGAACCGCTCCGCCTCGCTCGCAGCGCGCATCGCATCGGCAATATCGCGCGCATCGCCGCCGATATAATGCAGCCCTGGACGCTGCGAGAAATTGGCGCGCACCCAGCTTTCGGGTGTGGGCACGGAAATGCCGATCCCGTTATCCTCACATACGAAGACCAGCGGTAGCGGCAGACCGCGATAAGCAGTCCAGGCAGCGGCGTTGAACGCACCCTGCGCGGTGGAGTGATTGCTGGACGCATCGCCGAACGAGCAAATGGCGACGCTGTCAGGCGGCAAGAGGCCGTCGCGCTTCTGGTGCTTCGACAGGCCGATAGACCATGCCGCACCCACCGCTTTTGGGAGGTGAGAGGCAATAGTGCTGGTCTGCGGCGGGATGCATAGCGGGGCAGAACCGATGACCTTGTGCCGCCCGCCCGACACGGGGTCCTCCGACGATGCCGCGAAAGACAGCGCCATATCCCAAAGCGGGGTTGTGCCCGGCAGCTTGCCCGCTCGCTCGATCAGGAATGCGCCGCTGCGATAATGCAAGAAAGCGATATCGTCGCGGCGGAAGACGCGCGCCACTGCCGCATTGCCCTCGTGACCGGAACTGCCGATGGAATAGAAAGTCTTGCCTGCGCCAGCGAGCTTGCGGCTTTCCAGATCCAGCCGGCGGCTCCTCATCTGCGTTTCTAGCAGCGCGAACAGGTCGGTGCGCGAAAGGCCGACATCGGCGGCAGACAGCGTGGTCAGGGCATCGGGAATAAGCGCCTCTCCCAGCCGCGCGGCGAAACCGTCTGCCGATTGTGCGATAGCTCCGGCCAATGCCGATCCTTCCCTTCGTCAATGCTGGCCCGGCGAATATCAGAAGTTGCAGATGATACCAGACACGGAATGGAAGATGCTCGCGCATCCAGCGTTACGCTTGGCCTCGCTTGCGATATGCAAAGAAAGTCTTGCGTTGCAGGGGTGCGCCCAATGCCTCACATGCGGCTCGCATCTTGAACGACTTTTACATCGCGCAGCAAAATGACCAGCAAACTTACTCACCTGCAACGGCTCGAGGCCGAGAGCATCCATATCATGCGCGAAGTCGTTGCGCAGGCGGACAAGCCGGTGATGCTGTATTCCGTCGGCAAGGACAGCGCGGTGATGCTGCATGTCGCGAAGAAAGCATTCTATCCCTCGCCGCCGCCCTTTCCGCTGTTGCATGTGGACACGACGTGGAAGTTCAGGGCGATGTACGATCTGCGCCAGCAAGCGGCTGATGATGCAGGCATGGAATTGCTTGTCCACCAGAACTCAGAAGCGAAAGAGCGCGGCATTAATCCTTTCGACCACGGGCCGGTTCATACCGACATGTGGAAGACACAGGGGCTGAAGCAGGCACTCGACAATTACGGTTTCGATGCAGCCTTTGGCGGCGCACGACGCGATGAGGAAAAGAGCCGCGCGAAAGAGCGCGTCTTCTCTTTCCGCTCGGCCAGCCATGGGTGGGACCCCAAGAACCAGCGCCCGGAATTGTGGAACCTCTACAATGCGAGGAAGGCAAAGGGCGAGAGCATCCGCGTCTTCCCGCTTTCCAACTGGACTGAACTGGACATCTGGCAATACATCCATCTGGAAAACATCGAGATCGTCCCCCTCTATTTCGCCGCGCAGCGCCCCACTTTCGAATGGGATGGCGGCCTGTTCATGGCCGATGACGAGGAGCGACTGGAGCGGGTGATGGGCAAAAAGCCCGAGATCACCATGCGGTCCGTGCGTTTCCGCACGCTGGGATGTTTTCCGCTGACAGGCGCTGTCGAAAGCACGGCGGCCACCCTGCCCGAAGTCATACAGGAAACGCTGCTAACAACGACGTCCGAAAGGCAAGGCCGCGTCATCGACAAGGATGCAGGCGGCGCCGGGATGGAGAAGAAGAAGCAGGAAGGCTATTTCTGATGACCGATCCTGTCTACCGCACCGATGCTCTCATCGCCGAGGATATCGAGGCCTATCTGGAGAAGCATCGCCACAAGACGATGCTGCGCTTCATCACCTGCGGCAGTGTGGACGATGGCAAATCGACACTAATCGGGCGGCTGCTCTACGACAGCAAGATGATCTTCGAGGACCAGCTTGCCAGCCTCGAAAGCGATTCCAAAAAGGTCGGCACACAGGGGCAGGATATCGATTTCGCCCTGCTGGTGGATGGCCTCGCGGCCGAGCGCGAGCAAGGCATTACCATTGATGTCGCCTATCGCTTCTTCTCGACCGAGAACCGCAAGTTCATCGTCGCCGATTGCCCGGGGCACGAGCAGTACACTCGCAACATGGTCACCGGTGCTTCGACCGCCGATCTCGCCGTGATCCTGATCGATGCGCGCAAAGGCGTGCTGACGCAGACGCGGCGGCATTCCTTCCTGTGCCATCAGCTGGGCATCAGCAATATCCTGCTGGCGGTAAACAAGATGGACTTGGTCGATTATGATCAGGCCACCTTCGATGCCATTGTCGACGAGTATCGCGATTTCGCGCAAAGCATCGGTATCTCCGATTTCACAGCGATCCCCATTTCTGGACTCGCCGGCGACAACATCACTTCTGCTTCGGCAAACACCTCTTGGTATGCGGGCGAGCATCTGATGCAGCACCTTGAGGGCGTGGAGGTGCGCAGCGAAATCAACCAGGCCAAGCCGTTCCGCATGGCAGTGCAATGGGTGAACCGGCCCAACCTCGATTTCCGCGGCTTCTCCGGCCAGATCGCGACGGGCGTGGTGCGCAAAGGCGATAGTGTGCGCGTGCTGCCTTCGGGCAAAACGAGCACGGTGAAAAGTGTGGTTACGCTGGATGGCGAACTTGACCAAGCCATCGCGGGCCAATCCGTCACGATCTGTTTCGATGACGAGATCGATTGCTCGCGCGGCGATGTGATCGCCGGGGCCGACAATCCTCCAGAGGCCGCCGACCAGTTCGAGGCCACCATCGTCTGGATGGACGACGAGGACATGATCCCGGGCCGCGCCTATTGGCTGCAGCTGGGCACGCAAACCGTCGCCGCAACGGTGCAGGCTCCCAAATACGAGATCAACGTCAATACGATGGACCAGCTGGCGGCAAAAACGCTCTCGCTGAACAGCATCGGCGTCGCCGAAGTGACGACTGACCGCAGCATCGTATTTGAGCCCTACACCGAGAACCGCACGCTGGGCGGGTTCGTGCTGATCGACAAGCTCACCAACCGCACCGTGGCTGCGGGGATGCTGCATTTCAGCCTGCGCCGCGCGCAGAACGTGCATTGGCAGGCGGTCGACATCACGCGCGACCAGCATGCCGCCATGAAGAACCAACGCGCGCGTGTGGTGTGGTTCACGGGTCTGTCCGGCTCAGGCAAATCGACTATCGCCAATCTGGTCGAGAAGAAGCTGCACCGGATGAACCGGCACACCTTCCTCCTCGATGGCGACAATGTGCGCCATGGCCTCAACAAGGACTTGGGCTTCACCGAAGCAGACCGGATCGAGAATATCCGCCGCGTGGGCGAAGTCGCCAAACTGATGTCCGACGCAGGCCTGATCGTCATCACCGCTTTCATCAGCCCCTTCCGGGCCGAGCGCCAGATGGTGCGATCCATGCTGCTCGATGGCGAATTCATAGAAGTGTTCGTGGATACGCCCATCGAGGTCGCCGAAGAGCGCGATGTGAAGGGCCTTTACAAGAAAGCGCGGTCGGGCGAGCTCAAGAACTTTACTGGGATCGACAGCCCTTACGAGACGCCGCAGAATGCAGAGATCCGCATCGACACCACGGCAATGACGCCGCAGGAAGCTGCCGACAAAATCGTGGACGTGCTGCTGGGTGATGGCTGAGCTGTCGAACGCCAAACTCGCAGCGCGGATTGCCGACGAGGCCGGACGCATGCTGCTTGTCATGCGCGAAAGCGGCATGCTGGAAGGCCGGGCATTGGGCGACGCAGGGGACAAGACCGCGAACCAGTTCATCTGCCATTCTCTGCGCGCACACCGCCCCGATGACGGGCTTTTGTCGGAGGAAAGCAAGGATACGCTGGAGCGGCTCGACAAAAGCGGCGTTTGGATCATCGATCCGGTCGACGGGACGCGCGAATACGGAGAAGGCCGTTCCGACTGGGCCGTGCATATCGGCTATTGCGAGGGCGGCAAACCGGTTGCCGGAGCGGTGGCCCTGCCGGGACTGGACGGCGGGATCGTCCTCGATAGCGACACCGTGACGCCACTACCGGAATTGCCTTCAACGCCTCGCCTGGTGGTCAGCCGCAGCCGTCCGGCGCGCGAAGCTGTCGCGGTGGCCGAGGCGATCGGCGGCGAGCTGCTTCCGATGGGCAGCGCCGGGGCAAAAGCCATGGCGGTGGTGCGCGGCGAAGCGGAGATTTACCTCCATTCGGGCGGCCAGTACGAATGGGATAGCTGCGCGCCGGTCGCCGTCGCGCTTGCTCACGGCCTGCATTGCAGCCGCATCGACGGCGAGCCGCTGGTCTACAACCAGCGCGACACATACCTCCCCGACCTTCTCATCTGTCGCAAAGAATGGGCTGAGCGCGTTCTGACGGAAGTGGCGAAACTGGTGAGCACCTGAGCCACTAAAATTGCGGTTCCGCTGATCGCAGCGATGCTCTAGCGGTGCCGCAATGATAAAGGCCGTCCTTCTTAACGACACACGCGTCGACCGGCACCATGGTTGCACCACCGTGGTGGAGACAATCACCACACTGTGCGCCGCCAACGGCATGACGCTGACAGCAACCGCGCCAGCGCATGCCGACTGGCGCGACAACGACGCTTTTCGCGCTCATTTGGAAGAAGCGGATGTGGTCCTCGTCAATGGTGAAGGGACTATCCACCATGACCGGCCAGCCGGACTGCGCCTGCTGGAAGTCGGACCCTATGCGAAAGAGCGTGGCAAAATAACAGCGCTGCTCAACAGCACGTGGCAAGCCAATGGCGAAAAGGCGCTGGAACAGCTTTCGCGCTTCGACTTGATCAGCTTGCGCGAGAGCGCAAGCGAGGCTGAACTAGCCGCGCACGGCGTAATCGCCCGACGCATCCCGGACCTGGCCCTGTACCATGCGCCCGATAAATCCCGGGTCCGCAAAGACGTCGGCTTTGCCGAGAGCGTCGAGGGCACAAAGGCGCTGGCGCTCTATCGGCAGATGTGGACGCACGGTGGCCGAGCCATTCCCATCATGCGATTGCCCTATGATCCGCTCACAGCGTTGCGATGGCTGAAGCGCTACGACCCCAGTGTGTTGGCGCTGGCGAAGCCGCCTCATCTTTTTGCCGCTCTTCGCGCGACAATAACGGACCTGACCCGCCAGTTCGCCGACCGCGATACTTACACGCGCGAAGTGGCAGCCAGCGAATTGCTGGTAACGGGTCGCTTCCACGCCATGATTTTCGCTCTTTCCTCGAAGACGCCGCTGCTCGCATTGCGCTCCAACACGCACAAGATCGAGGCCACGATGGCGGATGCAGGACTGGCAGATTGGCGGGTCGTCGATAGCGCGGAAGCGATCGATGCTGCACTGCTCGAGCGGGCAAAATATTGGGAATCGGGCGAGGAAAAGGCGTTGGACGCATACCTCGCTTCCGGCCGCGCAAATATGGAACAGCTATTCGCCGACATCGCCGCCAAGGCCGCAGCGCCGGTATGACAGCGGGTTCGTCCGCTGCACAGGGAGCAGGCCGTGGCCATTTGCGTGACGACCGGACGGGACGGGTGCTCAACGGCGTCGGAAATGTTCGCGACCCGCTTCTGCAGATGGAGTTGGGTAATTGGCTTGCCATTGCCGGGCCGAACCCTGCGCGTCGGCGGAGCCTCATCGCTGGTTACGCGCTGTATCTTGCCGCGGCAGTAGCCGGCGCGATCTCTCTGCTCTGGGTGATTTTGCGATGGGGTGGCAGCGCACCCGCGGCATCGCGCGCAATCATGGATGGCGCACCGCGCCTTTTCGCCATGCATGGCGAGGACACGACGCGCGTTCGCGATTTGCGAGCAGCGATCGCAAGGGCCGATATCGACAGGCCAATCGTACTGTCGCTAGGACGACCCTCCACCTCCGTTTCCCACATCGCGGCGCGTTCCGATCCGATGTCCGTATTACGAGATCCTCGATTTCTGCGGCCGGTGACTTTCGGCACTGCCTTGTGGGCTTTACCCAGCTACATTCGCTTCGTCTGGGATACCGCCCACGACTACAGCAATTTTCCACGCCGCGTTCCGGCGCGGGAAACAGTGGCGATCCTGTTTCGCATCGCGCTCGGATTGGGCATGGCCGAGTGGTGGCACCGGGCCTCGCCGTCATCGCCGCCTCCGCATGCGCTCTTCGCCCATACCGGCACGGCAGACACCAGCCTTCTGGAACGGGCGATGCAGGCAACGGGAATGCGCACCGTCCATGTGGTGCATGGTACGAATATCGGCTGGTCCTTTGCAGGTTTTTCCGATCTGGCGATCTTCCAGACCGCCGCCGATGCCAGGCTCGCGGCCAGTCTGCCGGGCTATGGACGGGTGACGCACGTCCCTTGTCCACGACCCGCTTTGGCTGCACCATCTAAACGATGGGCGCTGCTGACGTCGTACAGCCATCTGGATCATGACGATTACCACGCCCACGGCAGCGAGGCGGATCGGAGGCTTGTCACCTGGACGGCAGCGGTAGCGAAAGAGGTCGGGCGATCGCCGGGGGACATTGTGTGGCGGCCGCATCCGCATATCCGGCTAGTTGATGAAACACATCGCGCGCTGTTGGAAAAAAAGATCGCCGATGTTGGATTTACGCGCTGGCCGGACGACCTGCCCTATGAGGCGCTGGGTGAGATGGAAATCGTGATTACCTCGCCTTCGACCGTGATGACCGATGCGCTGCGTTTGGGCCAGCCGGCGATCGTCGCCAATGCGGCGCCGCTGCAGTCGGACCTGCAATATGCCGATTACCCGCTACTGGCGAATGACGAGGCAGAACTTTTCGCGCTGGTCGGCGCGGTGCGCGACCCTGCAAAGCGGAAAGACCTTTTTATCGCGGCGTGGGATGCCATCGGGCCGGGAGCCCCGGCAAATCTGGAAGCGATTGAGAAAGTTGCCGCAACGCTCAGCTAAGGCCGGTCTCCCATTCCCACGCTTCGATCCCGAGAAAGTTCTGGTACGGAAAATGAGCGCGCGCATTCGGGGAGAAATTTAACCACAAAAGCATTTGCGCGAACATCACCGCTACCGTGGCAAGCGAAACGAATACCCGGCTTCGAGGCATGACGATTTGCGGCAAGGAAGACCAGACGTACATCGCCATCGGAAAAGTATAGATCAGCACGCGCGCGGTAAGCACGGGATAGAGCAGGCCGACCGGCAGGAGTGCGAAAGCGAAGAGAGCGAGTTGCCGAACGACACCTTGCGGAAAGAGAAGGTCGCGCTTTCTCCAGAACAGAAGGAGGAGGAGCGCCGGTCCTACAGTGAGCGCCATCTGCAAGATCGAACCTGAAGTTTGGGCGTATTCATCTCCGGACATGTATGCTTCAGTCGCGTAATCCACCCGGCCGAGACTATCGAGCAGAAAAATTGCTGCCAAAGATATGACGGCGGCACCCACCAGACGAAATTCCTGGCGCACCCGCACATCCCAGGCAGCGAATATCACGTAGATGATGGCGCTATAGTGGAATGTGGCCGCGATACCCACGGCGACTAGCCTGCCTTTGAGGCTCATTGCTGGCCATCGTGCCAGCGCAAGCAGCATGACCGAGAGCGCTACCGCCTGACGGTTCGCTGACATGGCAATCACAAGAACGAGAAAAGGTATTGCTGAAAGCAACGCCAATGTCGGCGACGGACAGGTGCGCGCAAATCGCACCAATCCTAATGCGAAAAGCAGTGCGGCAACGAAGTTCGTGAAATAAATCCCAAGCCCCGTCCATGTCGAAATCCAAAGTAAAAACGCGTAGCCCGGCTCCGTCACTCCGAGCTTTCCGCCGATAGTCGATGCCACGTCGACGCGGTTCGTCATCCAAAGATAATTGTTCCAGTCCATACCGACATTATGGCGTAATCCGACAAATATCGTGATGGCTACGACGGCCAGCGCTGCCGCCATAACCGACATACGCTCACGCCTTCCGAAGAGCACCAACATCGCGAAAAGCGAGATAAATCCGAGATAAGGGAACATGGGAGAAGTTGGCCGTCCGTGTGCGCACAGGTGGCTGGGTGCCACATAAAACTTTGCATCCGATAGCCGCTCCACTATGGCCTCGGCAACCCGAACTATCTGGAGCAGGCGCGTTTCTCGCGGCTGTCGCTATTCAGGCAATGCGCTCGACCAAGACCATTTTCTACGAACTGAACGAAGTCCCCCGCCGCGTCTTCGAACATTTCGCCGCCCAGCCCGGCTATGGTGCGTTCGCGCGGCTGGCAAAGCACGCCCGCAAATACGAGACGATGGCCGAAGATACGGGGCACCTGTCCCCCTGGATCACCTGGCCCACCCTGCATCGCGGCGTCACCAACGAGATGCACGAAATCTCCGATTTCGGAATGGACCTGTCTGCCGTGAACCGCGAGGTGCCCCCCGTCTGGTCGTTACTGCAGAAAGCCGGCCGGAAAGTCGGTCTGTTCGGTTCGCTACATTCCTATCCCATGCCGGCCGATGCATCGGATTACGCCTTTTACGTGCCCGATACATTTGCCGCCGGACCGGAAACCTTTCCCAAGAAATTCGAATCCTTCCAGCGTTTCAACATCGCCATGGTCGAACAGAACGCCATGAACGTGAAGCGCGGCCTGCCGCTACGCGATGCAGCTACTTTCCTGCGTAATGCTCCGGGCCTGGGGCTCGCACCGCGCACGGTGGCGAAGCTGGCAGGCCAGCTTGCATCCGAACGTGTGAACAAGGACCGCGTCGTGCGCCGCCGCAGCAGCCAGGCGCAGCTGGCCTTCGATTTCTTCTTCAAGGCGCTGAAGCAGGAAAAACCCGACGCATCCTTCTTCTTCACCAACCATGTTGCATCCTCCATGCACCGCTATTGGCCATCGCTCTTCCCCGCCGATTATGAGGCAGGCCGATTCCCCGAGGAATGGACGAAGCAGTGGGGCGGCGAGATTCCCTTCGCGATGAAGGAAGCGAACGACCAGATCGCCCGCCTGCTGGATTTGTGCGACCGGACCGGCGAGTTCCAGCTGGTGGTCACCACCAGCATGGGACAGGAAGCGGTTGAAGAGCGGGCACCGGTCACCTCCGCCGTCACCATTTCCAACATGGCACGGCTTATGGATGGCCTTGGCCTTTCGCGCGAGGACTGGGAGCGGCGCCCGTCCATGGCCCCGCAATATAATGTGCACGTCAAAGATGGCGCCAAGCAACAATTGATCCAGCGGCTGGGCGGCCTCGATATCAGTGGGCACCACATCGATGTGCAGGATCTGGGCAACAATATCCTGCGGCTGGAGCTGAAGGCCGAGAACCTAGAAACGCTCGATGTCCAATTGCAGGGCGATGCCGTCGATGCGGAAAGCATCGGCATTACGAACATGCACTTGCAGGATGCAGCCGGCGCCAATGCCTACCACATTCCGCAGGGCCTGATGCTGATCTACGACCCGCAGGATCGCGCCACCCGCCCCGACTTCGAGAGCCACGGTATCTCCACGCGCGAAATCGCGCCTTCGATCCTGCAGGCCTTCAACGTCGAGCGGCCCGGCTATATGTCGGCCGGACAAGGGCTCTAGCGGGCCGCTGCCATGACCTATCGCAGGACGGGCAAGCTCTGGCTTCTAATGGCCGCGGCCATTGCGGTGCTGCCATCTTTCCTGAAAATCCCGATTTACCGCCATATCTTCGGCTATCGCATCGGGCGCGGCGTAAGCATCGGGCTGAGCCTGATCGTCGTCGGTCGCTGCGCGATCGACGATGGGGTGCGCATCGGGCACGGCAATATCTTCCTGCACTGTGAGCGATTGAAGATCGGCACGGATGCGTTTTTCGGTATCGGCAATGTCGTGCGCGGCGGACGCACCGCCAGTTTTGGCGAACAGGCGCAAATCTACCGCTTCAACGAGGTCAACGGCATCATCAATGCAGCGCGCGATACCGGCAGCGAGCAGGCCAGCGAGACTGCGGGCCATTTTTCGCTGGGCAAGGCGTCGGTCATCACGGCGCAGCACAAGATCGACTTCACCGGCGGCGTGACATTGGGTGACAGCGTGATTTTGGGTGGCAGGCTATCCAGCCTGTGGACGCATAATCGCCATCTCGATGGCCCTATCACCATTGGCGATAACACCTATCTCGGCTCCGGCATCCAGATGGCACCGGGCGCCGCGATTGGCCCGTCCTGCATCGTGGGCATCGGCAGCGTCGTCACGAAAGCCTTCAGCGAAAGCGAAGTTTTGCTGGGCGGCAATCCGGCCAAAATTATCAAGCCGCTGGATGACGATGCCAAAGTGCTGGTGACACGGCCGACGATCGAAGCGTCCGGGTAAGCAGTGAAACTTCTCTTCGTCATCAAGGGCCTGGTTATCGAGGGCGGCGGTGCGGAGCGTGTCTTCGTCGATGTGGCAAATGCCATGGCGCGAAAGGGGCATGACGTCGTTATCGCGACCTTCGATCGACCCGAAGGCGCTCTCTTCTACGATGTGGAAGAAGACGTCTCAGTGCATAGGCTTGGCACCGGGAAGCCGGGCCTGCCGACACCCCGGCGCAGTGTGGCCGTGACCATGGCGCGGCTGCGAAAACTGGCGGCATCGCTCCACCCTGATGTTGCAATCGGTTTCATGCATTCGACGTACGTCCCGATGACCTTCAGCCTACTCGGCACCGGCATTCCGCTCGTGCTGAGCGAGCATGCCAGCCTCGCATATTTCGCGGACAAGCCGCTTCAGCGCGCCTTGGTAAATCTGGTTCACCGGCAGAGTTATGCGAAAACAGTTGTATCCGAGGCGATCCGGCGGGAACATCCCGCTGAACGGCAAGCTAGGGTCGTTGTGCTGCCGAACCCGGTGGCGATAGGTCAGTTTTCCGCCAATATCCGAGCAACACCGCAGGCACGAATATTGTGCGTTGGCGGGCTGCGGGAAGAGAAAGGCCACGACACGCTGATCGCGGCCTTCGATGCAATTGCTGCCGATCACCCGGACTGGCACCTGCGCATCGTCGGCGACGGTGCGACCCGCCCGAAAATCGAAGCGCTGCTCTCCACGACAATTCATGCGGACAGGATCGAGCTTGCCGGCATTATCCGCGATGTCATGCCCGAATACGGGCAGGCCGCTTTCACCGTAGTACCGTCGCGCAACGAGTCGCTATCGCTTGTCGCGGTAGAATCCATGGCGAGTGGAAGGCCTGTCATCGGCTTCGCCGATTGCGCAGGTCCGGCAGCCTTGATCGACGATGGCGAAAACGGAGTGCTGGTCGATCCCGGCTCCGACCGCACGGCGGCGCTCGCCGGGGCGATGGATGCGATGATCCGCGACGAAGACAGGAGACAACGCATGGGCCGCGTCGCTCCGGCGACGGTCGCACAATTCTCTGCGGAGAATGTGATTTCGGCGTGGGAAGACCTGCTGCATAGCGCAAGCAAAAGCCGGGGCTGACAGGGCAATGTGCGGAATAGCAGGCTTTTTCGGCTTCGGCGCTCCAGGCGATCCACGCGTCGCGCTCGCCGCGATGACGGCGGCCATCGTCCACCGCGGGCCTGATGCGGACGGTCACTGGATCGAGGCTGGCAGCCAGATCGCCTTCGGCCATCGCCGCCTCTCCATCATCGACCTGTCGCCAGCCGGCGCGCAGCCCATGCATTCGCATGACGGGCGCATGACGATGGCGTTTAACGGCGAAATCTACAATTTCCCGGATCTGCGAAGCCAGCTCGAAGCGCGGCACGGTGCAATCGCGTGGCGCGGCCATTCCGACAGCGAGGTGCTGCTCGAATGCTTCGCGCGTGACGGCATCGCCGATACGCTGGACCGGGTGGACGGCATGTTCGCCATCGCCCTGTTCGACCACGCCCAACGCGAGTTAACGCTGATCCGCGATGCCTTTGGCGAGAAGCCGTTGTATTATGGCCTGCACAAAGGCTCGCTGCTGTTCGCATCGGAACTGAAAGCCATCGCCGCCCTGCCCGGCTTCGATGCTGCGATGGACCTGGATGCGCTGGGCGATTTCTTCAAATATTCCTACGTGCCCGGGCCGCAATCGATCTGGCAGGGCATTTCCAAGCTGCAACCCGCGCACCGGCTTACGGTGTCGCTGGACAATGTGCAGGCAGGTGCCCTGCCGCAACCAGAACGGTGGTGGGACCATGTCGGCGATGCGCTGGCAGCGCGGCAGGAGATGTTCGCAGGCTCGCTGGACGAGGCGCGCAAACGCGGCGATGCCCTGCTACAGGCGGCGACAGCGCGCCGCATGGTGTCCGACGTGCCGCTCGGCGCTTTCCTGTCGGGCGGCATCGACAGCTCCATGGTCGTCGCGCAGATGCAGCGCGCCGCGAGCGCGCCGGTACGCACCTTTTCCATCGGCATGGCGGAAGATGGCTATGACGAGTCTCCCGCTGCCAAGGCGGTCGCCACCCATCTGGGCACCGATCATACCGAGTTGGTCCTCTCACCCGCCGAGGTGCAGGACGTCATCCCCGAAGTCGGCGCCATCCATGACGAGCCCTTCGCCGATTCCAGCCAAGTGCCGACCTTTCTCGTCTCCCGCATGGCGCGCCAGCATGTGACCGTCGCGCTTTCCGGCGATGGAGGAGACGAAATCTTCGGCGGCTACAATCGCTATTTTACCGGCCCCAAAGTCTGGAACCGTATGGCGCGCCTGCCCGCTCCGGCGCGCCGGATGCTCGGTGCTGCGCTGCGCGCCGTGCCGGCCGCAACCTATCGGATCGCCGGGCCTATCCTTCCGGGTGAACTCGCATCCGGCCGCGCCCAAGAAAAGGTGCGCAAGCTCGCCCGCGTTATCGGCGTCGCAGACGAGGCGGCCTTCCATGACCGTTTGCTGGCGACGTCGGACGACCCGGCCAGCCTGCTGGCCGTCGATGCGCGCATGTCGCGCCTGCCCGCGCGGCAGGATGCCCGCGCCGCTGCGCTGGACTTCGCGCACCGCGCCATGCTGGTGGATACCGCCAATTACATGCCCGACGATGTGCTGGTGAAAGTGGACCGGGCCGCCATGGCTGTCTCGCTGGAAACGCGCACACCCTATCTGGAGCGCGACCTCTACCGCTTCGCATGGAGCCTGCCCGCCGACATGCGCGCGGGCGCCGGCATCGGCAAGCGCCTGCTGCGAGAAATGCTTTACACCCATGTGCCGCGCGCACTGGTCGACCGGCCCAAGGCAGGCTTCGCAATCCCCGTGGGTCGCTGGCTGCGCACGGGCCTTCGCGACTGGGCGGAAAGCGAATTGTCGCGCGATGCGTTGGCAAAGAGCGGCCTGTTGGATGTGGACACGATCCGCCGCCGCTGGGAAGAGCACCTTTCGGGCAGGCAAGACCACGAGGCCCTGCTGTGGAACGTGCTGATGTTCCAGGCGTGGAGACGCAGGCGACCTTGATACCCGCGCCGCGACATTATGCGTTGACATGCGTGTGCTTGCGCCTACCAAGCCGCGCTTGCAGTTCCGGCCCTTCAGTCACTAATATGACCGCGCTTTTCCGGCTTGCGCCGGATCGAAGATGGGCAGGAAACAAGTGGCTATGGGCAGGGTCGGGATCCTGTCCTACCGTTCATTTCTATTGAGAAGGCTGTTCCGTGGCGGAAGAGAACCAGAATCTGTATACGAGCCTGCATAAGGTATCGGACTCCTTCGGCCGAACCAGCGCTCGGCTGGTGCCTTTTATCGAGCCGATCATCGCGGACCGTACGCCGGAAAGCCTTCTCGACTTCGGATGTGGCAAAGGAATGCTTGGCAAGGCCTTGCGCGAGGCCGGGCATGACATCGAACTTTTCGATCCCTACGTTCCGGAATTTTCGAACCCGCCAACGCGAAAGCTTGGATTGGCGCTCTGCACCGACGTTATGGAGCACGTCCCGGAAGAGCAGGTTGACGATGTTCTGGCGCAGGTTCGCAGCTATGCGGATGACGCCTTATTCGTCATTTCACTGACATTTGCCGATCACATCCTGGCTAATGGCGACAACGCGCATTGCACTGTCCGTAGCGCTGAATGGTGGCAAGCGAAGATCGAGAAGGTCTTCGGAAAGGCATGTCCCGTGCCGACGAAACAGGATACGGCTGCTGCCTTTACGACATGGTCCGTCGCAGATGAAGCGCTAGATAAAGTACGACGCCTTCGCCGGAAGGAAAGGGCCAAGAAACGAGCGCAGGACCTTGTCCTCTATCCGGGAAAGCTCCTCGGTAGCAGACTCAGGAATTGGGTCGGCGTCAAGGAGATGCGCAGCCGCGTTGCCGGAAAGTCGGTAGCCATCGTCGGCAACGCCAGCGGCTTGGCGGACAAATCCCACGGATCGGATATTGACCGGCACGATATTGTCGTCCGCATGAATCGCGGACCGATCCTGACGGCGCAAAGCCATGGCACGAAAACGGACTGGCTTGCGACTAGCACGTACGTGTCGTCCGGCTTGCCAGACGGCCGAGATGTTTCACTCATCCTCTGGATGACACCGAAAACGATGCAGCTGCCGCTTTGGATGTTGTCACCAAAGAGAGATATCGCCCGCTATCCTAAATCGATGCATAAAAAACTTCGGGAGAAGCTCGGTGCGCGTCCGTCGACCGGCATGATGATAGTCGATCTGGTGCTAAATCTCGGCCCGTACAAGCTAAGCCTCTATGGTTTCGACGGTTTCTCTACCGGCTCGCTATCCAATATCGACCCCTCGCAATCGCATCCACACGATTTCGCTGCCGAAGCTCGCTACCTCGAAAAGCTCGCGTCGGAAAGCGATGACGTCGAACTGTTTAAAGCGACCAAAGTACGAACTTAATGACAAATGGCGTGAACTGTCCGTTGTCACTCGTTTTCCTCTCCGCGGTCCTACAGCTGCAATCATCTCATGCCAATTGAACCGCCCTCCCCGTCGGAACGGCCACGTTCGGCACGGCTTCATACCGTATCGATAATCTGCGAGCGTGTTGTCCGCCTCATTTCCGGCATTTTGATCGGGGCGCTTGTTGCACGGTCTCTAGGACCTGCCGAGTTCGGGGAACTCGGCTTTGCACTGCAAATGCTGGCCCTCGCCACACCCTTCGCGGTGCTAGGGCTCGATGCGTCGCTAGTGAAATGGATCGTCCGGGAGCCGGAGGATCGCGACCGGATCGTGACGCAAAACCTGCTCACGCGCGTAACGATGGCCTCACTCGTCTGTGCAGTCGCAATGCTTGCTGTGCTCGCCATCGGCGTCGGTGAGCAGGCACAATACGTGCTGATCATGTTGATCGGGCTCATTCCGCAGTGCACTTCAACACTTGATCGTTTTTTTCTTGCGACGCGTAAAGGCGAATTGATCCTTGCTAGTTCAATCGCGGCTCTCCTTACCGCCGGTTCGCTACGGGTATATTTTGCCCTCTATGACCCCAACGTGTTCTTTTTCGCGCTTACTTATCTTGTCGAATATTTCGCCCAAGGCATAAGTCTTTGTATCTTCTATTTCCTGCAACGTCCCCGACCGAATTGGTCACCCGGCAACCTTCAGACTGCGTTATCGCGCCTTTCCGAAAGCATCCCCCTTTTGCCAGCCGCTGTTGCTGGCGCTGCTTTTGCGGCGGTGGGCGTCATCGTTTTGAAGATTTTTTCGGATGACGAGCAATTGGGAATATTTACGGCAGCGCTTCGCATCACCACTGCCTGGGTCGTCGTTCAAGCTGCTATCGTTGCTGCAGCCGCACCTCTAATTATGGAAGAGGCTACGGTTGAGAGAGGCGCCAAGGGGGAAGTCTCGCTAAGATTGATGCGCGTAATCGAAACTGCTACCATTTTGTCACTCGTGGCTGCGGTGGGAATGGCAATCGTTGCGCCTGCGCTGGAGCAGATACTTTATGGCGATCAGTTTCAAGGTGTCGCCATCTTAATGACAATCCACATATGGGCCGCGCTGTTTGCCGGGTGGCGAAAGATTTCCGGCACGTGGTATGTTGCAGAAGAGTCACTTTGGTTGGCTTTCCGTCGCCAACTTGTTGGCCTTTTAATCACCGCTCTGTTTGGTATACCCTTGACGATAAAATACGGAGCCATGGGCATGGCCATCGGAGCGCTCGCAGGAGAAATTGTAGCCGGTTGGTTGGTAGATTTTCTGGGGCGCAAGACTCGTCATCATGGCATGGCAAAACTCCGATCTTTTTATCCCCGAGTTTTGATAGCCGACTTGCGAAAGTGGAGGCGCTCTTCTGGCGCGGTTTAACTTAAGCGCCTTAAGAGGAATTCTATGTGTCGCCACAAAAACCTATACTATTTAGCTGCCGGATTAGGTGAGTAAAATACTTTTTTCCATCCGGCAGTTGGCGTATGTAGTGATCAGCGCTTCGCAATATACGATGCAAAAAGGTTACTCTTGATTCGAATTTCAAGGAATGAGGCGACGATGATTGTCGCTCCCTCGAGTTCGCTCACCCGTGATTTTCTAATTTAGCGAACTCTGAAATTGGCGAAAACGCCAAGCAATGGTTTGGTCGAGCATGAATCACGGGGTGGCAAAAGCGACGCTTTGCCGCCATAGGGCCTGCGCATACGGCGATACGCGGCATCGCCACACGTCTCGCAATGTCTCGAACACATCAGTAGCTAATAATGAACGATACATCCTCGATTTCCCCGGCGCACCATGGCGCCAACGTTATTCGCATCGAAAGCGCGGCCCTCGCCCAGATGGCCGATGCGCTCGGCGACGAGTTCGACGCGGCCGCCACGCTGCTGCGCGATTGCAAGGGCCGCGTGGTGGTCTCGGGCATGGGCAAGTCCGGCCATATCGGTAACAAGATTGCCGCCACGCTGGCCTCTACCGGCACGCCCTCCTTCTTCGTCCATCCGTCCGAGGCCAGCCATGGCGACCTAGGCATGATCACCCGCGACGATGTGTGCCTGGTGCTCTCCAATTCGGGCGAAACGGCGGAACTGCATGCATTGCTGGCCTATGTCGCACGCTTCGACATTCCGATGATCGCCATCACCAAGAAGGCCGACAGCACGCTGGCGCGCCAGGCAGAGGTCGCGCTGCTGCTGCCGCAGGCGGAGGAAGCGTGCAGCGTCGGCATGGCGCCCACCACGTCTACCACCTGCACGCTGGCGCTGGGCGATGCGCTGGCGGTTGCGGTGATGCGGATGCGCGGTTTCCGCAAGGAAGATTTCCACGTCTTCCATCCCGGCGGCAAGCTGGGCGCGCAATTCCTGCGCGTGGGCGACATCATGCATACGGGCGATGCCGTGCCCGCGGTGCGCGCGGGCGATTCCATGGGCGATGTGCTGGTCGAAATGTCGGCCAAGGGGCTCGGCGTTGCTGCCGTGCTGGAGGACGGCAAGCTGCTGGGCGTCATCACCGATGGCGATCTGCGCCGCAATATGGATGGCCTGCTGGACCGCGATGCCGGTTCTACTGCCACCAAGAAGCCGATGACCATCGCACCGTCCTGCCTTGTGGAAGAGGCCATGGCGCTGATGAGCGGCAACAAGGTAAGCGCGCTGCCCGTGGTCGATGAGGACGGCACGCTGGCAGGCGTGGTGCATGTGCATGATTGCCTGCGCGCCGGCGCGCGCTAGGCCGCTCTCCCGATACGAAAAGGATCGACCATGGCCGATGTGATGATCGTCATCCCCGCACGCTTCGCTTCGCAGCGTTATCCGGGCAAGCCGCTCGCCCCGCTGCGCGGCAAGGATGGCGAGGCAAAGTCGCTGATCCATCGTAGCTGGGAAGCGGCCATGCGGGTCGAGGGCGTGTCGCGCGTCGCCGTGGCGACCGACAGCCAGGAAATCGTCGATGCGGTCGAAGGCTTTGGCGGCGAAGCGATCTGGACCTTGCCTGAATGCCGCAATGGCACCGAACGCTGCGCCGAGGTGCTGGGTAAGCTGGATGCCGAGCCCGACCTTATCGTAAACCTGCAGGGCGATGCGCCGCTGACGCCAGCCTATTTCGTCGAAAGCCTGATCGAACGCATGGCGGCAGACGAGTCCGCGGCCGTTGCAACGCCTGTCGTGCGCGTGTCGGCCAGTCTGTACGAAACGCTGGCCGCCGATGAGCGCAAGGGCATTGTCGGCGGGACGTTCGCCGCGACGTCCGGCAAGGGCCACGCACACTATTTCTCCAAGCGGATGATCCCGCATTTCGCCCGCGATGAGGTAGACGACGACAAGCTGCCGCTGCTGCTGCATATCGGCCTCTACGCCTATCGCCCTGCCGCCCTGCGCGCCTATGTCGAGCATTCGCCCACCGCGCTTGAACAGCTGGAAGGTCTCGAACAGCTGCGCTTCCTCGATATGGGCGCGCCCATCACCGTGGTCGAAGTCGCGCCGCCCGAATGGGACATCTGGGAGCTCAACAATCCCAGCGATGTCGAGCATGTCGAAAACAGCCTGCGGATCATGGGCGTTTCATGACGCTGGACCCGTCCTACGACGTCATTCTGTGCGACCTGTGGGGCTGCGTGCACAATGGCGCGCGCCCCTTCCCCGGCGCGCTGGACCTGTTGCGGGCATGGAAGGGCGAAGGGCGCACCATCGTCTTCCTTACCAATGCCCCGCGCCCGGCGCCTGCGGTAAAGATCCAGCTCGACGGCCTCGGCATCGCGCCCGATTGCTATGACGGGATCGTCAGCTCCGGCGATGCAGCGCTGGCCTATTTGCGCGAGCATGAGGGACAGAGTGCCGGTTTCATCGGTTCGCAGCGCGACCGGGAGGCGCTGGCGAGCGAGGGTCTGGAATTTTCGGGCACAGCGGCGGATAGCGACATCATCGTCTGTTGCGGTTTCGCTGACGGTCATGCGAACGATCTTGCCCATCACGCGGATGAAGTGCGCGCAGGCGCCGAAAGCGGCGCGACCATGATCTGCCTCAATCCCGATATCGAGGTGGAGCGCGACGGCGTGCGGGAACTATGCGCAGGCGCAATTGCACAAGAATATGAGCGGCTTGGCGGCGAGGTCGTCTATTTCGGCAAGCCCTATGCCCCGATCTATGACCGTGCGCTGGCTGTTGCGCGGCAAATCACGGGCAGCGATATCGATCGCCGCCGTGTTCTCGCCATCGGCGACAACGCCAAGACAGACCTGCGCGGCGCGGACGAATACGGAATCGCTTTCGTTTACGTAACGAGCGGGGTAGGGGCTGGCCTGGACACACGGAGCCGAAATGGCAGCGGCAGCACAGCTGCCCCCTCACCCGGCACCGACACACTGAACCTTGTTGCAACGGTCGACGCGCTGGCAGCGCTCGGCTGAGGAATTTTCGGAGATATTCCATGAAACTGTGCGGACACGATATCGGCATCGACAAACCGTTCTTCCTGATCGCCGGCCCTTGCGTCATCGAATCGGAAGACATGGCCATGCGCACCTCGACCGCGATGAAGGAAATCACGGATCGGCTCGGCATCCCCTTCATCTACAAGAGCTCTTTCGACAAGGCGAACCGCACATCGGGCAAGAGCTTTCGCGGCCCGGGCCTCGATGAAGGCCTGAAAATTCTTGCCAAGGTGAAAAGCGAAGTCGGCGTTCCGGTGCTGACCGACGTGCACGAGAAGGAGCAGGTCGGCCCCGTTTCCGAAGTCGTCGACGTGATGCAGACGCCCGCCTTCCTCGCCCGCCAGACCGATTTCATCTGCGCCGTGGCCGAACGCGACACCGCGGTAAACATCAAGAAAGCGCAGTTCATGGCACCGGGCGACATGGCCAATGTGGTCGAAAAAGCGCGCGACGCGGCGAAAGCGGCGGGCGGCACGGGCGAGAATATCATGGTTTGCGAACGCGGCGCGTCTTTCGGCTACCAGAACCTCGTTTCCGACATGCGCGGCCTCGCCATCATGCGCGAGACCGGTTGCCCGGTCGTGTTCGATGCGACCCATTCGGTCCAGCTTCCCGGCGGCAAGGGCACATCTTCGGGCGGGCAGCGCGAATTCGTGCCGGTGCTGGCACGTGCAGCCATTGCAGCGGGTATCTCAGGCGTGTTCATGGAAACGCACCCCGATCCCGCCAATGCCAAGTCGGACGGCCCCAATGCCTGGCCGCTCGACATGATGGAAGGCCTGCTCTCGACGCTGAAGCGCATCGACGACACAGTGAAATCGGGCGATTTCGCGGAAAACGCCTTTAGCTGATTTCGTATTGGCGCTGCTGATTCGCGCGTCTGACCCCCGGGTCAGAGGCGCAGGTCGCTTTCATCGGCGTTGAAAATGGACTTGAGGTCGAGGAATACATGCTCTTCCTTGCCCAGCGCGCGAATGCCGCTGGCGCCCATCGCCTTGTAATCCTCATGCGCGACGGCCAGCACCACGGCATCGTAGGTGTTGTCGTCGAGGCTCGACACCAGTTTCACGTCATATTCGCGCTTCGCCTCTTCGGCGTCGGCCAGCGGATCGTGCACGTCGACCTGCGCGTTGTAATCCTGCAATTCGCGGATCACGTCGATCACGCGCGAATTGCGCAGGTCCGGGCAGTTTTCCTTGAAGGTGAGGCCCAGCACCAGGATGCGCGCATTGTTCACATGGATCCGGCGGCGCAACATGGTCTTGACCAGTTCGCCGCTGACATAGGCGCCCATGCCATCATTGATGCGCCGACCGGCCAGGATCACCTGCGGGTGATAGCCGATCGCCTCGGCCTTGTAGGTCAGGTAATACGGATCGACGCCGATGCAGTGGCCGCCGACAAGGCCGGGGCGGAACGGCAGGAAGTTCCATTTCGTGCCCGCGGCTTCGAGCACGGCGAGGGTATCGATGCCCAGCCGGTTGAAGATGATCGAAAGCTCGTTGACCAGCGCGATGTTGAGGTCGCGCTGCGTGTTTTCGATAACCTTCGCAGCCTCGGCCACGCGGATGCTCTCGGCCTTGTATGTGCCTGCGGCAATGATCGAGGCGTAGAGCGCATCCACGGCATCGGCCACTTCCGGCGTCGAGCCCGATGTCACCTTGCGGATGCTGGGCAGGCGGCGCTCCTTGTCGCCGGGATTGATGCGTTCTGGCGAATAGCCGCAGAAGAAATCTTCGTTGAATTTGAGCCCCGATACCGCTTCCAGCTCGGGCACGCACACTTCCTCGGTCGCGCCCGGATAGACAGTGCTTTCATAGATGACGATGTCGCCCTTTTTCAGCGCGTCACCGATCATCTGCGAGGCCTTGACCAGCGGAGTCAGGTCCGGGCGATTGTGATCGTCGATGGGCGTAGGCACGGTTACGATAAACACGGTGCAATCGGCTAGATCCCGCTTGTCCGCCGACAGTTGCAAGCCTTTTGCTTCAGCCAGTTCTGCGGCATCGACTTCGCCGGTGCGGTCATGCCCGTCCTGCAACTGCGCGATGCGGCCGGCGTCGATATCGAATCCCACGACATCGCGTTTCTTGCCGAACTCGCTTGCCAGCGGCAGGCCGACATAGCCCATACCGATGATCGCGATGCGCGCATTGTCGAGATTCATGTGACTTGGTCCCGCTTGGATTTGATGCCTGCGCCAATGGAAAAGCGCCAATGGCATGGCCGCTTAGTCGCTTGCGCCAGCGCAGTCCATTGCCAGTTTTTCCGCTAGGCGTGCGCCGATTTGCCCGTGGCGCGCGCGATGGCCTCACGATAGTGCGCCGCGATGATGGCAACGCTGTATTCGCGCTCCATCTTTGCTCGGCCTGCCGCTCCGATGGCTTCGCGTTCGCTGGCAGGCAGGTCCAGCATGCGAATGATGGCATCGGCCAGCGACGCACTGTTGCGAACGTCGCAGAGGAAGCCGGTCCCCCCGTCATCGACGACAGCGCGGCAGCCCGGAACATCGGTCGCCACCAGCGGCCGCGCCATGGCGGCCGCTTCGATCAATGTGCGCGGCGCGCCTTCGCGATAGGACGGGAGGACAACCATGGTCGCTTCCGCAATCGCGCCGCGCACATCGTCGGTCGGTCCGGCATAGTGGACGCCATGCGATGCCTCCAGCGCGTGAATATCCTCCAATGATAAGGAGGTGCGATTGTCGCTCCCCGCCGCGCCTACCAGCCGCAGGATGGCATTGGGGTGCCGTTCGCGCACGATCGGCGCGGCTTCGACGAATTCCATCACCCCCTTGTCGCGCAACAGCCGCGCAATCATCAGGACGACCGGCAGATCATCGGCGCGCGGCGAAGGCGCGGGAGCAAATTCATCGAGGTTGATGCCGGAGCCGGGCAGGACCTGCACCTGCTCCCGCCGCACCATACCCTGTTCCACGAACATGGCGGCATCGTCCTCGTTCTGGAAAAACACCGTATCGGCCTTGGCAAAAGCCGCTCGGTAAAGCGTCCGCGCAATCCTCGCCACCATCGGGCTGGAGAGAAAGGCGGTGCCTAGGCCGGTCACGTTCGGGATGAACGGGATGCCTCGCAGCCGCGCGGCAAGCGATCCGAAAATGTTGTTCTTGATGGTGTAGCCCAGCACCACATCGGGCTTCAGCTCCCCGAATGCGCTGTGAAACCGGCGGAAGAGCGCGATTTCGGCCAGCGGGTTGAAGCCTTTGCGATCCATCTCCAGCGGCCGGAATTCGCAGCCGATCTCTTGCAGCTTCGCGACATGCTCATCCGACGGGGCGAGGATCGTCACACGGTGTCCGTCCGCGATCAGCGCCGCCATCAGGTCGCGGCGGAAATTCCAGATATTCCACGCGGCATTGACGGTGACGACGATATGCAGACCGGACTTTCCCATGACCCTTCCAACCATTGCGCCCGGCGTCGGTGGACGCAAACACGCAGCTTGGCAAGCGCGGCTTCATCCTTCGCGGTTTCGGTTGAAGCGCAGGTCCAAGCCGCTCTATAGGCGCGCATTGCCGCAGCGCTTCGGGAGGTTTGGGTGACGGGTCGGAAAAGCACGCGAAGCGCGCCGGGCGAGGTGCGTACGCTCGATATGGCGATTTTCATCATCCTGGTGCTGGTGGTGGCCGCACTTGGCGGCAGTTCGCGTTTCGACATGGTGCAGGGGCCGCCACTGCAGCTGGGCGCGTGGATCATTCTCGGCGTGCTGGTCGCGACCGCGGCGCGACCTTTGGCCGCAAAGCCGCTCCTCTTTCTCGCCCTTGCCTATTGCGGATGGCTGGCACTGACGCTCATCCCACTGCCGCACGGTGTGTGGACGATGTTGCCGGGCCGCGAAGATATTGCGCAGCTGGAGGAAGCGCTCGGCCTCAGCTTTGCCCGCCCGCTCAGCCTCGATCCGCAGCGCACGCTCAATGCCCTGGGTTTGATGGCCATACCGCTCGCCGGCATCCTCGCCGTCTCGCGGCTTGGCGAGCGCGCGGTCATCACCGTGCTGACCGCTTGCGTGGCGCTCGCCGTGCTGTCTGCAACGCTCGCTTTCATCCAGCAGGCGACCGGCCAGCTTTATCTCTATGCCATCACCAATGACGGCAAGCCGGTGGGCATCTTCGCCAACACCAACCACCATGCCGTTTTCGTCGTCATCGGACTGGCCATCGCGGCATGGCTGTTCGACACGCTCAAGCTCTGGCCGAAGGGCTTTTCCGGTTTCGCCGCCGTCTTGCTCTTTCTATCCGCCCTCACTTCCACGTCGCGTGGCGGCTTCCTCTGCCTGCTGGTGGCGCTTGCCTTCATCGCATGGCTGGCCCCGCGCAGGGTGCTGGGCGAAGAGCGCCGCCAGCGGTTGGGCCTCACGCCGCGTCGGCTCGCCCTGGTCGCCGCGGGTGGCGGCGCTATCGCAGTCGCCCTGTTGCTGCCGCTGCTCTCCAGCGTGCCGGCGATAGACCGGATCGTCGGCGCCGATCCGCTACAGGACAGGCGGTTTGAAATCCTGCCGCATACGCTTGCGATGGCGCGCGATTTCCTGCCTTTTGGCGTCGGTATCGGCGCATTCGAGGATGTGTATTACGCCTACGAATTGCCGCAGAACCTGCGTCCGGAATATGTGAACATGGCGCATAACGACATTGCCCAGCTGCTGGCCGAAGGTGGTATCGTGATGGCTGGCTTCGTGATCGCCGTCATTGTTCTGGCGATACGCCGGGCGCGGGCGCGCCTCGGGGCTGAAGATGCCAACACACAGGATAGCGGCTTTATCGGGCTTGCGACAGCGATCCTCGCCATTCTCGTGGTGGCCAGCGCCTTCGATTACCCGCTGCGCACCGCCATCCACCAATTGTCGGCCACCATGCTGCTGACATTGCTCTGGATGCCCCCGCTGCCCCGCCCCCGGCATTTGCGATGAGAGGCCAATAATACATTGCCCTCGCGCGGCGGCTTCTTTACCAAACGCGGCAATTGTTTGGAGGTGGAGGGGACGAACCCCTGCAACATTTGCTCGGTTCCACCGGACCGCGCGTGATCGCGATAAGCCGCGTCGCCACGCAGCACTCTCCGCCATGACTGGAATGGGATAGAATGAACGTAAATCCGCAGAATGGGACTATGACCGATACGGCAGTCACGACCGCCGGCGAAGGCCCCTATTACACGGCGAACACCCAGTTCCAGGCGCTGGACCTGTCGCGCCTCGCAGCGCGCGCGGTGCAGTTGCGCTACTGGCTGGCCGGCTTGTTTGCAGCCGCCATCGTCATCGCGATCATTTTCACCACGCTGCAAACACCGCTGTTTCGCTCAACCGCGCAGATCGAGATCAGCCGCGTGGAAATCAGCGCCGGCGATAGCGGCGACCTGGCTGCCGCAGGTCAGGAAAATCGCGATCAGCAATATTTCAACACGCAGTACGAGCTGCTGCGCTCCCGCGCCGTTGCGACCCGCGTGGTCGATGCGCTCGACCTTTCGGAAGACGAGCAATTCGCCAGCGCCTACAGCGCCGATCCCGGGCAGATCAGTCCGGAACGGGCGGCAAGCCTGATCCTCGGTTCGGTTGAAATCCTCCCGATTCCGCAATCGAACCTCGTCGACATTGCCGTCTCCTCGCCCAGCGCCGATCTGAGTGCGCGGCTCGCCAATGCATGGGCGGAGCAATTCCTCGAATTGAATTACGAGAAGCGGTTCGGCGACAACATCCTCGCGCGCGAATTAGTGGAAGACCAGCTTGCCGAAATGCGCGTGCAGCTTGAGGAAGCGGAAGAACGGCTGAGCGCCTACGCTTCTGCCAACGAAATCCTCGTGGTCGAGTCGACCGGAGAGGACGGCAACACCACGCAAAGCACGATCCTCGCGCGCCAGCTTTCGGCAGTGAACGAAGCGCTGGCAGCGGCGACGGTCAACCGCATTGCCGCCGCCAGTGCCGTGCAGTCGAGCAACACCCCGACCACGAATGGTCAGAGCGCGTTGCGCGGTCGTCTCGCCGATGTGGAGAGCCAGCTGGCCAGCGCGCGCACCACGCTCGGCCCGCAGCACCCGCAGGTTCGCGCTCTCGAAGCCCAGCAGGAAACCCTGCGGCGGGCACTCAACGGTGCAGATGGAGAGGCGTCGACACAGCTTGCCAATGCGCTGCAACAGGCCGTGCTGGAAGAACGCCGGCTGCAAGACCGTTTCAATTCGCTGCGTTCGCAATATCTCTCCCAGCAGGGCCAGGGTGCCCAATATGGCATTCTAGAACGTGAGGTAGACACGAACCGCCAGATCTACGCGGCGCTGCTGCAGCGTTACAACCAGCTTGGCGTCGCCGGTTCGGGTTCGAACAACATGACGCTCATCGAAAATGCGCGCCCCGCTCCCGGTCCGTACAGTCCGAATATGCCGCTGAATATCGCCATTGCGGTGTTGGCGTCGCTGCTGATCGGCGCGGGTGTGGTCTACGCCGTCGAACTGCTCGACCAGAGCATCCGCGACCCGGAAGACGTGCAGCGCCAATTCGGCCTGCCGCTGCTGGGCCTTATCCCGAAATCGACCGATGGCGAGGTTCACGAGGAAGTTCTGGAGCGCAGCTCCTCGACTGGCGAGGCCTACGCCTCGGCACGTTTCGCCCTTCAGCATCTCGACAATGCGGATCAGCTGCGCACGCTTATGCTAACCAGCGCGCGGCCCGGCGAAGGGAAGACTTCCAGCTCTCTGGCATTGGCCAAGAGCTTCGCCGACATGGGCGAAAAGGTGGTGCTGGTCGATTTCGACCTGCGCCGCCGCGGCGTCAGTCGGCTGCTCGGCCCGGCGGCTAGCGATCGCGGCATGCTGGGCTTCCTCAAAGGCAGCACGCCGGAGCCGACTTTCCATTCGCTGACCGATTACGGCGTGGATTTCGTCGGCACGAGCGACATCGAGCGGGAGCCGGTTTCGCTGCTCACGCGTCCGCGCATCGGTGCGCTGATGAACCTGCTGCAAAGCCGGTACGATCGCATCGTCATAGATGCGCCGCCGGTACTCGGCCTGGCCGATTCCGTGGAACTGGCGCAGAGTGTGGATGGCGTGGTGTTCGTTATCGAAGCCAATGTCGGCTCCGCGAACGCCGTGCGCCGTGCGCTGAGCCGCCTGCGCGATGCCAATGCGCCGCTGCTTGGCAGCTTCGTGACCAAGCTGGATCAGCGCAATGCGCTATATGGCTATGGCGGCGATTACGGCTACGGCTACAGCTACTCGCAGAGCTGAAGGCGTCACAGAAACGATGCGCGCTGTCTCGATCATCGCCGGTGTGGCAGTCGGCCTTGCCGGCCTGTTCTTCGCCAGCCAGTCGGCAAGCCTGGTCGCCGTTCGCGGCAATTCACAGCTTGCGGCGCAGATCGGCGTATTTCCCGCCCGCGCGCAGGAACGGCGGGCCATCGCCGCCGTCGAGACCGATGAGACCGGCATCAGCAATGTCGCGCCGGCTCTGGACGAAGCGCAATCCGCTTTTGCCATCAGTCCTTTGCGGACGGAGGCGGCAGCAATTCTTGCGCTCGGCATGGAAGACAGCATCGAGCGCAACGCCGCGCTCGATGCGACGACGCGCTTGCAACAGCGCGGGCGCCTCCTGAATTTCGCTCAATTGCAAAGAGCTGCCACCGCGAATGACCTCGAGACTGGCCTGCGCGCGGTCGATCGATTGCTGACACTTTATCCGTCGGCGCGCGAGCAGCTGTTTCCGGTGCTCGGCAGTTTTCTCGCACGAGATGGTGCGATAGCTATCTTTCGCGATTTGTTATCGCGTGATCCGAGTTGGGTGAATGGGTTGTTCGGACTCCGCGATATCGAGCCGATTGCCCAAAAGCGTCTGGGCCAGCTCCGGCTGGAGATGGGCCGATACGCAGGAACGAGTGAGCTGATCGACCGTCGGCTTGTCGCGCGCTTGGCAGCTCAGGGATTCCTCAGCGAAGCTGCTGGCGTCTACGCTTTAATTTCGGATGATAGCGGACAGACGGCCGATCCGTTGTCAATCGACTGGCAGGATGCCGTGCCGCCTTTCGACTGGGACTTGCAGACCGAGCGCGATTTCCATGCGCGGACCTCCACCGGTCGCGACGGATTGCGCGTGCGTATCGATAGCGGGCGCGGTGGCACGATTGCAGAGCGCCTCGTCGCCGTGCCCGAGGGTGCTAGCAGTCTGCTTATCACTCACGAGTTGGACAATACCGATCGCGCGGCGCCGCTGGTGCTGCAAGCATCCTGCGCCGACAGTGCCGAGGCGGCGCAAGCCGAAATGCGCGGCGACGGGTCGACCCGGCTTGCCCTGCCGGCAGGCGATTGCAGCGTCGCGCGCATCGTCATCAGCGGCCGCGCGCTGAGCGGGCAAAGGCCGATCCGCGGCGAAGTGACAGGCTTGCGTTTTACCGCCGATTAGCGCGCGGTCTATTCGCCCGCCAGCAGCCGCGCTCTTTCCTCGACATACCACGGCATGGCCTGCACCAGCCCTGCGCCGATCGTGTGCGTCGGCGCGTAATTCACGGCTTCGCGCGCCCGCTCGATACTGGCGAGCGAATGGCGCACATCGCCCTTGCGTTCCGGCCCATGGACCGGCGAGCGGTCGTAATGGATCTGGTATTCGGCGAGTTCGCTTTTGATCAGGCCGAACAGCTCGTTAAGCGTGGTCCGCTCTCCCACAGCGACATTCATCACCCGCGCGCCCTCGCCCGCGTCGATGAGGGCGGCACGCAGGTTCGCCTGCACGGCGTTGTCGACGAAGCAGAAATCGCGGCTGGTTTCCCCGTCGCCATTGATGGTGATGTCCTCGCCCGCAATCATCCGGTCGGTCCATTTCGGGATAACGGCGGCATAGGCCCCGTCCGGGTCCTGCCGCTGGCCGAACACGTTGAAATAGCGCAGGCCGGTCGTCGCGAAATCGTAGCTGCGCCAGTAGATTTCGGCGTAGATCTCGTCGAACAGCTTGGTCGCGGCATAGGGCGAAAGCGGACGGCCGATGCGGTCTTCCTGCTTGGGAAGGTTGGGCTCGTCGCCATAGGTAGAACTGGACGCGGCATAGACGAAGGCCGACACCCCGGCGAGCCGGGCGGCATCGAGCATGGTAAGGAAGCCGCTCACATTCACGTCATGGCTGGTGACGGGGTCTTCCAGCGAGCGCGGAACGGATCCTAGCGCCGCCTGGTGCAGCACGATATCGACGGCTTCCAGAGCGCGCGCGCAGGTTTCGGCATCGCGGATATCGCCCTCGATCAGCGTGAAGCGGGCGAAAGCATCGCCGACGACGCTTTCGACATGGGCGAGATTATGCCGGTGGCCCGTCGCGAAATTGTCCAGCCCGACCACCTCCTGCCCCAGCAGCAACAGGCTTTCGACGAGGTTGGAGCCGATGAAACCGGCAGCCCCGGTTACCAGCCATCGGCGTTGGTCGTGGCGAACAAGATCGGCCAGCTCGCGCTGCCCATCCTGCTCGAACCAGCGCATGGCAGAGCGTTCTGGCATCATGGAAAATCCGTTTCAATTCGAGGGCGCATCCCGGCCAAAAGCCGGGACCGAAAATCGTGTCAGTTGGCCACCCGGTCGAGCAGCACGATACTGCTGGTGATCGCGGGCAGGATGCCGAGGATGGATTCGAAGCGGCGACGGGCCGCATTCTCGCCCACCATCACGATATCGCCCGCAAAGATGTTCGGATCGGGATAATTGCCACGCGCAATCGCGCCTGCATTGTATAGACCGATGAAGCGCTGCCCGTCCACGGTGCGGAAGACCAGCACATCCTCGCTATCGGCATATTCTGCCAGGCCACCCGCCGTATTGATGGCGCGCAGCAGGGTGTAGGATTGCGAAATCGGATAATTTCCCGGCGTCTCGATCTCGCCGCCGATCGATACGGTCGGCGCAATCGCATCGACCATGGAAACGGTGACGGCCGGATCGAGGATAAAGTCGCCCGACAGCCGGGCGCGCAACACGGCGGCAAGCTGCGTTGGCGAAAGGCCCTGAGCGGCGATGCGTCCGATATAAGGGAAGAGCAGCATGCCTTCCTCGTCGACGATGTAGGTGCCGCTGAGCCCTTCATCGCCCGTGACCGTGATCTGCAGCGGGGTGGACGGGCCGATCTGGCTGAAGGCATTTGCCGGAGCGGGAAGCTCGGTCAGTTCGGTGATGGCGACCGTGCTGGCCTGTCCGTAGGGCTGCTCTGTCGAGGCGCAAGCGGCGAGGCTGGCGGCCATCGCGGCGCAGGTGAGGGCGTGGGTGATCTTCAAGGTCTCGTCCCGTCGTAAATGTTTGCTTCGCCTCCCCTATATCCGCGCACCGCGGCAAGCGAAACCCCCGAGCGAAAACCGGTGGCCGCCCGCAGTCCGTCACACACTGCGGGTTTCGGCGGAAAACGCGCTCTACCGCCTTTTAAGCGATTGACGCTGCTCCGCCTTGGCAGCAAGAGACACATGCCTGTCGAATCGCCTTGCAAAAAGCGGTCCGGCCGGGCGCGCGGGAGAGTGTGACGGCCATCGCTGGCCCGATCCGCCGAAGGAGCAACCGCCCCGGAAACTCTCAGGCAACCGGACCGCGCGACCGGGCCAGGCACTCTGGAAAGCGCCTTGGATGCAAATCCGGGCCACCGAAGGGGTAAGCGTTGCCTTTCGCAAGGGCGGCGTCAAGGCTCTCAGGTTTCCCGACAGAGGGGGCATGGCGAAAGGGCGCGGGCCGATCCGCGCGCTGCCAAGCTGTGCCGAGACCTTGCGATGAGCGATACCGAAGACAACACACCGCCCGCCAAGCTGCCGCTGGATGGCTGGCACCGCGCACAGGGCGCGCGCATGGTGCCTTTTGCCGGCTACGAGATGCCGATCCAGTATGAAGGCATCAAGGCAGAGCATGACTGGACGCGCTCCAGCGCCGGCCTGTTCGATGTGAGCCATATGGGCCAGCTGCTGCTCTCCGGCCCCGGGCTGGACGAAGCGGTGGAAGCGCTTCTTCCCATCGACCTTTCCCCGCTGAGCGTCGGTCGCCAGCGCTATTCGCTGTTGCTGGACGAGAATGGCGGCGTGCTGGACGATCTGATGGTGTCCCGCTGGCCGGAGCATCTCTATCTGGTGGTGAATGGCGCGACCAAGTGGGACGATATCGCCCATATGCGCGAGCACCTGCCTGACGAAATCACCCTGAACCATCTGGAGGATCGCGCGCTGCTGGCCTTGCAGGGGCCAAAGGCGGTCGACGCGCTGGCGCGCCATGCGAAGGGCGAGACCGACCTGCACGATCTTACCTTCATGCGCTTTGGCGAATACACGATTGCCGGCCACGAAGTGACGATTGCCCGTGCCGGGTATACGGGCGAGGACGGATTCGAGATTTCCATCCCCGGCGAGGCGGCAGAAGAGATTGCCGCGCTGCTGGCAGGCGAACCCGAAGTGAAGCCCATCGGCCTCGGCGCGCGCGATTCGCTGCGTCTCGAAGCGGGCCTGCCGCTTTACGGCCATGACCTCTCGCCCGAAACCAGCCCCATCGAAGCGGGCCTCGTCTTCGGCATCAACAAGCGCCGCCGCGGTGAAGGCGGCTTCCCCGGCGCAGAGCGCATCCAGCGCGAAATCGCCGAGGGAACGGGCCGCAAATGGGCGGCATTGGTCCTCGAAGGGCGCCAGCCGGCTCGCGAAGGGGCGGAAATCTATCACGGCGATGCCAAGATCGGCATCGTCACCAGCGGCGGCTTCTCGCCCACGCTCGGCCACCCTATCGCCATGGGCTATGTGGAAACCGATCACGCAGCCGTGGATACTGCACTAGAGATCGACGTGCGCGGAAAGCGCCTGCCCGCCCGGGTAGCGCCCCTGCCCTTCGTGCCGCATAAATATTATCGCAAAGGAGCCTGATAGATGCCGCGCTATTTCACCGAAGAACATGAATGGATCGACGTCGACGGCGATACCGCGACGGTCGGCATTACCGACTACGCGCAGGAACAGCTGGGCGATGTGGTGTTCGTGGAAGTGCCGCAATCGGGCACCGAACTGGCCAAGGGCGCCGAAGCCGCCGTGGTGGAAAGCGTGAAGGCAGCAAGCGATGTCTACGCGCCCATCGCGGGCACGGTGACCGAAGGCAATTCCGCGCTGGAAGACGAGCCTGAGCTGGTGAACACTTCTGCCGACGATCAGGGCTGGTTCTTCAAGCTGACCATCGCCGACAAGGACGAGCTTGACGGCCTGATGGACGCAAAGGCCTACAAGGCGTTCTGCGACGGGCTTTGATGGTACCCTCCCCTCCTTTTCAAAGGAGGGGATCGAGGGGTGGTTTTGCGACCGCAAGGTCGCACCGGACCGCAGACACCACCCCGCTGCGACCAGGCTCACCTGCGGTTCGCCAAGTCTCACTGCCCCTCCTCTAAAGAGGAGGGGGTGCAAGGATAGATGATGCGCTACCTCCCTCTTACCGACACCGACCGCGATGCGATGCTCGCCAAGATCGGCGCGGCCAGCGTCGATGCGCTGTTCGACGATGTGCCGTCCGACCTTTACCTGAAGGGCCCGGTCGAAGGCCTGCCGCTCCATGCCAGCGAGATGGCGGTCGAAAAGCACATGCGTCGCCTGTCCAAGCAGAACCTCGCGGCGGCAGACGCGGCGTTTTTCTGCGGTGCGGGGGCGTATCGCCATCATGTGCCGGCCAGTGTCGATCATATCATCCAGCGCGGCGAATTCCTGACCGCCTACACGCCCTACCAGCCGGAAATCGCGCAGGGCACGCTGCAGATGCTGTTCGAGTTCCAGACGCAGGTCGCGCGCCTCTATGGCTGCGCAATCGCCAATGCCTCGCTCTACGATGGCTCGACCGCATGCTGGGAAGCGGTCGCCATGGCTGGCCGCGTCACGCGCCGGAAGCGCGTCGTTCTCTCGGGCGCGCTGCACCCGCATTACGCCGAGGTGGTGCGCACCATGGCGAAGTTCACCGAAGACCGGATCGCGGGCGCACGTCCCAGCCTCACCGCCATGCCGGACGATGACGGCCTGATCGCGCGCATCGATGACCAGACATCGTGCGTCGTTGTGCAATATCCCGACGTGCTGGGCCGACTGTCCGACCTGCAGCGCATCGCCGATGCCGCGCACGATGCGGGCGCATTGCTGGTGGTGGTGAATACCGAACCGGTGGCGCTCGGCGCGATCGAGGCGCCGGGCAATCTCGGCGCGGATATCGTGTTGGGCGAAGGCCAGTCGATTGGCGTGGGTCTGCAATTCGGCGGGCCGTATCTCGGCCTGTTTGCGGTCACCAATCCCAAGCATGTGCGCCAGATGCCGGGCCGTCTGTGCGGCGAGACAGTGGATGCCGACGGCAAGCGCGGTTTCGTGCTGACGCTCTCCACGCGCGAGCAGCATATCCGCCGCGAAAAGGCGACGAGCAACATCTGCACCAATAGCGGCCTGTGCGCGCTGGCCTTCTCCGTCCACATGACACTGCTGGGCGACAAGGGCCTAACCGCGCTGGCGGCGGAAAACCACCGCCTCGCCGCCATCGCGGCGGACCGACTTGCCAAGGTGCCGGGCGTTACCGTGCTCAACGATCACTTCTTCAACGAATTCACGCTGATGCTGGATGGCGATGCGCGGCAGATCGTGCGCGATCTTGCGGATGACGGCGTGCTCGCAGGCGTGTCGCTCACCCGCCTCTTCCCCGATGCCGAAGGGCTGGAGAATGGATTGCTGGTCGCGGTCACAGAGACGACGACCGAGGAAGATATCGAAACCCTTGCCTCCGCGCTTCAGGAGAAGCTGTCATGAACAAGATGAATGCCAGTGGCTGGAAGCCCGGAACGCCCGTACCCTCCGACAGCGATGCCAGGCATCCCACCGTGACGGGCAACAGGGCGCTGATGCTGGAAGAGCCGCTGATCTTCGAGATCGGCTCGACCGACACGTATGGCGTCGACCTGCCGGAACCATCGGGCGAGGCATCGCCGCGCCTCGGCAAGTTCGCGCGCAAGAACGGCACCGGCCTGCCCGGCCTTTCCGAGCCGCAGACGGTGCGCCATTATACGCGCCTCAGCCGCCAGAATTATGCCATCGACCTCGGCCTGTTCCCGCTCGGCAGCTGCACGATGAAGCACAATCCGCGCCTCAACGAGAAAGTCGCGCGCATGCCCGGCTTTGCCGATGTGCACCCGCTCCAGCCGACCAGCACCGTGCCCGGCGCGCTCGGCGTGATCGACGAGCTGGCGCACTGGCTGGTGGAACTGACCGGCATGGACGCGGTCGCGATGAGCCCCAAGGCCGGTGCCCATGGCGAATTGTGCGGTATCCTGTGCATCCGCGCTGCGCTGGAAGCTCGCGGCGATGCGCGCGAGGTCGTGCTGGTGCCCGAAAGCGCGCATGGCACCAATCCGGCGACTGCCGCCTTTGCCGGCTACAAGACCGAGGATATCCCCGCTGACAAGGATGGCAGAGTCGATCTCGAAGCACTGAAGGCACGTCTCGGCCCCGATGTGGCGGCGGTGATGATCACCAATCCCAACACATGCGGCCTGTTCGAACGCGACATGAAGGCGATTTCCGATGCGGTGCACGAGGCTGGCGGGCTGGTCTATTGCGACGGCGCGAACTTCAACGCCATCATGGGCCGTGTGCGCCCTGGCGATCTCGGCGTCGACGCGATGCACATCAATTTGCACAAGACCTTCTCCACCCCGCATGGCGGCGGTGGGCCGGGTTCCGGCCCGGTCGTGCTGTCCAGAGCGCTGGCCCCCTTTGCCCCGCTGCCTTTTGTGATGAAGGATGCCGACAGCGGCGAACTTCGCCTGATCGAGGAAGAGAATGCGGGCGAGGAGCTGGCGCAGAGCTTTGGCCGGATGACTGCCTTCCACGGGCAGATGGGCATGTTCACCCGCGCGCTGACCTACATACTCAGCCACGGGGCCGACGGTTTGCGACAGGCTGCAGGCGATGCGGTGCTCAACGCCAATTACATCCTGCGCAGCCTCGATGATGTGCTGGATGCACCATTCGGCGAAGCCGGCCCCTGCATGCACGAGGCGCTTTTCAGCGACGAGACGTTCGCCGAAGGCATCTCCACGCTCGATCTTGCCAAGGGTCTGATCGACGAGGGCTTCCACCCCATGACTATGTATTTCCCGCTGGTGGTGCATGGCGCGATGCTGGTGGAGCCGACCGAAACGGAGAGCAAGGACGCGCTCGACCAGTTCATCATGGCAATGCGCTCGCTGGCAGAGCGGGCGAAAAATGGCGACGAAACGCTGAAGACAGCGCCGCACCATGCGCCGCGATCCCGGCTGGACGAGGCGCACGCGGCGCGCAAACCCGTGCTCAGCTGGCTGCCTGCGCAATAGAATAGCCCGTTTGGGCTATGTCGGGCGCGGCCCTCCCGATCTAAGGGAGCGCCGCGCCTTTCGCGCATTTATCGACATGGAATTTCGATTTCGTTCAGGATCGCCCTGCCATAGGGTGATAACACACGATCTTTGAAGCGGGGGCTTACATGATGAAACGCGTTCTTCTTGGCGGTGCTGGTGTCATCGCGCTGGCAGCTGCGGCGACTGGCCTTGCAGGCGCTTCGGAAAATGCCGGAGCCGATGCGGCAGTAGAGTTCACCAAGGCCGAAACAGGCATTGCCGACAAGCAGGGCCGCAAGCCTGCGCAATCGCGCGGCGGACCGATCGAGCTTGGCCAGCATGTGCGCGGCTCGCTCTCCGGCAATACGCATACCTACACGATGGAAGCCGAAGCAGGCCAGCGCCTGCGCATGGTGCTGACGTCCGACGATTTCGACACCGTGCTGCGCGTCACCGGCCCAAATGGTTTCAGCGTCGAGAATGACGATGCCTCGGGCGCGGCCTCCACGCTCAACAGCGCCATCGATGCGCAGCTTCCGTCCAGCGGCACATACAGCATCAGCGTGATGAGCTATGGCGACCAGGGCTCTGGCGCATACCAGCTGATGTCGATGGATGCCGCCAATCCGGTGCCCGCCGACTACACGCCTGCCCGCATCATGATCGGCCAGACGCTCACCGGATCGCTCTCCACCGACGATGCGCCCACACTGACCGGCGGCACGACCGATTACTGGCAGTTTTCGGGGCGCGCGGGCGACCGGGTAACCGTCGCCATCGAGTCCGACAGCATCGATCCGTATCTGACGCTCTATCTGCCCGATGGCCGTACCGAAGAGAATGACGACCGCGGCGGGCTGGACGATCTCAACAGCCAACTTTCCGTCACCCTTCCGGTGGATGGCGTGTACACGATCGGCGCAGGCAGCTTCGCGCCGGGCATGACTGGCGACTACAATGTCATCGTGCGTGCAGCGGATACGGGCACCCGCACGGTGATGCCCAGCAGCGGCGCGGCGCAGGTCTATGCGCTGAGCGTGGGCGTTTCGGAATATGAGCGGATCAGCCCGCTGACACGCACCGATGAAGACGCCATGCGCGTCAACGCAGCGCTGCGTGAAAACGGCATGCTGGCACCCGAAAGCGTGACGCTGATCGATGGCGACGCCACGCGCGCCAATTTCCAGCGTCACCTGACGACCATGACCGAGGCAATGGGCCCGGACGATACGCTGATGATCTTCTTCTCCGGACACGGCGAAAAGGTGGAGAACATGACCACCGAGAGCGATGGTAGCGCGGAAACCATCGAGCTGTTCGATGCGGCGCTCTACGATTACGAACTGGCCGGGATGCTCGACGATGTCGATGCCCGCGTGCTGCTGGTGATCGATGCCTGTTTCGCAGGCGGCTTCAACAATGTGATCGACGATCGCATCAACCGCATGGGCGTGTTCAGTTCGGACGAGGATACGCTGAGCCTGGTCGCCGATGGCGAGAAAGCGGGCGGCTATATCTCCGAGATCTTCCGCCGCGCGCTGGAAGGCGGGGCCGACATGAATTCCGACCGCGCCATCGAGGCAGGCGAGCTGAGCGAATTCATGCGCCGCGAATTCTATCGCATGGTGCTGGACGAGCCCTTGCAGACCGATGCCGAGGACTTCCGCGACCACCAGGTACCCGGCTGGCAGCACATCGTTGTCGACCGCGGCGGTGACGGCATGCCGCACCAGCAGGTGCTGATGAATTTCGGCAGCGCCGATCCGGCGCGGATCGCCAGCCGCTAGGCAATTACAGCGATATCGCCCTAACGAGAAAGGGCGGCGAGGGATGACCTCGCCGCCCTTTTCGTTTGCGATGTTTCGCGATCAGGCCGCTGTCGTCGCGGGCCGCCGTGCGAAGACACCGAAGGCCGCGATGATGGCATAGCAGACGATCGGGATGATCATGGCGAAGGCGAGATTCCCGCCCGTCGCATCGGCCACCACGCCGTAAAGCAGCGGCACGACCGCGCCGCCGAAGATCGCGACATTGATGATGCCCGAACCGTCCGCCGCTTTCGACCCCAGCTTCTCGCAAGCGAGGGAGAAGATGGTGGGGAACATGATCGAGTTCATCAGGCCAACCGCCAGCAGGCTGTAGGCCGCCACCTCGCCGCTGGTCTGCGTCGAGATGATAATGAGCGTAATCGCGCCGATGGCGTTGAAGGCGAGGATCTTGCCCGGGCTGAAAATGCGCAGGAAATACGATCCGATGAAGCGGCCCACCATCGCGCCGCCCCAATAAAGCCCGATCATCGAACCGATGACTTCCTCAGGCTCGCCCAGCACGCGCTCGGTCGAGAGGTAATTGATGACCACGGACCCGATGGACACCTCGGCCCCGACATAGAGGAAAATGCACAGCGCGCCGAAGCTGAAGCGCGTGCGCTTGAGCAGGGCATTGTCGTAGAGCCAGATGGCGGGCGCCAGCAGGATGAAGATCATGCCGAGCCATGCGTTGACCTGGATGGCCAGGAACGCGCCGAGCGCTACCAGGGCGAGGCCAACGAGATAGCGACCGTTCGAAACGAGCTGCCCCTCACCCATCAGCTTGGCATCGTGCGGCAGGCGATTGCGGAAGGCCCACACGGCCGCTGCCACCAGCGCAATCAGCGCGGCAACGCCCAGATAGCCCTGCCAGATCGCGCGGCTGCCCTGCTGGCGGTATTCCTGCAATTCGGCACCGGTGAACTGGTCCGCACTCACATCGGCAAGACTGCCGAGGATGACGATGGCGCCCACGATGGGGAAGACCGTCGTGCCCAGCGAATTGAACGCCTGCGCGAAGGTCAGCCGGCTATGCGTCGTCGATGGCGGGCCGAGCAGGCTGATGAGCGGATTGGCCACGACCTGCACGATCACCACGCCGCTGGCGAGGATGAACAGTGCGCCGAGGAAGATGGCATAAGTCGCGTTCTGGCTGGCGGGAATGAAGAGCAGGCAACCGACGATCATCGTCACCAGCCCGGCCACCGCGCCGCGCATATAGCCGATCTTTTTGACCAGCTTTGCGCCGGGAATACCGATCAGCAAATAGGCTGCGAAGAAGCAGAACTGGATCAGCATCGCTTCGGTCCAGCTGAGCGTGAACAACTCGCGCAGCTTGGGGATCAGCACATCGTTGAGCGAGGTAATCCCGCCGAAGATAAAGAACAGGCCGAATACGAAATATTGCAGGCCCGGTGCGTTCACCGGCGGCGTGTCGTCATCCACCAGCGGCTTGGGATCCGTGCTGCTCGAAACGTCTGGCGCAAGGGCCATAATACTCTCCCCGATCATCGGGCCGGTGTCATGCCGGTCCCGCCAATTCCCGTGTGTCCGTCACTTGCTCAGAAAGAGCAAGCGGTTCCTTCCGGCAGTTCCTCGCGCGTGATGCTGGAGATCGCGAAGGTAAGCTGCGATCCGGTGGCGAACTCGATCCGCTGCCCCAGACCGGGCGCACATTCTTCGCTAATTACCATTTCACGCCAGCCCTTGCCTGCCGCATTCTGGAACTGCATCGTTACATCCAGGCGGGTCGCCGTGTCACCATCTCCCACGATGAGCGTAACCGGACCCGCAGGGCGTTCCTCCACGCGGTAGGCGATGCGATAACCGCCGCTGCCCGTGCCATCCTGCCGTATGCCGAAGCGAGCGCCGGGTTGCATCGCGATCTCGCGCGCATCTTCCTGCGCGTTGCGATCGATGCCGCGCATCGTCACGCCTGCCGGGCTGGAAGACCCGCGCATCTGGATGAGCACATCGTCCGCAATGGTCAGCGCGCCGCCTGCCGCATAGGCATTCACACCGGTTGCAAGGCGGCCCGAGGTGAACAGGTCTGCCCCGTCGCGCTCTTCCAGCAGGCTGCAGCTTTCGCCCAGCTCGCCGCGATTGCCGGTCTCGCGTGTAGAAAGGCCATAGCCGACGGCAAACAGCGCGCCCTCGGCCTGGTTGAGCGGGCGGCCGATGCAATCGTTCGGCCAGCTGAAGGATAGCCGACCCGTCGCCTGCACCGCGCCTGTCAGGATATCGGCGACGCCCGCGCCTTCGCTGCCGGGAAGCCACGATGCGACGAAGGCATTCGCGGCATTCATCTCGCGGTTCATCCACATCGGACGGCCCGAAAGGAATACGGCGACGGTCGGAATGCCCTGTTCGCGGAAACCGCGCAGCAGGTTCAGCCCTTCCTCGTCACGAAAGGCCATATCCGGCCTGTCTCCGGCAAATTCGGCGTAAGGCCGCTCTCCGAATACGACGACGGCGACATCCGGCCTTGTGGTGAAGCTGCCGTCTTCGGAAAGCGTGGCGGTGCCTCCGCCCGTGGTTACGGCCATTTCCAGCCCGTCCCAGATGGAGGTTGCGCCGGGAAAAATCGCGTCCGCTATTCCCGCGGACCGGCCCATTTCGCCTTCGAGGCCGCCCTGCCATTCGAGCGTCCAGCCGCCCGATGCCTGGCCGATATCGTCGGCGGCCGATCCTGCGACCAGCACATCCATGCCCGGTGCCAGCGGCAGGATGCCATCATTGGTGAGGATCACCTGCGAGGCGGCCACGGCCTCGCGCGCGAGTGCACGGTGCTGCGGAGAGCCAAGCAGCGCAAACTGGCCGCCCACGCCGCGCTCGGACGGGCGCGCCGCATCCGCACCGAGGATGCCTGCACGGTATTTCACCCGCAATACGCGCGTGACGGCTTCGTCCACGCGCGCCATCGGGATCGTGCCGTCATTCACCTGCGCGATCAGGTTTTCCATCAGGCCGCGCCAGTCATCGGGCACCATATAGATGTCGAGGCCGGCCAGCAGCGATTGCGGACAATCGGTGACCGTGCACCCTTGCACCTGGCCGTGGCCGTTCCAGTCGCCGACCACCAGCCCATCGAACCCCATCTGCCCGCGCAAGACATCGGTCAGCAACATCTCGTTGCCATGCATCTTGCGACCGTTGATGGAATTGAAGCTCGCCATCACCGATTCCACGCCGGCGTCGATAGCGGCGGGATAGGGACGGCCGTGAACTGCCAGCAATTCGTCGATGTCGCCATTGACATCGCCCTGGTCGACGCCCTGTTCGGTGCCGCCATCGCCAAAGAAGTGCTTGGCCGTCGCGATCACCCGCCCGGTGCCGAGAAAGTCGTCCGCCTGTGGATTGCCCTGAAGCCCCTCCACCAGCGCCGCGCCCATGCGCGCCACGATGTCGGGGTCTTCGGAATAGCTTTCATAGGTCCGGCCCCAGCGATCGTCCTGCGCGACGGCGACGGTGGGGGAGAAGTTCCAGTCGATGCCGGTTACTTCGATCTCGATGGCAGTGGCATGGCCGATGCGGCGCACCAGATCGGCATCGCCTGTGGCGCCGAGGCCGATATTGTGCGGGAAGATCGTCGCCCCCACCACATTGGTGTGGCCGTGGACGGCATCGGTGCCCCACATGGTCGGGATTACCGGCTCGCCATTGGGCAAGGGGCGCACCGATGCATCATACATCTCGTCGGCATAGCGCAGCCATTCGGATGCCGGCGCGAACTCGTCGCCATAGGGGCCGCCATTGCCGCCGTTGAGATAGCTGCCGAAACGGTAGCGCTCCATGTCTTCGGGCGTGAAGGAATTGATCTGCGGCTGAATCAGCTGGGCGATCTTGCGCTCCAGCGACATGCGCGAAACGAGGTCTGCGATGACCGCATCCTCTTCGCTCATCGCTGTCGGTGCTGCGCTTTCGATGGCAGCGGTAGCCGGGCCGTCTGCCGGCACGGCAGCGCAGGCTGACAATCCCAGAGCCAGGGCTGCCGTCGAAATCACGGCCCTCATCGTGCGGTTGGCGCGCATAATCATCCTCTTCCCGTCCGAGCTTCTCTTTTTGAGAACGTTCTCAACGAACGAGCAATCGCACGGCTTTTTGCGAAAATCAAGCGGCTTGATCCGTGCGCGGCACGGTAAAAAGCAGCATGGCGGCGAGCGCTGCAAGCCCGGCGAGAAGCGTGAAAAATCCCGGAAATCCGAGGCGCGGCACCAGGTCGAGCGACAGCCCCGCCATGACGAGGGCGGGAAGCGTGTTGGTCAGGTTGAAAATGCCGAGGTCGCGCCCGCGACGCTGCGGCAGCGGCAACACGCGCAAGGTCTGCGCAATATGGAGCGACAGGAACATCGAGGTGACGAGCCCGAACAGCGTATAGGCGATGATGGCGGGCAACAGTGTCTGCGCGCTGGCCATCAGCAACAGTGCGATGGCCGTTACGGCCGCAGCGATGGCGAGCGGGAAGATCGGCCGCCCTGCCTTGTCGCTCCACCGACCCACCAGCAGCGTGAGGGGCACCGCCACCAGCAGCACCCCGCCGAAGACCTGCGCCGTATCGTCATCGCCGAAATCGGGAGAGATGCTGCGGAACCAGGTGTAGAGATAAGCGAACAGCGCCGCCTCGGCGATCTGCATCAGGAAGCGCGCGAGCCACATGCGGGCGACCACGCCGCGCTTGTAGCGGCCCTGTCGCGCCGGATCGCGCAGCTCCTCTGCCGTGCGCGGGCGCATCAATTTTGGCATGGGCCGCGGTCTTCCGAACAACAGAACGGGCAGCACGCAAACCGCCACCATGACAGCCACCAGGGCCAGCCGTTCGTCCGCAGTGGCAAGGCCTTCTATCGTCACGATTGCACCGGCAGCGGCACCCAGCCCGGGCGAGAGCGCCAGAAGGCCGCCGGGGAGGCCTTTCTGGTGATCCGGCACAGTGTCGCCTGCAAGCGCGGCAAGCGGGCTGAGCATCATGTTGAGCGAAACCTGCCAGGCGACGAGCAATACCAGCAAGATCGGCAGATCGTCCGCCAACGCCATGGCGAGCAGCAGGCCGCAGCTGGATACGAGGCCTGCCAGGATCCATGGCGTGCGGGTCCGGGTCCGGTCGGACAACCAGCCGAAAGCGATATTGGCGATGCTGGCCGCGATGGCGCCTGCTAAGAAGCAATAGGCCAGCCATTCGACTTGCTCGGCCTGTCCGCCAGCCATCAGCTCGACCCGCACGGGCAGCAAAATGGTGAGGAAGGGCATGTAGGCCGTAGCCCCGCCGGCAGCGGCGAGCGCATAGAGCCAGAGATAGCGCAGCGACTGGCTTTCGCCGGTTATGTGCGCCGATGCGGCGGAGGTCATCCCTTGCTTCGCGGCGCGGAAACGGACTGGCGCTCTACCAGCGTTCCCGGAATCACCACCGGCATTTCCGGCATATCCTCGCCACGCTGTGCCTTGATAAGCAGCTCGACCGCCGTCGACACCGTACGCGCAACGGGCTGGTCGACAGCCGTCAATGCCGGTTGCACAAAACGGGTCACCGGAGAATTGTCGAAGCTGATGATCGAGATGTCGCCCGGCACCGCCATGCCCAGCGCATGCGCCACGGCATTGGTCGCGAGCGCCATCTGGTCGTTGCTGGCGATAATGGCAGTCGGTCGGTCGGCTGCCCCCAGCAGATCGCGCGCGGCCTTTTCGCCGGACGCGTAAGTCCAGTCGCCCCGCACGCACAGGCCTTCGACCTCGTAGCCAGCCGCCGACATGCTCTCTTCCCAGCCATCCTTGCGCCAGCCGCTGACCGCGTATTCGTCCGGCCCGGCGATAAAGCCGATGCGTTCATGGCCTTTGTCGATCAGGTGCTGGGTCGCCATCGCCGCCAGCTTGTCGTCGCCCATGGTGATCGCGATATGGCCGCCATTCTTGCGCGATCCGATGCGCGCGAAACGGATGCCCTCTTCCTCCAGCACATCGGTGATGAGCGTGTTGTCGGAATGCGGCGGGGTGAGAACGACGCCATCGGGTTGCAGGGCTGCAATCGCCGCGCGCAATTCGCGCTGCACATGGTCGCTGTGCGTGTCGACCAGCTCGAATATCAGGCGATACCCGTATTCGGCGCATTTCAGCATGCCGCCCAGCAGCATCTGGTCCACCCAGTCGCGTCCTTCGCGCGCGCGCCAATCCTCGATGGTCCGGTCGCGATCATTGAGCGCGAGGATGAGGTAGGAGCGCGATCCGCTCATCCGCTGCGCCGCGATCGAAGGCACATAGCCGAGGCGGTCGATGCTTTCCTGCACCCGCTTTTTCATCGCCGGGCGGACATTCGCCTCGTTATTGATGACACGGCTTACGGTCTGCAGCGAAACGCCTGCATCGGCGGCCACATGCTTGATCGTTACGGATTGCCGGCGACGTGCCACTTGCGATTATTCCCCCACGCAGCCCCGACCCGTAGCCGGATCGGCATCGCATTCATAGACGCGCACCCAGTCGACTTCCATCCGTTTGGGAAAGCCTGAATCCGAAACCCCGCCGAGTCCCTGGCTCTCCGGCCAGCGACCGCCGACGGCGAGATTGAGGATGAGGTGGAAGGCGCGGTCGAACGGCGCATCGGGCGCGGTGGTTGCACTGGTGAACCAGTCCGCAGAGGTCATGCTGGCAAAGGCTTCGCCATCGACGGTCCAGATGATCCGGCCCTGCTCCCACACAATGCCATACGTGTGAAACTCGCCGTCGATCAGGCCAGGGAAAGACAAGTCCGTGCCACGGTTTGCATTGTCCGGCCACTGGCCGCCGAAATGCAGCGTGCCGTAAATCGAATTCTCCCCGCCCGCTTCGCAGCCCGGACAGGTCACGCCGGGATTGACCGTTTCCAGGATGTCGATCTCTCCGGAGGCTGCCCAGCTGCCATAATGGCTCTCTTCCGGCAGCATCCAGATGGCCGGCCACATGCCCTGCCCTTGCGGGAAACGGGCACGGATTTCAAAGCGGCCATAGGTCCAGCTGGCGAGGTTCTCGCTCGTCACCTTGCCCGATGTGTAGGGCTTGCTGCGCTGTTCGTTAGGGTCGACGCCCCCCGGGCCGAAGCTGGCAGGCCATGCGGGCCCGGTCCATTGCTCGCTGCGCGCGGTCAGGACCAGCGTGCCGTTTTCCAGCCGCACATTTTCTGGACGCGGCGTGTAACACTGCCGTTCCTCATTGCCGCCGCCCCAGCAATCGTTCGACGCCGTCCAGTTCGCAGGGTCGAGAGTAGTGCCGTCGAATTCGTCGCTCCACACGAGCTGCCAGCTTCCGGTCGCGGTGGTCGGTGTCGGTGTGGGGGTTGCCGTGGCAATCGGCTGTGGTGCCGGACCGGAGGACGAACCACCGCCGCATCCAGCCATCAGCGCCGATGCCGCAAGCGACGAGATGACGGCTCGCCGGACCCGGCTCTCGCCTTTCCCATTGCTGTTTATCGCCACCATGACCGGCATCCTTATCCGTTTCGGCTTTGCATAAAAAAGGGCCCTTGCGCGAAATATCGCGCAAGGGCCCATGAAAGTCCTCTGTCCGGAGGAGCTCCGACGTTAAAAGTCGAAACGGACGAGGAAGGTAAAGCGACGGTCGTTGCGGAACGCGGAGCGCGTCACGCGGGTGCCGTCGAAGTCGAAAACCTGGCTGGTATTGGTCACTTCATCCAGCAGGTTCACGCCCTGCACACCGATCTTGATCGAGTCGGTCAGGTCGTAGAAAATCGACGCATCGAGCTGCCCGGTGCTTTCGCCATAGATGGGCGAGAACGGGAAGATCACGTCACGCGGCGTCTGCAGGAAGTCCGACCGCCAGTTATAGGCAGCACGGGCCGAGATGCCGTACATCTCGTAGAACAGCACCGCGTTGATGGTGTGTTCGGAGATACCGGCCAACGGCAAGCCCGCAGCAAACGGGCTCTGCTCCGCACCCAGCGTATTGTTGGCGAACTCGCCGCCGTCGACATATGTATAGGTGAAGACCGTGCCCAGGCCGGCCAGCGGTCCGGGCAGGAAGTCGTACACCTGCTGGTGCGCGAATTCGACGCCATAGAGCGTGCCGTCTTCCAGGTTCACCGGCCCCTGCACCAGCACATCGGTGCTGACACCGCTGGGGCTGCTGAAGTTGCGGACATTCGCGCCGAAATTCTCGAGCTCGGAGATTTCCTTGGCAAACAATGACAGCGTAACCGAACCCACTTCGGCGAAATAGTACTCCGCCGAAAGGTCGTAATTCCAGCTCTCGGTAGGCCGCAGCAAGCGGTTGCCGGTGAAGATCTGGAACAACGGCCCGGTTTCCAGCGTGCCGCCCTGCCGCAGATTGTTGGTGTTGTCGAAAATGGCGCCGCCCGTGCGGTAAGCCGCGAGGTCGGGGCGGAAGATGCCGCGCGATACGGCACCGCGGAACAGCAGGCCGTTGTTGAGATCCAGCTTCACATTGAAGCTGGGCAGCCAGTTGTCATAGGTGACGTCTGCGCTGTCATCGATCACCTCACCGGTGAAGACGCTGGCGAACTGCGCCACGCGCGCATCGGAGAGCGAGCAGTAACCCGGCGCGATCTGTCCCGGCTGCACCTGGGTACAGCGACCGGTGATCTCTTCGGGCTGCACCACGCCGTCGCCATTGCCGACGGTGACACCGTTCACGGTGGTAGGCGTGTCGAAGAAATCGGGCAGCGGGAAGCTGATCTCGCCGTCGCTGCGCACGGTGGTTTCCACCCAGCGCAGGCCGATATTGCCCTGCAGCGTCGCGCCGCCGAAGTCCCGTTCGAAATCGACGCGGAGATAGGCTGCCAGCGTCTCTTCCTCGACATCGGAAATCTCGCCCGGCAGGAAAGGAGTCCCCGGCACGAGACCGGCGCGGCCGCCGATGAAGGGGCGACCTTCCGGCGTCAGCGTGAAGTCGCGGATATCCTGCAGGTCGCCGTCGAGCGAACCATTGAGATAGGCATCGACGAGGTTGTCGCCGCCATAGAAGATGGCTGCACCGCCCGGCGTCGGCGCAGGCGCGTTGCCGCGCTGGAAGTCGTCACCGAACGGGTTAAAAATGTCCGCCTGATCGGGAAAATCGATCGCGTAAGCTCCTCCGCCGGGAGGAAATGCTCCTGGTGGGAAGATACAACCTTCGGGGTTATTTGGATCCTGCGACGACCAACAACCATTGCGCCCAGTCCACGGCGCGCCGAGGTTGGACCAGTTGGAGAAGTTGGCCGTGCGGGTCGTGCGGGCGCGATCGCTCCAGCGCGCGCCGAAGCGGGCGCCGCGCAGAAAGCCGTTATCCGACAGGTCGTATTCGAAATCACCGCGCAAGGTATAAAGCTCGCCGTCATTCTCGACCTGGTTGTCGAGGTTAAACCAATAGAAGGTTCGCGACGGATCGGTGAAATAGTCACCGCCGCCACTCGTGCCCGGCTGCAGGAACTGGATCTGCGGGGTCTCAACGGAATTGTCGATGGCAATGTCGGAATAGGTCGAGGTCACCAGGATGATGCCGTCTTCCGACCGGTCGGAGCTGATGACCTGGCCTTCGAAATTGGCGCGGAAGCGATCAGTCAGCTCAAGATCGACATCTACAGAGAAATCTTCCGTGGTTGCGTCATCTTCGCGCTGGAAGCGCAGGTTTTCCGTTGGGATGCCTGGCCCGGCATTTTGCGTAAATGTTCCTGTTTGCAGTATGCCGCGTTCGTCGAATGTTGGCGTGATCCCTGCCACTGGCACAGGGAACAAAGTATCGTCGTTCACAAGCGCTAGAATAGAGAATTCGTTGAGCGAGCCTTCGACATCGGCGCGCAAATATTCGGCCGTGACGAGGAAGCGCCCGTCGAGGCTTTCGAACTGGGCGACTGCCGAATAGGCGTTGCGGTCGCGCGTCAGGTCCGTCGTGCGGACGCCGCCGCCCTTGGGCACGATAACCGTGCCTTCCGGCGGGAAGTTGCTGGCATCGGCAATCACGTCGCCCACGCCGCCCGAACTTACGGTCGAGGCGCGGAAGCAAGGGCCGTCGAGTGTCGGCGCGCGGTAGCAAGGGTCGGTAATCTGCGATGCGTCGGTGCGCGTCACCAGCTCCTGCTGGGCGTAGGCCAGCTGCAGGCCGAACGTTCCGATGCCGCTGTCGAATGTGTTGGATGCGAGGACGGAGAAGCCGGGCGACCATTCGTTCGCCAGATCGCCGACATTGGCCTCGATCGTGCCGGCGATGTTGAACCCGGGATTGTCCAGCGGGTTGCGCGTGACAAGATTCACCGTGCCCGAAATGCCGCCTTCGATCATGTCCGCGGTGGTGTTCTTGAACACCTCGACCCGGCCAAGGAGTTCGGGCGAAATGTCATTGAACGAGAGCACGCGTCCGCCATTGGCGGAGAAGATGTCGCGGCCATTCAGCTCGGAACGAACGAAAGGCAGGCCGCGAATGATGACGCCCGAACCCTCGACCGAGAAACGGTCCGGATCGTCGCGCTGTTCGAAGCGGGAGATGTTGACGCCCGGCACGCGCTGCAAAGCTTCGGCGACCGAACGGTCTGCCAGCGCGCCGATATCTTCAGCGGTGATGACATCGACGAAGGTGTCGGCATTTTCCTTGAAATCCTGCGCGGATTCGAGCGAGGCGCGGAAGCCCGAGACGACGATGGTATTCGTCGTTTCCTCTTCCTCTTCCTGCTCGACGCCGTCACCCGGCTCGCCGGCGTCCTGCGCCATCGCGACATTGCTGGTGGCCATGCACAGGGCCAGGCCGGACACGCCGGCCAGTGCGCGCACGCGACCTGCAGGCGACACATTTCGATTGTCGATACGAGCTTTCACAACTCTCTCCCCAATAATCCGCCCGGCTTTGCCGGATCGAATCGCTTCCAAGACCATGCCCAATCACTCACACGGGCAATCGAGGCTTGCATAACAGCGATGTTAGCGTTCACAAGAGCAAAAAATGAACGTTCACATTAGCGCCTGCGAAGTGTAACATTTTTGCAATCGTCGGTCGGGGGCGGCTTGTCAGGCTGGCCTTTGGTCGGGTTTTGCGCAGGGCCTCAAAGCCCGCTAGACGAGGCGCAATCGCATTCCGGGTGAGGCTTTATGGCAATCGATCGCATCGTAATCGTGGGTGGTGGCACGGCCGGCTGGATGGCGGCCGCAGCGCTGTCGCGCCTGAAAAAGAACCGCGAGCTTTCGATAACTCTCGTCGAATCCGAAGCGATCGGCACGGTCGGCGTGGGCGAGGCGACCATCCCGCCTTTCGTCGATTTCAACCAATTGCTGGAGATCGACGAGCGCGAAATGCTCGCTGCCTCGCAAGGCTCTTTCAAGCTGGGCATCCAGTTCGCCAATTGGGGCGCGCTGGGCGACAGCTACATCCACCCCTTCGGCAATTACGGCTACGAGCTGGGCAATATGTCGTTCCACCATGTCTGGCACTTCATGCAGCAGGCAGGCGACAATCGCCCGATCCAGGTCTTCAATGCCGAAACGATGGCCGCCTATTTCGGCAAGTTTGCGCGCACGCAGGAGATGCAGCGCGAGGACTTGCCGCCCATCAATTACGCCTACCATCTCGACGCGGGCCGTTATGCCGTCTTCCTGCGCCGATATGCCGAAGGCCGCGGCGTGGTGCGCAAGGAAGGGCGCATCGAAGACGTCAAGCTGGATGGCGAGAGCGGCGATGTGACCGGCGTGACGATCGATGACGGGACGCAGCTCGATGGCGATTTCTTCGTAGATTGTTCCGGCTTTCGCGGGCTGCTGATCGAGCAGGCTCTGCAAACCGGCTATGAGGAATGGACGCATTGGCTGCCCTGCAACCGCGCGGTCGCCCTGCCCTGCAATCGCGACGATGGCAGCCCGCCACCGCCCTTTACAAAGGCCACGGCGCATTCCGCCGGCTGGCAATGGCAGGTGCCGCTACAGCATCGCAACGGCAACGGGCATGTCTATTGCGATGCCTATATGTCGGCGGACGAGGCGACCGATATCCTGGTGGCCAACCTCGCCGGCAAACCGACGGCAGATCCGAACCATCTCCGTTTCGTAACCGGCAGGCGCAAGAAGTTCTGGAACCGCAATGTCGTGGCGCTGGGCCTTGCCGCCGGTTTTATGGAGCCGCTGGAATCGACCTCCATCCACCTCATCAATACGGGCCTTACGAAGCTGATCGCCGTGCTCTCGCTCGACGGCCCCACCGATGCGCAGCGCGACACGTTCAACCGCCTGACGCGCAAGGAATACGAGAAAATCCGCGATTTCCTGATCCTGCATTACCACGCCACGCGGCGGGACGATTCCGAGTTCTGGAATTACTGCCGCAACATGTCCGTGCCCGACAGCTTGACCGAGAAGATGGCACTGTTCCGCGAGACCGGGCAGATCTTCCGCGAGGAGGACGAGCTGTTTACCGAGACCAGCTGGGCGGCCGTGATGATGGGGCAGGGTATTTCCATGCAGGGCCACAACGCCATGGCCGAAACGCTCGACAAGGCCGCGACAAAGGCAGAGCTGGACGAGATCGAGAAGTCGATCCGCTTCCTTGTCCAGCACATGCCCGCTCATGGCGATTTCCTGGCAAAATACTGCCCGGCGCCCACCATGTAGAAAAGCGCGGAAAATCCTGCGCCCTGTCATGCCACGGTCATGGAACGGCGGCATCGAATGGCCTGACTATTCAGGGGCGTATCGATGGATCGCGTCAACATTTTTTCCAGCGATGCACGGGCGGCATCGTTCGACGATTTCACGCAAGGCGAAGCCGTGTTCTGCTTCCGCCCGCTGCATCCCGATGGCCCGCGCGCGCTGATCGACGGCAAGGCCTGGGCCTTCGTCGATTGGGTCATGCCGGATCTGTCGGGCCTTGAAATGGTACGGCGCCTCCGCACCGACCCTCGCACCAGCGATGCGCACATCACCATGGTGCTGGAAGAAGACGACATCGATGATCGCCGCCGCGCCCTGAAAGCCGGGGCGGACGATTATGCGGTTGGCCCGCTCGACAGGCAGACCATGCTCGACCGCGTGCTGGCGCGCTTCGCGCAAGGTGGCGCTTCCTCACCCGTCCCGGTGGTGCAGCGCGGCGATCTGACGATCAATATCGCGGGAGAGCAGGCGCGCTGGCAGGACCAACTGATTGCCCTGCGACCCAACGAGTTTCGCGTGCTGCGCTTCCTTGCCGAGAATGCCAATCGCGTATTCTCGCGGCAGGAACTGGTGGATGCGCTGGGCAAGGAGGGCGATCCCGAATATCTACGGACCGTGGATGTGTGGATCAAGCGCCTGCGACAAGGGCTGCGCGGCGCGGGCGCGGGTGACATTTTGCGCACCGTGCATGGCCGCGGATACGTGCTCGACCTCGCCTGAGAATTCCTACTGCTGAAAATAGAAAAGCGGCCCTTCACCCGGAAGTGAGAAGCCACTCTTCGGTATGCTCGCCAATCAGAACGTGACCGAAATCGATGCCGCCAGTTCGGTGCCGCGATCGAAAGTGTTGATCTCCGCGCGGTTGACGCCGTCGGTCTGGAATTCCTCGTTGCGCTGGCCGAAGATATTGCGCGCTTCCAGCTTGAATTCCATTTCCGTGCCGCCAAGCTCGAAGCCCTGCCGCGCGACGATATCGAAAGTGATACCCGGATCTTCCACGATGTCGGGAAGGCCGGATGTGCCGCGGCTGGTCACCCGCTCGCTGGCATAGGCCAGCAGGAACGTGATCTGCTGCAGCTGGTCGATATCTTCCAGCGTCACTTGGAAGTTCGCCAAATGATCGGATTGCCCTGTAAGCGGCACACCATCCTGGAACAGGTTGGATGCGGGCGTATCGCCGCCCGGGAAAAGGCGCGTGATATCGTCCGGCCCCACCGTGATTTCGGAATCGGTGTAGGTGTAATTGCCGATCAGCAGCAGGTCCTTTGTGGAGAAGAAGCCGCCGAGGCCCACAAGATCGAACGTATATTGCAGGTCTGCCTCGATACCCCACAGCGTTGCTTCCGGCGCATTGGCGAAGCTGGTGAGCTGCGCATTGTCGGAGAAGCTGGAAAACGCCTCGATCGGGTCTTCGATCTGCTTGTAAAAACCGGCGAGCGAGACCGAATTCTGCCCGCCGAAGTAATATTCGGCGCGCAGTTCGTAATTGGTCAGCTCGCTATCGACGAGGAACGGGTTGCCGTTGAACTGGCGGTTGGTTTCCGGGTCGAAATAGGTCTGGAAAATCAGCTCGCGGAATTGCGGGCGGGCCAAAGTGCGCGAGGCATGCGCGCGCAATTGCAGATCCTCGATCGGCTCGACGGTCAGCGTGGCTGCGGGCAGCCAGTAATCGTTCTCCAGATTCGTGGAGCTGGTCGAATTGAGCGGCGTGGCGAACACGTTCACCGGATCGACCGTCTGCACCGCATCTTCGTAACGCACGCCGACGTCCAGCTGCACGCCGAATATCGGCTCCCAATTGATCTTGCCGTAGCCGGCATGCACCGTCAGCCCGGCTTCGAAGGCCGGATCGCTCTGCGTGCTTTCGATAAGACCGATATCGTAGAAATCGATGATCGCATCGCCCAGCAGCAGGTCGGGGCGCAGATTGCCGATGGCATCGGGAAAGCTGGTGGGCGCGTTGAACAGGAACTCGCGGCGCTCCGAATAGCGTTCCGTATCGCTGTAGGCATAGCCGACCGTAGCGACCAAGCTGTCAAAGATCGGGTAGCTCACATCCACGCCGCCGGCATACAGCTCTTCCTGCAGGTCGGAGAAGACGACGGCGGCGTCACCGGTCTGCCGGTCGAGCACGTTGATAAAGGAATCGCTGAATTCGCCCTGTGCGTTGTCGCGCACATAGGTGAAGGTGTATTCAAACGGCGCTTCGCGATCGGTGCGGGCGTAGCCGCCGCGCAGGTCGATGCCCAGATCGCCGAATTCCAGCTCTGCCACCAGCTGCGAATTTATCAGCTGCCGCTCGAACCATGCGGTTTGCTGCTGCTGGATGCTGTCATCGTCCTGGAAATCCTCGCCCTGCGAAAGGCGCGCGAATTTCGACGTGTCGCGGATGAACACATTGGTCCAGCGGAAGCGGTGGTCTGCCACTTCAAGGCCAATGCCCAGAAGGCCGTTCACCAGCACGGAATTGTCGGTGACGAGGTCGTTGAAATCCGAATCCAGGGAGAAATCGGCAAGGATGGTCTGCGAGGTGATGTCGCGTGTGCGCCAGCTATTGCTGATCGAACCGGTCAGCACCACGCCAAGGCGACCGTCGGAAAAGATATCGGTCGATGTACCGGCGGTCAGCCCGGCGGACCAGTTTGCCGGGATGTCGCCGATCTTCTGCAACAGGATCAGGTTGGGATTGCCCAGCTGCTGGGCAATGGCTTCCTGCGTGATCGGCGCATCGTTGAAATTGCGCGATGCATCCTGCGGCACGTCGCTCATGCGCAGGCCGCTATCGAAGAAGGTCTGCAGCGCGGGTGGCGCGTCGCGCGTGCCATCGTCGAAGCCGAACCAGTCAAAGTCGGAGCCGTAATAGGCAAGGCCGTTATGGAAGGTCGTTTCGGTGTTGGCGCTGACGCCGGCACTGATCTCGATAAAGCTCTCATCGGGAATGGCGCGGGTGGTAAGGTTGATCACGCCGCCGCCAAATTCGCCCGGGAAATTGGCCGAATAGGTCTTCTGCACGAGGCTGGATGCGACCACGTTTGTCGGAAAGATGTCCAGCGGCACCACGCGGCTGAGCGGCTGCGGCGAGGGCAGCGGCAGGCCGTTCAGCAGCGCCAGCGAATAGCGATCGCCAAGGCCGCGCACGAAGACGAAGCCGTCGCCCTGAACGGAGAGGCCGGTTACGCGGCTCAGCGCCCCTGCAATGTCGCCCTCGCCTGTTCGCGCGATCTGTTCGGTCGAGAGCACGTTCACGACCTGCGTCGCGCTGCGCTCCGGATTGCGGTTGATGCGGCCGGTAACGATGATGTCGCCGCCGGGGATGGAAATGTCAGGCTGGTCCGGCTCGTCGTCACCCGGATCGACCGGATCATCCGATTGCGGTTCAGGCAAGTCCCGAACGGTCGGATCGCTATCGCCTGTATCCTGCGCCGCGGCGATGCCGGGAAAGGTGAGAGCGGTGGTGAGCAGGAGCAGCCCCGCCAGCTGCTTGCCAGTGTTCATGATCGCCTGATCCTTGTCATATCGTGCCCCGAGAATCGGGAAACGGACCCCCTCGGATCCGTGAAGAAGACATGGCGGGGCGTGGCTCTTCCCGAAGGAAAACCCCGCCCCGCCAGCGTTGTCAGTTGAAGACCGGGATGTCGGTGCAATCGCCGGTATTGTTGCCGAAGCTCACGGCTACGCTGTCGCAGGTCCAGCCCTGGGTCCAGTCGTCGTTCGAGGAGACGGCGCCAATGAAGCTCGTCGTGTCGAAGAAGCTGGACAGCGCGGTCGGATCGAAGATCGGCGTGTAGCCATCTTCGTTCGCGCCGTTCAGGTAGCCGTTCTGGATGGTGTTGGTGTATGCCTTGTTGTTGCCGGTACCGGCATCGAAGATCGCTTCGGCCTGCGCATCGGTGATACCGCCGCTGCCACCGCGGAAATTGGTCGTGCAGTCGAGCGCAACCGACTCAAAGCGCGGCGGGCCGACATCGTCGAGACCGGCATTTGCAGCGCGCACCGTTTCGTCGAGGTCGATACGGACACAGGGCGTGCCGGACGGTGATGCGTCGATCACCACACCGTTGGTCAGCGCATAGTCCGTGCCACCGCGAATACGGATGACCTGGTCGCTGTCGCGCCGCTGGATAAAGGTGAAGTTGCTGATCTGCGTGTTTTGGCGCGGAGTCTGGTCTTCGAGGCCGTTATTGGAGTCGGCTTCGATGATCGTGTCACCAGCAGCTGCGCGCTGGGCGGCGATCACATACTGCATGTTCGCCTTCACACCCGTATCAGTGTCGAGCGAATCGTCTTCGGCGCCGGCCACGATGAGGTGCGAAATGTCGACGAAGCCGCCGAAGAATTCGACACCGTCATCCGAGCTGTTGATCGACTGGATGTAGGAAAGGTCCGTGCCGCGGCCGGTGCCCCCCGTGGTCAGCGCCTGCAGCTCGTTATCGCCCGACAGGACAAAGCCCGAATAGCGGATCTGCACGTAGCTCATCGAGCCCGAGCTGTCGTCCGGATCGTTGCCGCCGAAGAAGGCCGGGGTCACCGCGCCTTCGACCTGGCGTTCGCAATCGACGGAGCCCGGGGTTGCGCCGGGGGCCACACAATCGGTGACGGGTGCGCGGCCGGAAAGAACCACACCGCCCCACTGGCCGGAAGAGTTGTCGTTGTTGAAACCGACAACGTTGTCACGGCTGGTGAAAATGATCGGCAGGTCTTCGGTGCCGTTGGCATTGATGGAATTGCCGCGCGTCACGTTCAGGAAGCCCGAGCCGCTTGAGTAGAGGATCACACCGGGTTCGATGGTCAGTTCGACATTGGTGTCGGTAAGCCCATCCGAAGCGTCGGCTGCGGGGCCGCCATCGGTGCCGATATTGGTTTCGCCCTGGATCAGGTAGAGCAGGCCGTCGAAGCGCGGCAGGGTGGAGGATACGTTCAGGCGCTGCGGCAGCTGGCAGACGCGCCACGTGCCTTCTGGCCCGGTGACGGTGCCGACATCGGCAAGGCCCTGCGCATCGGCAATGGTTGGGCAACCGCCAGCCGGCGTAACCGTACCCGTGCCGGAAGTCGGCGTGGGTGTCGGCGTCGGTGCAGCGGGCGGGTTGTTGATGATGACGTTGCCGCCGGTACCGGGCGAAGCAATCTCATCGGGTCCACACGCAGCGAGCGCCACGAGCGAGCAGCCAAGAACCAGTATACGGGAAAGTTTAGTCACGGCGAACGGTCCCCTCAATAAAACCGAGAATCAGATGATGCGAAAAGCATGTCGCGAGGGGCCTGCTAGAAGCGGCAGGTGACAGTTTGTTGGCTGTGTTACAGTTTGCAGACTTTCCACAGGCATAGGCCGCAGATCTGCGTCGATATTTCAGTTTTATGACAAAATGACAGTTTTGTTGCGGCGGTGTCGTACAGGCGGCATGATGCTCTTCACGATATCAGGAGAGTGCCGATGTTTTTTGCTGCAACCGCCGTGTCCCTGGCCCTTATGGCAGGCCAGATCAGCCCCACCGAAACGATGGTGGAGCAGCAGGCCGAAACGCGCGATGTCGCGTATGAAGAGCTGACGTCGGGAGAGGCGGCCAGCGCCATCGCGCTGCTCGAAGCGGCTCGCGTGGAGAATCCGTCCGATCCCGCCCTGCTGATCAATCTGGGCGCGGCCTATGCCGCCGCGGGTGAATATGCCCGCGCGGAAGAAGCCTACCGCGCCGCCATCGCCAGCAATGAGCGCTACGAGCTGGAGCTTGCGAATGGCGACTGGATCGATTCCCGACAGGCCGCGCGGCTGGCGCTTTTGTCGCTCGAAACGCGAAATTAACCTCATAGTCAGGCCGGACCGGTTAAATGGCGGTCCGGCTTCCGACATCTAGCGAAACAGCGAGACAGTCCGGAAGGCTCGGCTTTTCCGGGCCTTTTTTGCGTCAGGCAGCGCATTGCCGCGTTTGTCACGCCTGTGTCACTTGATGTAAGCATGTGGGCTGGACTGGAGGGTTTGTAAGTGATTCTGCGTTTCACCACGTCTGCAGCGGCCATAGCCATGGCCGCCATCTGCGCGCCTGCCGCGCAGGCCGATGTGTTGCAGATCGCTCCTTCCGGCGAGGCGCAATGGGTATCCGGCCCCTCTGCCGGCGCTGTTCCCGCAGCCGACGGCGTGGCGGTTCCGCTTGGCGATGTTCCTGCAGAAACGCAGGTGCTCATCCCTGTCGAGATCGTTGGCGACACGCAGGCCCATGCATCCACCGTGCCGCAGGCCTATGCGGCCTATGTCGCCCAGCTTGCCGTGGATTATGACCTCAGCCCCGCGCTGATCGAAGCGCTGGTGTGGCAGGAAAGCCGCTGGCGCGCCGATGCCATATCGCCAGCCGGTGCGCGCGGACTAGCCCAGCTGATGCCCGGCACGGCGCGCGACCTGGGCGTCGATCCCGACAATCCCTATGCCAATCTCGAAGGCGGCGCGCGGTATTTGCGCGCCCAGCTCGATCGCTTCGATGGCGATCTGGAGCTGGCGCTGGCCGCCTATAATGCCGGCCCCAACCGCGTCGCGCGGCTGGGCCGGGTCCCCGAAATCCGCGAAACGCAGGCCTATGTCGCTGCGATCATGGGCCGCCTTTCCGACCACTCCCGGAGTTCCGACTGACTATGACATTGTATTTCCGCTTGCTGGCGCTTGCCGCGCTGATGGTGCCCTCTGCCTCCCATGCGCAGGCCGCCGATCCGGCAGGCTCGGGCCCAATCAACAACGCGCTGACCTGGATGCAGAACACGCTGCTGGGCAGCGTGGCGACGGCCGTGGCCGTTATGGCCGTAGCCGCCGTCGGCTTCCTGATGCTGACCGGCCGGATGAACTGGCGTTTCGGCGCGACGGTGATCCTGGGCTGCTTCATCATCTTCGGTGCCGCTTCCATCGTGGCGGGCATTCAGGGCGCGGCAGGGTAGGACCGGCGCCATGCAACTCACCCGCTATCCCGTGCACCGCGCATTGACCCGCCCGCAGATGTTCGCCGGCGTGACGATGAACTTCTTCATCATCAACATGATGGTTTCGACCATCGCGTTCCTGATCCTGAAAAGCTGGTGGTTCGTGCCGATTGCACTGGCGATGCATACGGTGGGCTATCTCGCCAGCCTGCGCGAGCCGCGCATTTTCGACCTCTGGATCACCAAGGTCAGCACCTGCCCGCGGGTGAAGAATTACAGCCGCTGGGGCTGCAACAGTTACGCTGCCTGAGTGGCAGGGAGTATTTTCGCATGAGCACAAAATGGCTCGGACCGGCATCGTGGAGCGCGAAGGAAGCGCAGGCGGGTGATCGCCTGCCCTATGCGCGCCTGGTCGATTCCGATGTGCTCGAATTGCGCGACGGGTCGCTGATGGCCGCGTTGCAAGTGCCAGGCCTGCTGTTCGAGACCGAAGATACAGACGCGCTCAACGCCCATGCCGCCACGCGCGAGGTCATGCTGCGCTCCAACCTCGATGCGCGCTTCGTCCTCTATCACCATGTGATCCGCCGCCGCGTGAGCGTTGAGCTGGAAGCCCGCTTCGACGACCCGCTTTCGGCGCATATCGATCGGCGCTGGCAGGAAAAACTGTCCTCCGGCTCTCTCTTCGTGAACGACCAGTTCATCACGCTCATCCGTCGCCCTGCGCGCGGCAAGGCGGGGCTGGCAGAAAAGCTCGGCAAGAAGCTGCGGCGCGGCAGGCAGGATGACGGGGTCGACCCCAAGGACCTGCGTTCGCTGCGCGGCGCTTTGCAGGCGCTGGCTGCCGGCCTGACCGAATATGATGCACAGGTGCTTGGCGACTACACCGGGGCAACGGGCGCGGTGAACAACGAGCTGCTGGAGCTGCTATCGGCCATTTATAATGGCGAAATGCGCCCCGTGCGCCGCCCGGACGAGGACGTGGATGTCGGCAATATGCTGCCCTATCGCCGCGCCAGCTTCGGCCTCGATGCGATGGAGATGCGCGGCAGCGGCGGGGCCGATTACGCGGCGATCCTGAGCCTCAAGGATTATCCCGACACCACCAGCCCGGGCCTCCTCGATGCCATGTTGCGCATGCCGCACGAGATGATCGTGTGCGAAAGCTTTGCCCCGCAGGAACGCCAGACCGCGCGCGAGAAGATCGACCTTGCCATTCGCCGCCTGAAAAGCGCCGATGAAGACGCGCAGGCAGAGCGGGCGGACATGATGGCCGCGCGCGACGAGTTGGGCGCAGGCTCGGTCGGCTTTGGCGACCATCACCTCACCGTGTTGGTGCGCGAAAGCAGCCTGCCGCGTCTGGACGATGCCAGCGCCGCCGTGGCGGCCAGCCTTGCCGATACCGGCGCGATCGCCGTGCGCGAGGATACCAACCTCGAACCTGCCTTCTGGGGCCAGTTCCCGGGCAATGAGCAATATCTCGTGCGCCGCGCGATGATTTCCACCGCGAACATGGCAAGCTTCGGCAGCCTTCACGGCATGGCGCTGGGGCAGGCTGAGGGCAATCATTGGGGCGAGGCGGTCACGCTGCTGCAGACGACCAGCTCCACGCCGTTCTTCTTCAATTTCCACCATGGCGATCTTGGCAATTTCTCGGTCATCGGGCCGAGCGGTTCGGGCAAGACGGTGGTGATGAATTTCCTCGCCGCGCAGGCGCAGAAGTTCAAGCCGCGCACTATCCTGTTCGACAAGGATCGCGGCGCGGAACTGTTCATTCGCGGTATCGGCGGCACTTATGACCGCATTCGTTCGGGCGAGCCGACCGGGTTCAATCCGCTTGCCCTGCCCGATACGCCCGCCAATCGCGGCTTCCTGCGCGACTGGCTTTCCGTGATGCTGCAAGCCGACGGGCCGGAGGAAAGCGCGACCATCGCAGCGGCTGTCGATGCCGCCTATTCCAACGATCCGTCGCTGCGCCGCCTGCGCTATTTCAAGGAACTGGTGAGTGGCGCCAGGCGTCCGCAAGCCGGCGATCTGGCCGACCGTCTTTCGGCATGGATCGACGATGGCGAGCATGGCTGGCTGTTCGATAACAAAACCGACCGGCTGGACCTTTCGACCCGTGTGATGGGCTTCGACATGACGGCGCTGCTGGAAAATCCCAAGCTGCGCACGCCGGTGATGATGTATCTCTTCCATCGCATCGACGAGCGGCTGGATGGCCAGCCCACCATGGTGCTGATCGACGAGGGCTGGAAAGCGCTGGATGACGAGGTTTTCGCCGCGCGCATTCGCGACTGGCTGAAGACGCTGCGAAAACGCAACGCACTGGTCGGTTTCGCCACGCAAAGTGCGCGCGATGCGCTCGATAGCCGGATATCCACCGCGCTGGTGGAGCAGACGGCCACCATGGTCTTCATGCCCAATGCCCGCGCCCGCGCAGAGGATTATTGCGAAGGCTTCGGCCTGACAGAGCACGAGCTCTCGCTCATCAAGAGCCTGCCCGCGCATAGTCGCTGCTTCCTCGTGCGCCAGCCCGATGCCAGCGTCGTCGTCCGGCTTGACCTGTCGGGCGCGCCCGAAGTGCTGACGGTGCTGTCGGGTCGCGAAAGCAGCGTGCGCCGGCTGGACCTCCTGCGTGAAGCCGTGGGCGACGACCCCTCGCAGTGGTATCCCGCGCTCACCAATCGCCCCTGGCCCGAAGCCGATGGCAGCGAGCCTGCCGACGGCCTCAACCGGGAGGCCGCAGAGTGACGAACGCTTCCGCCGCCTGTGCAGCTGCCATGCAGGATGTGGGTGCCGGTATCGGCGCCTCGCTGCGCGCGGTCGACTGCGCGGCGAGCGAAATGGCGCAGGCTGCGTTCAACCGCCTGTTTACCGCCGACGGCGCCTTTGGTCCCGCGCTCACCATCCTGCTGACGCTGTGGATCGCTTTCCTCGGTTTCGGCCTGCTGACCGGACGCCTGCGCCTCGGCCTCTCCAGCCTCACACCGCGCATGCTGACGCTGGTGCTGGTCATCACCTTCGCAACCAGCTGGGTGGCCTTCCAGGCCGTATTCTGGAACCTCGCGGTCGGCGCTCCGGACGAGATCGCCAATGTGCTGATGGGCACGGATGGTTCCGCCACCATCGTCTTCGCCGACAAGCTCGATATCGTCATGCTCTCGCTGATGGAAGCATCGGGCGGAGAGGCAATGGAGAACGACACGTCGCTCTTCTCGCCTCCGGGCCTGCTGTGGAGCGGCGGCACGATGCTGCTGCTGGGCACGGTTGGCATCCTTGCCACCTGCAAGATCGCGCTGGCGATCCTGATGGGCCTCGGTCCGATTTTCATCGTGATGGCGCTGTTCAACCCGACGCGCGGTGTGTTTGTGGGCTGGCTCAAAGGCGTCGTGCTGATGGCGCTGGCGCCGCTCTTCGCGGTGCTGGGTGGCTCGCTGATGCTGGAACTGGCCGTGCCCGTTCTCTCCAGCCTTGCCGGATCGAATGGCGAGATCGATGTGCGACCTGCCATGGCGTTTTTCATGATCGGCGCGGTCCATCTGGCGCTGATGTTCATGGTGCTGAAGGTCACCACCACCATGGTGAGCGGCTGGACGGTCTTCGGCTTCGCGCCCAATGCCGCAGCCGATGCAGGCGGTGCCGACATGGGGGGTCGCGGCCAGCAGGTCCCGCCTGCGACGCAAACCATCGCCAACACCACCGCGCAGGATCGCGCCGCGCAAACCGCGTCGGCAGCCGGATCGCGCGACATCCGCGTGGCGGCAGCCGCGCCTGTCGCAGCCAACGACACCGGCGGCAGCACGACGCGCGAGACACGCATCATTCAGGGTGGCACTGCCACTTCGGGCCAGGGAGGCTCGTCCACCACTTCGCGCGCACGCGGCATAGGGAGCCGCTTCAAGTCCGCGCCCAAACGCTCTACGGAGAACGCATCATGATCCGCGCACTGGTCGCCGCGGGCCTTTTGGCTTCGATCACCCTTGCCGGCCCTGCCGCCGCGCAGGACCCGCGCCTTGTCGAACGGCTTTACGATCCGGGCGAGGTGGTGCGCATCGAGGGGCGCACGAACGTGCAGTCCACCATCCGCTTCGGTGAGGGCGAGGCTATCGAGAACGTCGCCGTGGGTGACAGCCAGAGCTGGCAGATCACCCCCAACCGGCGCGCCAACCTGCTGTTCGTCAAACCGCTGGCACCGCGCGCGACGACGAACATGACCGTGGTCACCAATCGCCACACCTATCTCTTCGATCTCGTCGCCAGCCCCAGCCATCGCACTCCGCTTTACGTGCTGACATTTACTTACCCGGTGGAGTTGCGACCACTGGAGGAAGACGATGGCCCAGCGCTTGCTTCCGCTTATGCCGAAGGGCCGAACGCGCTGGAACTGGCCGCCGCCAATGACGACTATGCCGTGGTCGATCCCACTTCGCTGAATTTCGATTGGGAGAGCAGCGGCACCAGCGGCCTGTGGCCGGAACGCATCTATGACGATGGCAGCGCCACCTTCATGGAATGGCCCGCCGGACAGCCAATGCCTGCCATACTGGTGAAAGATCACCAGGGTACCGAAGGCCCGGTCAACTTCGCCGTGCGCGGCGATGTGATCGTGCTGGATGTGGTGCCCAGCGAAATCATCCTGCGTTCGGGCGAGGATGTCGCGCTATTGACCAACCGGGGCCCCGTGGGCGCGGTCAATGCCGACGGCACATCGCAGAGCGACGGATAAAGGAGACAGGCACATGAAACTTGCAATGCGTCTTCCCGAAAAATCAAGCGGGGTCGCGAATGATGGCGATCCGCGCGATAGCGAGACGACCGAAGTCATCGACTTCGCCAGTCGCAATTCCTACCCTGCCGTCGCCAACCGCAATGGCAGCCGCGACGCGCTGGGCCTTGCTGCCGGAGTGGCATTCGTTGCCCTGCTTGGCGCGGCGACGCTCTGGGGCCTGAATGCGGGCGATTCGGCAGAAGAAGCAGCGAGTGCCGATGCCGTGGCAGCCGTACCGGCGCCCGTTCCGCAACCGGTCGGCATGTCGCCCACCGATGGCCTGCCCAGCGCCAATGCCGGTGTTCCGGTCAATGTCGATGCGCCGACCACCGCGCCCGCGCTGGCACGCGCGCCAGATACGATGTCTATCGCGGCGCCGGGTCAGAACCCCTATTCCTCGCCGACGCTTGTCTTCGATGGCGGCGTGGCGCCGTCTGCGGCGGCTGCCAATGCCGCTGCAGCCGAGGCTGCCGCCGCGATTGCGCCCGAAGGGTCTGTCGTGCCCGGTGGCGGCGCGGCGGGCGACTTCGCCTCGCGCATTGGCGGCGTGGGCGGCGGCCCTGCCGTGGCCATGCAGAATGTGAACCCGACCACGACGGTGACGCAGGGCACGATGATCCCGGCGATCCTCGAGACCGCGATCAACACCGATGTGCCCGGTTTCGTGCGCGCGGTCGTCAGCCAGGATGTGCGCAGCCACGATGGCAGCCGCGTGCTCATCCCGCGCTCCAGCCGCCTTGTCGGGCAGTACCAGTCCGGCCTGCAGGCGGGCCAACGCCGCGCCTATGTCATCTGGCAAAGCGTGATCCGCCCCGATGGTGTGACCGTGCAATTGCAAAGTCCGGCAACCGGTTTCGACGGGACGGCGGGCCTTGAAGGCGATGTCGACAACCACTTCTTCAGCCGTTTCGGCTCGGCGATGCTGCTGTCCGTCATCGGCGGGTTGAGCACGGTCGCCAGCGGCGGTGCAGGCATCATCCTCGGCGGCGGGCAAAGCGCGGCGAATACCGCCCTGCAGCAGGACGGGCAGCGCCCGCCGACCATTCGCGTAGGCATGGGCGAACCCATCCGCGTCTATACTGCACGCCATCTCGATTTCAGCCGCGCTCCGCAGGTCCGCTAAGGCTGTGAGCGCCGAGATCCACCAGCTTGGCGGCGAGGAAGCATCGCTGACCCCGCCACCGGAAGATGCGCCGCAGCTTCCGGCAGGCTCTGTGTATCTCGACGCATACCTCGCCCCGTTCCGCCGCTGGCTGGACCGCGACACGGTCACCGAAATCCTCGTCAACAAGCCGGGCGAAATCTGGATCGAGGATGCGGCGACGCCCGGAATGCAGCGCGTGGCGATTGCCGAAATCGACGACAAGCTGGTGCAGCGCCTCGCCGAACAGGTCGCGCGCATCAGCCACCAGGGCATCAACCGCGAGCATCCGCTGCTGGGCGCGACGCTGCCGGACGGCGCGCGCATCCAGTTTTGCGGGCCGCCGGCCACGCGCAAGCACTGGGCCATGGCCATCCGCCGCCATCGCCGCCTCGACCTGCCGCTCGATGCTTACGATTCCGGACCGCTGAAACAGGATAGCGAGGCCGACATGCCCGATCCGGTGCAGCAGCCTATCGCTTTCCTGCGTGCCGCCATCCAGGCGAAGAAGACGATCCTGATTTCCGGCGGTACCAGTACCGGCAAGACCACCTTCTTGAACGCGATGCTGGGCGAGATTCCGCGCGATGAGCGCGTCGTGCTGGTTGAAGATACGCCGGAGCTGAAATTTCCCGGCGCGAACGCCGTCGGCCTCGTCGCTGTGAAGGGCGAACTTGGCGAAGCGAAGGTCACTGCAAACGAATTGCTGCAATCGGCCCTGCGCCTGCGGCCCGACCGGATCGTGCTTGGCGAATTGCGCGGTGCGGAGAGCGTATCCTTCCTGCGCGCTATCAACACCGGGCACCCGGGCAGCTTCTCGACCGTGCATGCCAATTCGCTGCGCGGAGCGTTGGAGCAATTGTCGCTCATGGTCATGCAGACCGGCATCGGCCTTAGCCGCGCCGACACCATCGCCTATGCGGGCAGCGTGATCGACGTGATTGTCCAATTGAAACGCTCTGACGGCAAACGCGGCATCGCGGCCATCGCGAAGGCAAGCGAACTGGTCGAAGCCTGGAACTGACCGGCGGACCTTGCGCTGAAAAGCCATACGCGCCAAACGGTGCGCGCGCAGCACTAGGAAGCAGGCCAGCACATGAGCACAGTCCCCGCCAATGACGTCTCGGACGCGGACGGGCTGCCTGATGCGAACCTGCCGCATGAGAGCCTTCCTGCTGGCGAGCTGTATTTCAACCGCGAACTGAGCTGGCTGTCCTTTAACGAGCGCGTGCTGGCCGAAGCCAATCGCGCTTCCTATCCGTTGCTTGAACGGCTGCGCTTCCTCTCCATCGCCGGCAGCAATCTCGACGAATTCATGATGATCCGCGTCGCGGGCCTTGTCGGCCAGGTGCGCAGCGATGTGGGCGAAATGTCCATCGACGGGCGCACGCCAAAGCAGCAGCTTGCCGCGATTACCGAGAAGTTCCGCGAGCTTGAGGAATTGCAGCAGACCACTTTCACCGACCTGCGCCCGCTGCTGGAGGCTGAAGGAATCCACATCAAGGGTGAGGACCGGATCGAGGGTGAGGCCGAAGCTTGGCTGCGGCAGTATTTCATCGATCACATCATCCCGGTCATCACCCCGCAGGCGATCGATCCGGCGCACCCCTTCCCCTTCGTCGCCAATCTTGGCCTGGGTGCGCTGTTCAACCTGACGCGCGAGGCCGATGGCAGCGAGCTGGTGGAAATGGTGCTGATCCCCAGCGCCCTTCCGCGCTTCATCCGCATCCCGGGCGAAGAGGCGATTTACGTCGCTATCGAGCGCGTTGTGGTGCGTTATGCCGAGCTGCTCTTTCCCGGTTTCGCCATATCGGGCGACGGCGTGTTCCGCGTGCTGCGCGACAGCGATATCGAGATCGAGGAAGAGGCCGAAGATCTGGTGCGCTATTTCCGCAGCGCGATCCAGCGGCGTCGTCGCGGGCAGGTGATTCTGCTGGAAATCGATGCCGATTTCGATGCCGCGGGCGAGGAATTGCTGCGCGACAAGCTGGAACTGGAACAGGCCTTCGTCACCAAGACCGAGGGAATGCTCGGCATTACCAGCCTCGCCGAGGTGGTCAGCGAAGATCGGCAGGACCTGAAGTTTACCGCCTTCTCGCCGCGCTACCCCGAACGCGTGATGGAGCATGATGGCGATGCCTTCGCCGCCATCCGCGAGAAGGACATGGTTGTCCATCACCCCTATGAAAGCTTCGAAGTGGTGGTCGACTTCCTGAGGCAGGCGGCGGACGATCCGGCGGTCGTCTCGATAAAGCAGGCGCTCTATCGCGCCGGCCAGCAATCGCCCGTCGTCAATGCGCTGGTCCGCGCCGCAGAGAACGGCAAGTCTGTCACCGCTGTCGTCGAGCTGAAAGCCCGGTTCGACGAGGAGCAGAACCTCAAATGGGCCGCCGAGCTCGAGCGGGCGGGCGTGCAGGTGATCTACGGTTTCGTGGACTGGAAGACCCACGCAAAGATCAGCATGGTCACCCGCCAGGAGGATGGCGGCTATCGCACCTACTGCCATTTCGGCACGGGCAATTATCACCCCGTCACCACGAAGATCTACACCGATCTCAGCTATTTCACCGCCGACCCGGCCTTCGGGCGCGATGCGGCGAAGCTATTCAACTTCATCACCGGCTATGTCGCCCCGCAAGCGATGGAAAAGCTGGCCATCTCGCCGCTCAACTTGCTGGAAACGCTGCTTGAGCGGATCGATGCCGAGATCGCCTTTGCCCGCGAAGGCAAGCCCGCCACCATCTGGATGAAGATGAACCAGATCACCGAGAAACGCGTGATCGACAAGCTCTACGAGGCGAGTCAGGCGGGCGTGCAGATCGTACTGGTGGTGCGTGGCATTTGCTGCCTGCGTCCCGGCGTGCCGGGCCTTTCCGACAACATCACGGTCAAATCGATCATCGGCCGGTTCCTCGAACACAGCCGCATCTACGCGTTCGGCAATGGAGAGGCGCTGCCGAGCGACAAGGCCAAGGTCTATATTTCCAGCGCCGATGCCATGGACCGCAATCTCTATCGCCGGGTGGAAACGCTGGTGCCGATCGATAACGACACCGTGCAGGACCAGGTTCTGGAGCAGGTCCTGCTCGCCAATTTGCTCGATACCGAGCAGAGCTGGCTGCTGGATGGCGAAACCGGCGAGTATGAGCGGGTGGAGCCGGATGATGCGGAGATTGCCGAAGGAGAGGAGCCTGCGGGCTTCAACTGTCACCGCTATTTCATGGTCAACCCGTCGCTTTCGGGGCGTGGAGAGGCGCTGAAGGAAGACCGCGTGCCCAATCTCACGCTGCGGAAGGGTTCCGCTTGAAGCCCGGCTTTTCGGTCACCCGCACGCGCCCTGCCGACCGCGCCGAGCGGGCCGTGATCGATATCGGGTCGAATACGGTGCGCCTCGTCGTCTACTCCGCCCCCTCGCGCGCGCCCACGATCTGGCTGAACGAGAAGGTGACGGCGCGCTTGGGCCGCGACCTCGCCACGACCGGTCGCATCCCGCAGGAAGCGATCGATATCGCCATGCGCGGGCTTCGGCGCTTCAAATACATCCTCAAGGATCTGGAGATCAGCGATGTGCGCACCGTGGCGACCGCCGCTGCGCGCGATGCGGAAAATGCGGAGGAGTTCGTCGCCATGGTGCGCGAACTCGGGCTCGATATCGAGGTGCTTTCCGGCGAGCAGGAAGCGATCACCTCCGCCCATGGCGTGATCGGCGCATTTCCGAATACGGAAGGCGTGGTGGCCGATATGGGCGGCGGCAGCCTCGAGCTTGTGGCGATTGCCGACAATGCCTGCTCCCACGGCGTGAGCCTGCCGCTCGGCACTTTGCGCCTGCCGGCCCTGCGCGCCAAGGGCATCGACGCGTTCGAAGATGCAGTGCGAGCGGAATTGCAGGCGGCCGACTGGGCGGAGGCGCATCCCGGCCCGCTTTACCTCGTCGGCGGGACATGGCGGGCGCTGGCAGCCTACGCAATGCACAAGACCGGCTACCCGCTCACCGATCCGCATGCTTTCTGCCTCACCGTCGAGGAGGCCGACCAGTTCGCCGCACAATTGACAGACGCCGATCCGGAGGCGCTATCGAACATAGCCGGCATTACCGAGAGCCGCGCGGCGGGCCTTCCCGATGCGGCGGCCATGCTGCGCCCGGTGCTCGAAACCCTGAGGCCGGACGGCGTGGTGTTTTCATCCTGGGGCATTCGCGAAGGGCTGCTCTATCGCGATCTGTCGAAACCTGCGGGGCAGCTCGATCCGCTGCTGACGGCGGTCGCCCATTTCACCGAGCCGCGCGGCGGGCCGCAGACCCACGCGACGCGCATCGCCGGCTGGACGTCGGATGTTACACGCGGCCTCGCTTCGGGGCGGGGCAATGAACGGTTGCGGTTGGCGGCGACGATGCTGGGGATGGCCCAGTGGCGGCTTGAGCCGAATATGCGCCTCAAACATTCGGTCGACTGGGCGCTCGACAAGCGCTGGCTGGGGCTGGACCATCGTGGCCGCGTCATGATCGCCGCCGCACTGCGCGGGGCGCACGGCAAACCCGAAATCGTCGAGGCACATCTGCCGCTGGCAAGTGAGCAGGATCTGCACGCGGCATCTGCATGGGGCCTTGCATTCCGTCTGTGCCGGCGCGTTGGCGCGGGCTCGCGCGTGTCGCTTCTCTCCAGCAAGCTGACACGCGAGGGGGATACGCTGCGCCTCTGGATCGAACCGGGACGCTCGCAGCTCCTGTCCGAGCAGGTTGAGACCGACCTTGCAAAACTCGCCGCGTGGCTGGGATGCGAGGCGATTGTCGAAGCCTGAGGCGGGCTGTGCCTCTTCACCCGCGAAGGATTTTGTGACACGCAGCGCAAGCGCTTGCGGCGGATGGCTTTGCAAAGCAAATCCGCGCCAGCACAGGGTTTGTAAAGATGTCCAATTCCGATTTCGAAAACGACGATGAGGTCGATCAGGATGCGCTTTCGCTAAAGGCGCTCGCCAAGGGCGTGCTTGCGCGCGATTTCCGTCCGCGCGCGGCCTCGGTGAGGCGCCTTGCGGAAGCTGTGCTCGATCTGAAAAGCGAGAAGAAGGCGCTCAAGCGGTCGGCAAAGGCCGGAGAACCGGGTGCGAAGGCCAGGAAAAGCTCGAAGAAGGACAAGAAGCTGGCGCGCATTCCCGGTCAGCGCGGCAAGGGATAGCAGGCTGCCTCAAAACGGCTCGCTTGCCGAGCGATCAATAGCCCCAGCGAACGCCAAGCCATATCGTGCGCGGTGTGCCGATATCGATGGAGCCGCCCTGGTTGCGGGTGACGATTTCCTCATCGAACAGGTTCTCTACCCGCGCGACTAGCGACAATCGGTCGATCAGCCTTGCTTCGCCGAAGAGGTCGAGCGTGGTTGCGGCAGGCAGGACATCGTTTTCCCGATCGCCTTCGAACTGCGCGCCGACATGGCGGAGCGTTGCGCTGATCTGCGCATCGGCGGCAATCCGGTAAGCCGCCGTCACGCTAGCGGCGAATTCGGGCGTCTGCGGCGGACGATTGCCATCGAGCGGGGCGGCAAAGCCCGTGCCGACCACCTCTGCGTCGGTCAGCACCATGGTGCCGTTCAAGCTGACAGGACCGCGATCGACAGCCGCCGCCAGTTCCAGCCCCTGTGCGTCGATGGCATCGAGATTGCGGCGCTGGCGCAGGTTCGGCTCCAGCGTCACATTGGCGATCGCGCCCTCGACACGGTTATCGAACAGGGTGGCACTCACCGCTACGCCCGCTGCGGGTGCGAGGTCCACGCCGATCTCGAAGCCTTCCAGCCGCTCCGGCTCGAGCGACGCATTGGCCTGCGTCACCACCGGAAAGACCACAAATGGCCGGTAGAGTTCGTTCAGTGTCGGCAGCCGGAACCCGGAATAGGCCGCAGCGCGTAGCGTGACCGTATCGCTGGCCGCGAACAGCGCGCCTGCGCGCCAGGTCGCTTCCCAATCGGCGCGGTCGGCGAAACTGTCACCACTGATGACCGCGCCATCGGGCGCCAGTGCGCGATAGAACCCGTCCGAAATCGTGTAGCGATCCGCGCGCAGGCCGCCTGTCAGGGTCAGCGCGCCCGCCTGCCAGTCATTCTCGACATAGAAGCCCAGATCGCTCGTCACCCCGCCGGCAAATCGGTTTTCGCGCAGCGCGCCGCTGAAGGCGGAAAAGCTGTCCTCGAACAGCTCTCCCTCGCTGCGGCGATAATCCGCGCCGATCCGCAGCGTATGATCCTCGCCGACGGGAGGACGTATTTCGAGCCTGCCGCCCAGCCCGCTGGCGGGTGTATCCTTCTGGTCCAGCACGCGCGTAAAGCGGGTGGAGGAAATGACGACATTGGTGAAATTGCGCCATTGGCCATAGGCCAGCGCATCCACCTGCCAATCGCCGCGCGAAACGAGGCGCAGCGAGACATCCTGCCCTTCGATGGAATTGTCTGCTTCCTCGAAGCGAAGCGTACGCTCGTCATTCCACGCAGCAGCGCGCGCTTGCAGTTCCAGGTCTCGGCCTAGCGGCTGGACCACGCGGCCGCTTACGTACCAGCTGTCGTATCCGGCCCGCGCAGTGGCGGGCACGCGGTCTTCCTCGCGCGTGGTGAAGAAGCCCTGCCCGCGGTCCCATCGGCCGCCCACCACCGCAAAGCCATTGCCGATTTCGGGAGCGAGCGTGGCGGAGAGTTCCGTACCGCCGCGATCGTTCACCAGGGCGGATGCCGACACACCGCCAAGCGTCGCGGCGTCGGCGCTTTCCATGCGGATCGTGCCCGCCAGCGCGCCTGCCCCGAACGGACCGGACCCGCCGCCGCGCGTCACGCGGATGCTGGAAAGCTGGTACGGGTCGACCGCGCTGAAGGGGATGTAGCCGAAAAACGGATCTGACAGCGGCACGCCATCGAGCAGCACAAGCGCGCGGCTGGTGGCATTGCCGCCCAGCGCCCTGAGCGTCGCACCCTGCGCGGAAGGGTTGGCAGAGCGACTGTCCGAGCGACGGAACTGCTGGAAGCCCGCGACATTCGCCAGAACGTCCTCCAGCCGGCCCGACGCGACGGTGACGATCTGGTCGCGGTCGATGGTGACGGTCGAATAGGCTGGCGCGGCGGGCGTTTCAGGCAGTCCTTCGCCCAGCACGATGATTGTATTGTCCGCTTCATCGGATGCGTCCACCTCTTGCGCGGAGGCGGGCGCTGCCAGGATGGCGAATAACACGCCGAGGGAAACGGTCGATTTCATGGATTCGGTGTCCGGCTGGAAGGGGCGCGGCGCGCGATAGCGCAAAGCCGCGAGGCCGTCACTCCTCGCCGCAACTGTTCACATAAATGCGATCATCAAGCAGCGTGATGCGGGCGATATCGCCATTGTCCATGCGATACTCGCGGATGTCGAGACCGGTGCCGATGGACTCGTAATCATCGCCCCAAAGCGCGGAAAGCCCGTCGGCGTCCGGCGGATTATCACGGTCGATATCGGTGCAGGCGCGGGCAATCTCTGCCTCTGTCGATGGCGCATCGCTTTCCGAGAGGGGAGCATTGTCGAGATCCTCAAGGAAGTCTTCGCCGATCAGCGTCTCGTCTTGTGCAAGCTCTGGCGGCGCGGCTTGTTCATCCACACTGTCCGCCTGTGCCTCTTCATCCACACTGTCCGCCTCTGCCTCCATCTGTTCCGAAGACCGCGCGTCGTCGGCGACGTCAGCGGCGTCATCAGGCGCGCTCTCGGCGTCGGGGGTGTAGTCGGCTTCCGTCACCGCATTGTCACGGTCGTAAATGCGAATTTCGTCGAATGGACCCAGTTGCTGCGAACCGGGCACGCGGATCAAGGGATAGGGATCGGTCGGCACGCCGACATAAGTCAGCTCTGCCTGGTTCGTGCCCGTCTGGCGGAAGCGCAGCACATCGTTGCGCCCATCGCCAAGCGGGCCGGTGAAGACCAATTGCACCACCCCGTCACGTTCCGCCGTGCGCACCGCGCGCACCAGCTGGGCGCCCTCCATCTCGCGGAATATCCAGCCATTGCTGTTGATGCGCTCGGGCCGCATCCACTGGCCTTGCCAGCGCCCGTCATCCAGCCGGTCCAGCGTGAAAACGAAGATCGTCGCATCGTCGATGCGAAGCGCCCAGCTTCCCTCCAGCTCCTCCGCCTCAGAAGCTTGTGCAAGAGCCTGTGCGGGCAGCAGCAGGGCAGCGAAAAGGATGAGAAAGCGCGACACCATGGCGTCTCCATGCCGCAGTGCCTGCATGCAGCGCAAGCCCCAAGCGCCGAACCGACTCGCTGATAGAGGGGTGCAATCGGCAGCGCCGGCGCTTATGTGCAAAGCCCAGCAAGCGGGAGCAGCAAACGGCATGGCCGATTTGATCGATGGGCGCGCGATTGCGCGGCAACTGGACGAAGAAACGAAGGCGGCGGTGGACGATCTGGTCGCCGCGGGACATGCCGCGCCCGGCCTGACAGTGATCCTTGTTGGAGACGATCCCGCAAGCGAGATTTACGTCCGGCGCAAGATCGCCGCGTGCGAGCGCGTCGGCATCCGCTCCTCCAAGCATACCCTGCCTGCCAGTACCACGCAGGACGCGCTGCTGACGCTCATCGCGCGCCTCAATGCAGACCCGGAAGTGCACGGCATATTGTGCCAGGTGCCGCTTCCCGAGCATATCGACACCGGCAAGGTGCTGGGCGCAATCGTTCCGGAAAAGGATGTGGACGGCTTCCATCCCGTCAATGTCGGACGCCTGTCCACCGGCACGGGCGGCATCGTGCCCTGCACTCCGCTGGGCGTGATGAAGCTGCTGGCGACGGTGGTGGACGATTTCACCGGCAAGGATGTGGTTGTCATCGGCAAGTCCAACATCGTCGGCAAGCCTGTGGCGAACCTGCTGCTGGATGCGGAGGCGACCGTCACCGTCACGCATATCTACACCGAAGGTCTGGCCGAGATTTGCCGGCAGGCGGATATCATCGTCGCCGCCGCAGGGGCGCCGCGTCTCGTCAAAGGCCACTGGGTGAAGGACGGCGCGATCATCATCGATGTCGGCATCACCCGCGTCGCCGGTGAGAACGGCAAGGACCGGCTGGTCGGCGATGTCGCTTTCGACGAAGTGCAGCACGCCGCCGCCGTCACACCCGTGCCCGGCGGTGTCGGCCCCATGACCATCGCCTGCCTGCTGTCGAACACGGTGAAAGCCGCGCGCGCCGCCTACGGTATCGACACTAATGTAAGCAATCATGGCATGGACCGCGAAGAGCGTGCTATGCTGACAGGATCGGGTGCGCGCCCGAACTGATTTCGACGATAAGAGCCATAAGCATGACCCAGCCAGATACAGATGTCCTGATAATCGGTGCCGGCCTTTCCGGCATCTCCATGGCAGGTCACATGAAAATGATGTGCCCGGATCGCAGCTTCACGATCCTCGACCGGCGCGACCAGCTGGGCGGCACGTGGGACTTGTTCCGCTATCCCGGCGTCCGTTCCGACAGCGACATGCACACGCTGGGGTTCATTTTCGAACCCTGGAAGCACGACGATGCCATCGCCGATGGTCCGGCCATCCTCGAATATCTCAACCGCGTGGTGGATGAGCGCGGCATTCGCGAACACATGCGCTTCAGCCGCACGGTGCAGAGCGCGGACTGGGACAGTGCCACCGCCCGCTGGACGATCACCAGCCGTCTGCCAGACGGCGCGACCGAGACCCTTACCGCGCGCTGGCTGTATCTCGGCAGTGGCTATTACGATTACGACAATCCGCATGATGCGAACCTGCCCGACTTGGACAAGTTCGGCGGGCAGGTGATCCATCCGCAATTCTGGCCTGAGGATCTCGATTACGAGGGCAAGAAGGTGGTGGTCATCGGCTCCGGCGCGACGGCGATCACGCTGGTGCCCAGCATGGCGGAAAAGGCCGAAAGCGTCACCATGTTGCAGCGCACGCCGACATGGATGGGCAAGGGTCCGCGGCAGGACATCTGGGACCATCGCTTCCGCCGCTGGTTTCCCGAGAAGGTCGCCTATTGGCTCACCCGCCGCAAGAACATCCTCTTCCGCGCCTACATTTTCGGCCTGTCACGCCGCGCGCCGGAGAAGCTGGCGGACAAGCTGCGCGGCATGGCGCGCGGATCGCTGGGCGAGCTGTACGACCCCAAGCATTTCGAGCCGCCTTACAATCCGTGGGAGCAGCGCCTGTGCCTCGTGCCCGATGGCGATTTCTACAAGGCGATGCGGGCGGGCAAGGCGCATATCGTCACCGACCATATCGAGGGCTTCGATGCCGATGGCGTGAAGCTGACATCGGGCGAGCACCTGCCTGCCGATATCGTGGTGACGGCGACCGGGCTGAAGCTGGCGCTCGCGGGCAAGGTCGATGTCTCGATGGATGGCGAGCCGGTCGATTTCACCGACCACTATTTCTACCGCGGCACGATGTTCTCCAACCTGCCGAACCTCAGCTTCGTGTTCGGCTATCTCAATGCCAGCTGGACGCTGCGCGCCGATACCAATGCGCGCTATGCCTGCGAGGTGCTGAACGACATGAAGGCGGCCGGAGCGAATGTGGCCGTGGCGCCGCTTGCGCCCGAGGACGAGCCGGAAACGGTCGAGCCGTGGGACTATTCCTCCGGCTATCTCCAACGGGCTCGCCATCTCATGCCGAAGGTTGGCAAGGAACGGCCATGGACGCTGATGCATGACTATCTCGCGGACATAAAAGATTTCCGCCAGCGCCCCGTGCGCGATGGCGTCCTGCGGCTGCTGCACGTGGACGACAGCGCGGCGCCGGCGAAGGTCCACGACAATACCGACCACACGGCCATCGCTGCCGAATGAGCCCTGCCGGATGAGCGATAGCGACAAGGTCTGGACGGCCGGGATGCTGGTGATCGGCGACGAGATCCTTTCGGGCCGCACGGCGGACAAGAACATTGCGCAAGTCGCCAGCTGGCTGCAAGTGCAGGGCATCCGTCTGACGGAAGTACGCGTGGTGTCTGACGACATGGACGCGATTGCCAACGCCGTCCTCGCGCTGCGCGATGCCTATGACTACGTCTTCACCACCGGCGGCATCGGCCCGACGCATGATGACATCACCGTCGATGCCGTTGCCAATGCGCTGGGCGTCGAGGTTGTGATCCATCCCGAAGCGCGTGCCATGCTTGAGGCCTATTACGCGGACAAACCCGGCGGCCTGACCGAGGCGCGGCTGCGCATGGCGCGGGTGCCCGAAGGCGCGGAACTGATCCCCAATCGCATGTCAGGCGCGCCGGGCATTCGTCATGGCAGCATTCACCTGATGGCGGGCGTGCCGCATATCACCGCGCAGATGCTCGACGCGCTTACCGGCACGCTGGAAGGCGGTGCGCCACTGTTGAGCGAAACAGTCGGCTGCTGGTCGCCCGAAAGCGAGATCGCCGACATTTTGCGCGAAGTCGAAGCGGCGCATGAGGATTGCCAGATCGGCAGCTATCCCTTCTTCCGCGAAGGACGCATCGGGGCCAACTTCGTAATCCGCTCCACCAGCAAAGATGTGCTGGCCAGCGCCGTCGATACGCTGTGCGAAGCGCTGGGCGAGGAAGGCTTCGACTTCACCCCCGGCGGGATCTAGCGCCCGGTCGCACCGCTCGACAGAAATCTACGTCTCGTCGCGCGGGCCGGAATGCGTTTCCTTCTGGCGATGGGTCGCTTCCTCGGCTTTGCGATAGCTCTCTCGGTCGTTCCGGTTACTCCACCATCCGTAGATAAGGCCCACGAACAGCGCCGCCGCGCCGACGACCGGCGTCAGGCGTGCATCGATGAAAAAGGTGGCGACCAGCACGGCAATCGCGCCGACGATGATGAGTGTCTTGGCATTCACGGCAAAAGCTCCTTTGCCCTATCAACGCGCCAGTTGAGGACTCTTTCCAGATACCGTGCTCACATAGAAAAAGGGCCGGCAGCGTGTCGCTACCGGCCCCCCTCATTCTCACTCGCCTGCGAGTAGGAAAGCGCGATGATTACGCGCCCTCGATCTCGGCGAGGTCGATCTTCAGGCCAGGGCCCATGGTCGAGGTGAGGCTCACCTTCTTGACGTATTTGCCCTTCGCGCCCGATGGCTTCGCTTTCACGATGGCCTGGGTCATGGCTTCGAAGTTCTCTTTCAGTTTCGCATCATCGAACGACAGCTTTCCGATGCCGGAGTGGATGATGCCCTGCTTCTCGACACGGAACTCGACCTGGCCGCCTTTGGCGTCCTTCACGGCCTGTTCCACGTTCGGCGTGACGGTGCCCAGCTTCGGGTTCGGCATCAGACCCTTGGGGCCCAGCACCTTGCCGAGGCGACCGACGACGCCCATCATGTCCGGCGTGGCGATCACGCGGTCATAATCGAGATTGCCGTTCTGCATGTCTTCCATCAGGTCTTCGGCGCCCACCTTGTCGGCACCGGCGGCGGTAGCCTTCTCGGCATTGTCACCGCGTGCGAACACAGCGACCTTCACGTCCTTGCCCGTGCCGCCCGGCAGCGACACCATGCCGCGCACCATCTGGTCTGCGTGGCGCGGATCGACGCCCAGGTTCATGGCGACTTCGACGGTCTCGTCGAACTTGGCCTTGTGCTCGCGCAGCGTGGCGATGGCTTCGTCCACGGTGTAGAGCTTCTCGGAATCGAGCTTGGCGACGGTCTGCTGCTTCTTGGTCTGCTTTGCCATGATGTCAGCCCTCCACCACTTCGAGGCCCATCGAACGGGCGGAGCCTTCGATGATCTTCATGGCCTGATCGATGTCGTTCGCGTTAAGGTCCTTCATCTTGGCCTCGGCGATTTCCTTCACGGCGCTCTTCTTGATCGAGCCAGCCACGACCTTGCCCGGCTCCTTCGAGCCCGACTTCAGCTTAGCGGCCTTCTTCAGCATGTAGCTGGCAGGCGGCGTCTTGGTTTCGAAGGTGAAGGAACGGTCGGCATAGACGGTGATTTTCGTCGGGATCGGGGCGCCCTTTTCGAGGCTGTCCGTCGCGGCGTTGAAAGCCTTGCAGAATTCCATGATGTTCACGCCGCGCTGGCCCAGTGCAGGGCCGATGGGGGGCGACGGGTTGGCGATGCCGGCAGGCACCTGAAGGTTGATGTAACCCTCGATCTTCTTGGCCATGATGGCCTCCTTTTCTCACTGTCTCCCGCGCCCGAAGACACAGGATCATGTTAAGCGGTCTGGCGCCGATCATCACATCGGCTCCCGCACGGACTTCCAAGCTGTTTGGCTGGGAAGCGGCGCACATAGCCGATTTTCGCCGTTTTGCAAGCGATTCGCCACCACCTGCCCGGCTGACCGACCGGCTAACCTGGAGCACCTGGAGCACTGTCCGGGCGCAAAACCTGCGACAGACGCAAACCGGCGGAAAACCGCGCTTTGGCATGACAGGAAGGACGGCGAAAGGCATGCACGCGCTGTGCCCGAACCGCGATCTGTAGGAAAGCTCCGGCGAGGCCCTTGCCACCGCTCCCGGCCTGTCCCAGAACCCTGCCCCGACGGGACGCATTGAGGGGTAGACAACATGGACAACCAGGCAGACGTTTTCCGGGATGAGCCCGTGGGCGGCATAGATTCGCGCCCGGCACCCATGGGCTGGCCCATGATGCTCCTACAGGTGGTGACCGTCATGGCCGCTTACCTGCTTGCCAGTGTATTGGCTTTCATCCCGATGGGCGCGATGGGCATCGATCTTACAGCAGGGCCGGAAGCCATTCCGTCCTTCTGGCTGGCGATGTCGGTTATCGCCAGCGCGATCGGCGGCCTACTGGTCGCCTGGGCATGGCTGGCGCGCGAAGGGCGCGTGCGCGCTGTGTGGGATTTCTCCGCTCCCGAAAGCTGGCGCACCACGCTGCTATGGGCCGGCGCGGGCCTGATTGGCACGATCCTGCTTTTCAGCCTCGGCAGCATTGCATTGGAAGCGCTCGGCTTCCCGCCGCCCGATGCCAGCCTGATCCTCAACGCCGTGACCGAGAGCCCGCTGATGTTCGCCATCTGGGTATCCGGCGTCGCGATCTTCGCCGCAGGTCTCGGCGAGGAATTGCTGTGGCGCGGCTTCCTGATGGACCGGCTGAGCCGCGTGGCGGGCCTGCGCGGGCGTTGGACGCTCATCCTGATCATCCAGGCCGTCCTGTTCGGCCTGCCGCACATCTACCAGGGCCTCGGCGGCGTATTGCTGACCGGACTGATCGGCCTGCTGTTCGGCGTGATCCGTATCATGCAGAAAGGCAATCTGTGGGCGGTCTTCATCGCCCACGCGACATATGACACGCTCGCCATGACGCTGGTCTATACCGAGAATGCCGGCTGGCTGGGCGGCTGATCCATGGTGCCACACGATATTTATGATTTCGTTAGGGAAATCGGCTAGCCTGCGGCGAACCGAGAATTCAATCAGGGGGACATTTCGATGCTGCGTGTAGCCATTCAGGTAAAGGAGCTCATCTCCAGCAACGTCACCAGCGCCATCGAGGCGGCAAGCAATCCGGCCAAGATGCTGCGGCAGTTGCAGCGCGAGATCGAAGAAGCGATCATCGCGCTGGAAGGGGAGCGCACCCGCACCCGGCGCCAGCAGGAGCGGCTCGAAGCCTCGCTCGCCCAGAACGAGCTGCGCGAAGCGGACTGGACCGACAAGGCCAAGACCGCGATGGACCATGACCGCGAAGACCTTGCCCGCCAGGCCCTGCTGGCCCGTGAGGACTGCCGCGAGGCGATGGCCAAGATGAAAGAGGATATCGCCGCCGCCAAGGCCGACCTGAAAGAGATCGACAGCGCGGTGAAAGAACTGGAAGCCAAACGCGAGGACACGCGAGAGCAGGCCCGCGCGCAGGCTCGGGCAGACTCCGCCGCAAACGATACGGGCAGCGGCGCAGGCGGTAGCGGGGCAAGCAAGGCCGACCGCGCGCTCGATCGCATCTCCACGCTGGAAAAGCGCACCGAATTCGCCACCGAGGACAGCACTGCCTGTCGCGGCAATGCCAGCGCGGACCGCGAAATCGAGGAAATGCGCCGCGCCAGCACGGTCGACGCCGAACTCGAAGCCCTGCGCGGAGGCAGCAAGCCCGCAGCGAAGAAGGCGGCCGCCAAGAAGGCTGCAAAGAAGCGGTAAGCTCCACCAGCATGGTCAGGCGCTTCGCTTCTGCGCGCGCCTTGCCATGTCCGCTATGCTAAGCCATCATTGCGGCGGGAGACCGGATGCGAGATGGATCTGACACCGATCAAGGACAGCAAGGGCGAAATGCGCGCCATGCCCTCGCCTTTCATCTGGGCCTGGGCAGGGATTGCCACTCTGTTCGCCGTCTATCTCGCCGTCTTCCTGCTGACCCGGCCGGACGGTTTTTCCGCCAATCTCTGGCGCGCGACCTACAACGTGCTGCCGGTGGTGCCGCTTGTGTTCGGCTTCCATGCCCTTTTGCAAACGCAAGTCTGGCCGCGCAGGTTGGCAATCGCGACGACACTGCAGATTCCGCTGGCCCTGGCATTTGCGTTTACATGGTATCTCGCCATCATTGTACTGAGGGGTCTGCCATCCGATTGGGTGCAAAGCGGTTTCGAGGTGCGCCCTTTCGTGCCCATCGCGCTGGTGTGGCAACTGTTTCAGGGCGTTTCGCTCTACGCCGTCGTCGCGTTGGCCAGCCTTGCGATCACGCTGGCGCAGCGGGCAGCTCTCGTGGAAATGACAAGCGTGGAAGCGGCTGCCCCCGCCGCTCAGACCATTTTGCTGAAAACCGGCAATGAGCATGAGGCGGTCGATATTGTCGACATCATCCGCATATCGGGAGCGGGCGATTATTGCGAAGTGCACCTCCAGGGCCGCATTGTGCTGTCCACGACATCGCTAGCCCAATTCGAGGCGCGCTTGCCGGAAAGCGCCTTCATCCGCGCGCATCGCTCACACATCGTGCGCCTTGGTGCGATCAGCCGCAGCGAGCCTGCGGGGAACGGGCGTACCGTGCTGCATCTGGTCGATGGCAGCAGCATCACGACCAGCCGCGCCGGATCGCGCGCCCTTCGGGAAAGCGCCGCCTGAGCGCTTGGGCCGATGTCGGTTCGCAGGCGGTATCTGTCCGTTCACGGGAAATCGGGCGGTTCGGCTATGCCTCGGCCTAGAGCGCTCTCCATAGCGAAATGGAGACATATGCGATGCGATTGATACTATTTGCCTTGCTGATGATTGTGCCGGGCGTGGCGATCGCCCAGCCCGCGGATCGGCGTTCGGGTTTCGAGAATGTCGATATCCTCACGATGACCGATAGCGGCATGATCGAGAGCGGCCATGTCATCGTTTCGCGCGGGGTGATCGAAAGCGTGGGCGACGGCCCGCTTCCCGCCGGTTTCGATGGAGAACGGATCGATGGCGGCGGCGGCGTGCTGATGCCCGGCCTCGCCGACATGCACGTGCATTACTACGCCGATGACATGGGCGTGCTCTACCTTGCAAACAGCACGACCTTCGTGCGCAACCTTACGGGCAGCGTACAGACCCATCGCCGCGACCAGGCCGCGCGCAGCGGCGCGCTGATCGCGCCGCGCGTGGCCACCAGCGGGCCGATTATCGATTGGGGTGAGCCGAGCAGCCGCGATTTCTTCATTCGCGTCCAGAGCACCGACGAGGCGGTCGGCGCTGTGCGCGCGCAGGGCCGGTCCGGCTACGATGCGGTAAAGCTCTATGAAGGCTTGCCGGCAAACACCTACGCCGCCGCCGCAGCGGAGGCCGAACGGCAAGGCATGCGCGTCTATACCCATGTGCCGCGCAGCATGGATGTGCGCGATGTGCTGGCGCTGGGCGTCGACAGTATCGAGCATCTCGATGGCTATGCCCGCGCCCTGATGCGCGAAGGTTTCACCTCCGAAGCAGACCGCCCATGGCCGCAAATGTGGGCCAATGCCGACCGCTCCCGTTTCAATGAACTGGTGGCCGCCACGCTGGAGAGCGGCACCTGGAACGTGCCCACTTTCGCCATCACCTACGGCCGTATCTACTCTGCAGATCCCGATGCCTATTTCAGCCGGCCGGAGGCGATCTACCTGCCCGCCTGGGCCGATTACTGGGCGGCATCGGCAGGCCAGTATGCCGCCAATGCGCCATTTTACGAGGCGCAGCTGCGCGAGAAAGGCGCCTTTACCCGCGCATTATATGAGGCAGGCGCAGGCGTGCTGATCGGCAGCGACGGGCCGAACCCGTTCGTTACGCCCGGCTATGCCATCCACGATGAACTGCGCGGCTTTGCGCAGGCAGGTTTCAGCAATGCCGAAATCCTGCGCATCGCGACCGTGGATGCCGCCCGCTTCATGGGTCTGGAGGGCCGCATGGGCGTCGTCGCCGAAGGTGCCCGGGCGGATCTGGTGCTGCTGACCGGCGATCCACATGACGATCTGGCTGTGCTGCGCACGCCTATTGGCACCATGGTCGCAGGAAATTGGTGGAACCGCGAGGCCATGGACTCAGCTCTCGCGGCACGCGCGGCCCGGCTCGCGGCAGAGCGGGAACAACGGGCGGGCGAATAGTCCGCCTGTTGCGTTGGCTTACTTGACCAGTTCGACCTGGTCGAAATCCAGTTCCACCGGCGTTGCGCGGCCGAAGATGGACACGCTGACCTTGACCTTCGCCTTGTCGAAATCGAGCTCTTCGACTTCGCCGTTGAAGCTGGCGAACGGGCCTTCCAGCACCTTGACCTGGTCGCCGATTTCGTAATCGACGCTGATGTCTTTCTTGGGGGCGGACTTGGCTTCTTCCACGCCGCCGAAATAGCGCGCGGCCTCTTTCTCGCTGATCGCCTGCGGCTTGTTGTTGTTGCCAAGGAATCCGGTCACCTTGGGCGTGTTCTTGACGAGGTGATACACATCGTCCGTCATGTTCAGCTTGGCGAGTACGTAGCCGGGCATGAACTTGCGTTCCACCTGCACCTTCTTGCCGCGCTTGATCTCGGTGACGGTTTCGGTGGGCACTTCCACCTCTTCCACGCCTTCGGACAGGCCGAGACGCTCCGCTTCGGAAAGGATCGCGTCGCGCACCTTGTTCTCGAAACCGGAATAGGCGTGGATGATATACCAGCGGGCAGCCATGAAACTCTCTTTTCTACCTGAACCTGTTGTGTGTCGTGCGGGCTAGATCAGGCCCAGCAGCCAGGTGACGACCGCGCCGAACAGCGAATCGACACCGAGGAAGAACAGCGACAGGATCACCACCATGATGAACACGAAGATCGCCGTGCGCACGGTTTCCTCGCGCGTGGGCCATACGACCTTCGCGGTTTCGGACCGCACCTGGCGGATGAATTCGCCGGGCGAAGTGCGGGTCTTGGCGGGCGCTTTTGCGTCCTTGGGGGTGTTGTCGGCCATGATGGCGTTACCTGTTCCAACCAGAATCTGTCATCTCTTCCGGGTAGGGCTCCTCGCCGCCCCGGTCGATATGTCCGGGAGGGGCTGGCAGGTTTCCGATGTCGGAAGATGCAGGGGTATTTAGGTCGATGGCTTGCGCTTGGCAAGGCTTGGAATTTCCGCACCGGCCGATCGAAAAGGTTGCAAATGCAACATTGGGGCTTTGCAGCAGGCGCGGGCCTCTATAGCGTGCACGCTTTCTTGCTTGGGACGCACGGGGATTACAAAAAACAATGGCAGCCGAAACGCAGCTCTCTTTGGGCGAACGATTGATCGAACCGGTCACGAATGTGTCGAACTTCATCTGGGGCGGCACCTGGAATGGCGAACCGGTCATCCCGCTGCCGCCGATGGTGCTGGTGCTGTTCGGCATCGGCCTTTATCTGATGATCGGCCTCAAATTCTATCCGCTCAGCCAGCTTGGCAGCGCGTTTGCGGGCCTTTTCAAGGGCCGGAAAAGCGCAGGCGCGGGCGAGATTTCGCCCTTCGCTGCGCTTTCCACGGCGCTTTCCGGACAGGTGGGCACGGGCAACCTTGCCGGTGTGGCAACGGCCATCACGCTGGGCGGACCGGGCGCCGTTTTCTGGATGTGGGTCACGGCCATTTTCGGCATGGCTCTCGCCTTTGCCGAGGGTTCGCTCGCCATCCGCTACCGTGAAACGACGGCAGACGGCACCAAGCGCGGCGGCCCGATGACCTACATCATGATGGGGCTTGGCCGGAAATGGACCTGGCTTGCCATCGTCTTCTGTATCGGCGCCCTGTTCAGTGCGCTGGTTACTGGCAATTCGATCCAAGCCAATGCGGTGGCGGACGGGCTGAACGAATTGTTCGGCATCGAAGAATGGATCGGGGGCCTGATCGTCGCATTCCTCGTCTTCATCGTCATCATCGGCGGGATCAAGTCGATCGGCTCGGTCGCGGAGAAGGTCATCCCCTTCATGGCGGCGGTGTATATCGTGATGGCCGCCATCGCGATCATCCTCGATATCCAGGACATCCCCGAAACCTTTGCCCGCATCTTACAGGGTGCTTTCAGCACGCAGGCGGCGACCGGCGGGTTCCTGGGAGCAACGATGATCATTGCCATCCAGTTCGGCGCGGCGCGCGGCCTGTTCTCGAACGAGGCGGGACAGGGTTCCACCCCTATCGCCCACGCCGTGGCGCAGACGGACGATCCCGAACAGCAGGGCCGCATGGCGATGCTGGGGACGTTTATCGACACGATCATCATCTGCACCATGACGGCACTGGTCATCATCACCGTGGAAGGCGACTTCAGCGGCGGCGGCGAACAGGTTATCCATGCCTGGCAGTCGGACCTGCAGGGCTTTGCTATGACATCGGGCGCCTTTGCTGCAGCCTTCCCCGTTTCGGTCGCCAGCGTGCCGATCGGAACGCTGGTGGCCAGCGTGGCGCTGATCCTGTTCGTGTTCACCACGCTGCTGACGTGGAGCTATTATGGCGAGCGCGCGATCACCTTCATCTACGACCGCATTCCCGGCTCCACGCTGGAAGGCGAGAAGGTGCTGCACATCATCTGGCGCGTGCTGTGGTGCGTGGTGATCTTCATCGGCGCCTCGCAGCCGCTGGACCTGGTATGGCGCCTGGGCGACATTTCCAACGCCGCCATGGCGCTGCCCAACCTGATTGCATTGGTGCTGCTGTCGGGCGTGGTGTTCAAGCTGGCGAAGGGCCAGCGCGATGCCGGGCCGGACCATGAGCTGAGCGAGCGCGACAAGGCGCGGGCTGCTGCCGCCACTTCCGACGGGGTGCCGGGCGGCCACGGCTAGGTCGTTCCGGCATACGGGCCCAAACAAACAGGGGCCGGAGGGTTTCTAGCCCTCCGGCCCCTTTTTCATCAGCGCCGATACGTTGTCAGACGCGTCCGAAAATTCTTTGGAAAAATCCTGGTTCTTCCATCGGCAGGATCTTGCCATGCGACATGGTGCGCATGGTCGGGTCCTTGTGAAAGCGCGGCGAGCTCCAGCTATCGGGCCGGCTGCTGCGGAAGATTCTGGCCATGTCCGTTTCCCTTCATCGCCCGTCGTGAAGAGTGTAATGCACTTGTCATGATATTGGTTCCCTCTCGCGTCCTCGCTAAACGAACGCCGCTACGCTGCGGCCCAAGCCTCGCCGCGAGTCAGGCACTCAATGCGCCAGATGCAAGCAGCTTGTTAGTTGCCATGTGGCGGAGCACGCTCGGCGGTAGCCGAGGGCAAGCGCGAACGCGCGCCCGCAGGTGCCCCGGAATGAAGGCGTCAGCCGAATGGAGGGATTAGCGCCGAGGACGTTTGCGCGGATGCGCAAACGTAAGACAAAATGGCAGGGGTGACAGGATTCGAACCCGTGGCCCTCGGTTTTGGAGACCGATGCTCTACCAACTGAGCTACACCCCTGCAGGGCAGAGCGCGCCTCTATAACGATGCGCACGTATTGGCAAGCGACGTCGTCGCCGACTTTTGCTATCATGCCTGCGATGCACGCGCCCAGTTTCCCCGACGGTCAGCAGATCATCTCGCCCGGCGCGCTGTTGCTGGCCTATCGCAGCGGCATCTTCCCCATGGCCGATTCGGCGGAAGACGACGAAGTGTTCTGGGTCGAGCCGCGCCGGCGCGCGATCATCCCGCTCGATGTCTTCCACTGTTCGCGGTCGCTGGCAAAGACGCTGAAACAGGATCGCTACCGCATCACCGTGGATGCCGATTTCGCCGCCGTCATCGACGCCTGCGCCAAGCCGCGGCTGGAAGCGGATGGCAGCATGAGCGGCACGTGGATCAGCAAGGTCATCAATGCCAGCTATCGCAATCTGCACGCGCTCGGCCACGCGCATTCCGTAGAATGCTGGCGCGGCGACGAGCTGGTAGGCGGCCTATATGGCGTCGCGTTCGAGCGGGTGTTCTGCGGCGAAAGCATGTTCAGCCGCGCGGACAACGCCAGCAAGGTGGCGCTTGCATGGCTGGTTGCGCTGATGCGCCGCGCCGGTTTCACCCTGCTCGATTGCCAGTTCATGACGCCGCACCTCGCCTCCATGGGCGCGGTGGAAGTTGACCGGGATCGCTATCGCGAGATGCTGGAGATCGCCTGCGCAAAGCCTGCGGGGTCGAGCCTGCCCCAGGCCCATGCGGAACTGGCTCAGGCTTCCTCGCCGGGGAAGCTCATCGCGCAATCCTTCACCCAGACATCGTAGATCGGGTGCTCGACCACATTGATGCTGGGGTTCTCCTTGAACAGCCAGCCGGAGAAGATGCGGTACCATTCGGCATCCCCGCCTGCATCGCGGCGCTCGTTCACGAAAACCTGCACGAATGCCCCGGTCTGTACCGGCGATTCCCACGGCGCGGTGCGCTCGCAGGCGGCAAGGCGGATGATGACATCGTCCACACGCCGCGATTCGCCCGGCGACATTTCGATGTCGCGGGTAAGGTTGTTGCGCTTGTTGATGAGGCCGATGGTCGCAACCCGCTCCGCCATGGGCGTGCCGATGCCTTGCGTGTCGACGATTTCGGCCATCGGTTCGGCGGCGATTTCTTCGGGAACCTCAGTCGCTTCGGCCTGCGGCGCGGGCGCGCCTTCATTGCACGCGGCGAGCGCCAGAGTGGCGACACAAGCCAGAACGCCGCGCCAGTGCCTCACGCGTCGGGCGTCCAGGCTTCATAATCGCCCCGCGCTGCGGCACGCTTGCCGCCCCGCTCCAGCGCGCCTGCGGGCAGGTAGCGCTTGTCCGTGCCGGTGGCGTTGGGCGTAAAGTCGGTTTCCCAGATCTTGGCGGGCGGCAAATGGCTTTCCGGCAGGTCGTCGAAGGCGCCGTGCAGCCAGCCATGCCATTCCGACGGCACGCGGCTGGAATCGTTGGCACCGTCATAGATGACCCAGCGCCGTTCCTTGCCCGAGTAGGAGCCGTCCGTCGCGATATCGCGCTTGTTGCGCGCGCGGTAATATTTGTTGCCCTGCGCATCGGTGCCCACATGCTCGCCGCGCCGCCACGTAAAAAGCGAAGTGCCGATGGTTGCACCGTTCCACCAGGTGAAGATCTTGCCGAGAAAGCTCATGGCCGCGCCATTAGCGGGTTTGGAGATAGTGGCCAAGTGGCTATCGAGGCAGCAAACCGTTCCTCGCTGGAACGGCAAGGGCGAACGCCCGCCCGCAGCGGGCGCGCAGCGAAGCGGAGCGCGTCTAGCGAAGACGACCCGGCGGATGCCGGGTCGCAACAGATAAACCTCACCATTCGACCAGATCGCCCGGTCCGATGCCAAGCTCTTCGGCGCGGCCTTGGTTGAGTTCCAGCACAGCGATCGCTTCGCGCTCGGACATGACCGAGTTCTCGGCATACGGCACGCCATCCGCGATGTTGATGATGCGGCCTTCGGCATCGATGAAGATGATGTCGAGCGGCAGCACCGTGTTGCGCATCCAGAAGCTTCGGATGTCGGGCTGGTCGTAGGGGAAGATCATCGCCTCGTCCGGCGCCATTTCGGTGCGGAACATCAGCCCGCGCTGCTGTGCGTCAGGCGTATCGGCGAGTTCGGCGGCGAAGGTGTGGGTGCCATCATCCGTGGTGACGGTGACAGGAATGACTTCGAGGCCCGAGACAGGATGCGTGTTCCCCGCCTCCGCACTCGGCTCCGGTGCGGGAGCGGGTGCCTGCTGTGAACAGGCCGAAAGCGACAGGGCCGCAGCCATAGCGGCGCAGCGCAGCCAGCGGGGGCAATCAGCGAACATCGTCGAAATCCTCTTCTCCGGCAGCTTCGGCCACCCAGTCATGAACGGCATCCTCGCTTTGCGCATCCAGCACCATGCGGGCATGATCGAATGTGTGGCCCGCGCGCAGCATGGCGGCAATCTGTTTCTCGCGCTTTTCGCGGTCGACGGGTTCCACGGCAAACGGGCCGAAGCGCCGCTTGCGCGCCATGTGCAGCGCGGCTTCGCGGGCTGAGTGTTCCTTGGGCGCAACGCTGTCGGCCACCCGCTCCCCGATCCCGGCCTGCCCCAGCGCCTGCTTCACACGCCTGCCACCATAGCCGCGCCGCAGCAGGTCGCCCGCCTTGGCCCGTGCATAGACGGCATCGTCGACATAGCCGCGCTCCACATAGCGAGCGACCATGGCGGCAAGGTCGGGCTCGTCCTCGCCTTCCCAGCCGCGCTCGCGCAATTTGCGCTCCAGATAGCGGTGCAGCTTGCCCGCGCTGGTGGCAAAGCGGGCGACATAGGCCAGCGCCATCTCCTCCAGCCGCGCGGCGTCGAGCGGCTTTTTGGCACGCCTTTCACGCTTGCGGTCTTGTCGATAGCCCGTCATTGGCCTTATTCGTGCCACACTTCCTGACGAATGGGAAAGTTTGAAGCGGTGTCGGGCATGGTTTTCGACGCCGTTTTTGCAAATAAGGGAAGCGACGCGACAGCGCGCGCCATAGAGGGTTACCCTTTTTCTTCATGACCGAAACGACAAGCGACCTCGTGCCGACGCCCAGCGATTGCTCGCTGCCGCGCATCCGCTCGGACTTCCGCACCTTTACAGAGGCGATGGATTACGCCGCGCGTAGCGAGAAGGGCATGAACTTCCATGACATGCGCGGCACGCTGGAAAAGGTCTACTCCTACACGCAGATGCGCGAGGATGCGCTGGGCCATGCCCGCCGGCTGATCGGCCTCGGCGTCGAAAAGGGTGACCGCATCGCCCTCATCGCGGAAACCGCGCCCGAATTCACCGCCATGTTCGCGGCATGTGTTTATGCCGGCGCTTGGCCCGTGCCCCTGCCCTTGCCCACCACGTTCGGCGGCAAGGACAGCTATATCGACCAGCTCGGCGTGCAGCTTTCCAGCAGCGATCCGAAGATGCTGCTCTACCCCGCCGAGATCGCGGAAATGGCAAAGGCCGCCGCCGACAAGCAGGGCTGTGCCGGCTATACGTGGGACGAATTCGCCGCGCATGATGCGCCCGATGTCGACCTGCCCGAAGCCAGCCCGCAAGACATCTGCTACCTGCAATATTCCAGCGGCTCTACCCGCTTCCCGACGGGCGTCGCCGTCACCCATGAAGCGCTGCTGCACAATTTGTATGGCCACGCCACCAGCATGGACATGCGTGACGGCGACCGCGGCGTCAGCTGGCTGCCCTTCTATCACGATATGGGCCTGGTCGGCTGCTTCCTGTCCATGGTCGGCAACCAGATGAGCGCGGATTACCTGCGCACCGAGCATTTCGCGCGGCGTCCGCTTGCATGGCTCGATCTCATCAGCCGCAACAAGGGCTCAACGATCAGCTATTCGCCGACCTTCGGCTACGACATTTGCGCGCGGCGCATTTCCAGCCAGAGCCATGTGGCCGACCGGTTCGACCTGTCGCGCTGGCGGCTGGCGGGCAATGGCGCGGACATGATCCGGCCCGACGTGATGCAGCAATTCGTCAATGCCTTTGCCGATGCAGGCTTCAAGGCGAGTGCGTTCACGCCCAGCTATGGCCTTGCCGAGGCCACGCTGGCCGTCACCGTCATGCCGATGGGCGAAGGCATCCGCGTGGAACTGGTCGAGGAAGAGCGTCTCTCGGGCACCAAGCGCGACCTTTCCCGCCCGGCCCGCTATCGCGCCATCGTAAATTGCGGCAAGCCCATGCCCGATCTCGACGTCGAGATCCGCGGCGAGAATGGCGAGGTCAAAGGCGATCACCAGATCGGCAAGGTCTGGTGCCGTGGCCCCAGCGTGATGCATTCCTACTTCCGCGACCCGCAGGCGACCGAGGACTGCCTTGTCGATGGCTGGCTCGACACCGGAGACATGGGCTACATGGCCGATGGCTATCTATTCATCGTCGGCCGCGCGAAGGACATGATCATCATCAACGGCAAGAACCACTGGCCGCAGGATATCGAATGGGCGGTGGAGCAGCTGCCCGGCTTCAACCACGGCGATATCGCCGCTTTCGCGCTGGAAACCGACAATGGCGAGGAAGCACCCGCCGTGCTGGTGCATTGCCGCGTATCCGACCCGGATGAACGCCTGAAACTGCGCGACCAGATCGCCGACAAGGTGCGCTCCGTCACCGGCATGAACTGCGTTGTCGAACTCGTGCCCCCGCGCACCCTGCCGCGCACAAGCTCGGGCAAATTGAGCCGCGCCAAGGCGAAGAAGATGTATATTTCAGGCGAGATCGAACCGCTGCAGGTGGCGGCTTAAAGCGCCCCAAGCAGCAGCACTCCGATAGGAACCAGCAGCGCCAACAGGCTCACGGTCCACACATATGTCCGCACCTTGGCGATGCCGGACCAATAAATTGGCAGGTAGATCACCCGCGCGGCCAGCCACACCCATGCAGCGATGGCGGTCCATTCATTCGCGGTGCCTGTCATCACCACGCCGCCGAAGCCAATAATGGCGAGCGGCAACGTTTCAAGGAAATTGCCGCGTGCCCGATCCAGCCGTGCGGCTAGGTCGTTCAGCGGCGGCTTGTCCTCGTCACGCGCGCCCATGTTCCAGTCGAGGCCGTATTGCTTGGTCTTGTAATGCGTCGCGCTGAAGATGTGCGCCAGCAGCAGCAGTCCGGAGAGAGCGAGCACGGTCATTTCCGTCGGCATGGCTATTCGTCCTCGGCTATTGCGTGGTCCATTCCACCGCCACATCGCCATAGCCTTCGCCGGTGATGGAGGCCTGCATGGCATCCCCGTCGGCAGCGAGGATGGCACGCAAATGCGCGACGGATTCGCGCGGGCCGACGAGGCGCACGGGCACGCCGACGCGCTGTTGCGCCCAGGCGGCCAGAGCCAGTGCGTCGCGCCCGTCATCGGTGGCGACCCAGCCATCGTCATCGGCATCCTCGCCCGTCTCTCGCTCGAAAGGGATATCGGGCAGCGGGCGAATGGGCGGGGTGAAGCGGATGTCCCATGCAGGGCGACCGGCATTGATGCGCTGCTCCAGCTCGCGATAAGCCGTCATGGTCGCGCCTTCCAGCGGGCGGGCGATCACGATGGCCCGGCGCCGCTCCCGGTCCACGGTCACATCGTCCACGGTCACGCCGGCCAGCATCGCGAGATCCTCGGCAATGTCGCGGGCCTGCGCGCGCGATTCCGCCTCCAGCCGCCGCGCCTCGCCCAGCTGCGCTTCCTGCTGCGCCTGCGCCGTGGTGCCGACGCGCACCTGCGTCAGCGACACCTCCACCGGTCGGCCAAGCTCGCGGCTCATGGCGACTTCGGCGCGTGCCTCTGCATTCTCGACATATTGCGGAGTCAGCACCGTGGCCGTCAGCCGGATCGGGCGCATGTCGTAATTCATGTCGAGCTCGGAGATCGTGACCGGCTGGTCGTACACCGCGATCACCACATTGTTGGCCTGCCGGGTGGCCTGCGATTCCCACACGATCTGGCGCAGCGACAGGAAGAGCGGGATGGCCAGCAGGGTGAAGGCCGCGAAGATCAGGAAGTTCTGCATCTTCGTGTGCTTGTCGGACAGGCTGGTGGAGAACCCATAGGCGCGGGCCATGATCGTGGCGGTAAGCGCGATGGCGGTAAGGTTGGTGATGAAGAGAAACAGCGATCCCCAGAACACCGTCGCATTCAGCGTGGCCACGCCGAAGCCGACCACGGCCAGCGGCGGCATCAATGCCGTGGCGATGGCCACGCCGACGATGGTGCCTTCCCGCCCGCGGATCATCGCATAGGCGCCCGCGATCGAGGAGAAGACGGCCACGCCCAGGTCCAGCAGGCTGGGCCGCGTGCGACTGGCGATCTCTGCCGTGATGGTCTGCAAGGGCGAGATGAATACGACCAGCGCGGTAAATGCGATGGCCACCACTACGCCGATGGCGAGCGAGCGGGCGGATTGCCGCAGCCATTGGAAATCCCCGATAGCGAGCGCGAAACCCACGCCCATGATCGGATCCATCAGCGGCGAGAGCAGCATGGCGCCGATCACCACGGCTGCGCTTCCCTGCAACAGGCCGAGAATGGCAATACCCGCCGACATGCAGGTCATCAGCAAATAGCGCGCAGATGTCGCGCATTCCGCGCGGCGCTTTTCGATCACCGCGATCTGGTCGACCGTTCCGGTGACATCGGTGTGCCACCATCGCTGGAATGTCGTGAGGACGTGAGCAAAGCCGGGGGACGCGCGCTTACGCCCGGCAGTCTCTGCGGATACGGGTTCCGATTGCATTGTGCCTCGTTATCGCAGAAACTCGCAGGAGCGAAGCTTGAAACGTGTGTCTTGTTTGACTAATACAGTAAATGCATCAGGAAGGGAAGAAACGGCGCATGGCCACCACGAACGAAACGACGACCGCTACCGACATCGATCTGGAACTGACGCCGCCCGATCCGGTGCTTGCCGTGTCGCCGGAAAAGGCCGTCGGGCTCGTGCCTGTCAGCGAGGAGAAGAGATCCGCGTTGCAGCAAAAGGTCGACGGCTTCGTGGAAGAGCTGGTGGCGCTGGATGCCAATTCGCCCGATTTCGGCAAGAAGGTGGACCAGATCACCAGCATGGGCCGCAAGGAAATCATGGCGGCGTCGGCCATGTCCAACCGCTTCCTCGACAGGCCCGTGCGCGCCATGGACCAGGAAAGCGGCGTGGGCGCAGACCTTACCGAATTGCGCCGCACGGTGGAGGATCTCGATCCCGGCCGCCGCGGCAAGCTGACCGGGCGCAAGCTGTTCGGCATCATCCCCTTCGGCAACAGGCTGAAGAACTATTTCGACAGCTACACCTCCGCGCAAAGCCACATCCAGTCCATCCTCGCCCGCCTTTCCAGCGGCAAGGACGAGCTGCTGATGGACAATGCCGCCATCGATGTAGAGCGGCAGAAGCTGTGGGAAGCGATGGGCAATCTGGAACAGATGATCCACATCGCCCGCACGCTGGATGGCGAGCTGGAGGAGAAGGCGGCCGAACTCGACAGTTCCGACCCGGAAAAGGCCAAGGCCATCCGCGAGACCGCGCTGTTCTATGTCCGCCAGCGCACGCAGGATTTGCTCACGCAGATGGCGGTCAGCGTACAGGGCTATCTGGCGCTGGATCTCGTCAAGAAGAACAATGTCGAGCTGGTGAAAGGCGTGGACCGCGCCAGCACCACCACGGTCGGCGCGCTGCGCACTGCCGTCACCGTGTCGCAGGCGATGACCAACCAGAAGCTGGTGCTGGGCCAGATCACCGCGCTCAACGAAACGACGGCGGGCATTATCGATTCCACCGGCCAGATGCTGCGCGACAATACCGGCAAGATCCACGAACAGGCCGCCAGCAGCACCATTCCGATGGAAACATTGCAGCGCGCCTTCCAGAACATCTACGACACGATGGACGAGGTCGACAGCTTCAAGCTGCGCGCCCTCGACAGCATGAAGCAGACGGTGGAAACGCTTTCCACCGAAGTAGAGAAGTCGAAAGGCTACATCGCCCGCGCCGAGGGCCAGGCGCAGGCGGCGAGCCAGGTGAACGATAGCGGCCTGCTGTCGTTGGAGAACTGATGGCCGATAGCACCCAAGATTCCGACGAAATCCTGCGGGCCGCAAAGGCCAGCCTGCAGACCCAGCGCGATGGCGGCTATCATCGGCGCAGCGGCTCTATCGGTGAAGGTTCGCGCGGACTCAAGCGTTCTGTCTGGGCGAAACGCATTCGGAATATGGTGATTGCCGTCTTCACGATGTTCCTTGCTGCCGGGATCGCCGGCGCAATGTTCAACGGCATCGGGTTCTGGGGCGTGATGACGCTGCTAATTGGCGTGATTTTGGCTGTAACGATCTTCTCCAGCTTCCCTAAGGTCAAAGTCCCGCAGCGTGCCGATCTGGTGCGCACGCAGGATGCGCGCCAGCTGGTCGCGCGCACCGAGCTTTGGCTCGAACACCAGCGCGCCGCTTTGCCCGCGCCTGCCGCACGCATTCTGGATGATCTGGGCACCCAGCTCGATGCGCTGGGCCAGCAACTGGAGCATGTCGATCCCGCCCATCCCGCCGCCGGCGAAGTGCGCAAGCTGGTGGGCGAAATCCTGCCCAAAACCATCGAGAGCTACACGCGCATTCCCGCGCATCTGCGGCGGGAAGAACGGGCCGGGTCGACGCCGGATGCGCAGCTGACGCGCAGCCTCGGCAAGATCAGCAAGGAAGTGGACAGCGTCACCCGGCAGCTGGCCGAAGGCTCGCTGGACGATCTGGCCATCAAGGACCGCTATCTCGATTACCGCTATGGCGATGCGGAGGGCATGGCCCTGCCACAGCCCGATGCCGGCAGGCAGCTGGACGAAGGCGCAGGTGTGCCCCTGCCCGATTTCGACCGCGAAAAGACCGCGCGCTGATGCGGGTCGCCATCCCCCATTCGCTGGGCCGCGAGGAAGTGCGGCGTCGCCTCTCTGCCAACAGCCACACGCTGGCGGACAATATCCCCGGCGGCATGGCGCAGGTCGAAACCGGCTGGCCGAGCGAGGATCGCATGACGCTGTCCGTCGCGGCGATGGGCCAGCTTGTGACCGGCCACGTCGACATCGAGGATACGCAGGTGGTGCTGCAGGTCGTCTTGCCGCCCGCACTCTCTTTCCTGACGCCGATCATCGAAAGCGCCGTGCAGGCGAAAGGGCAGGATTTGCTCGCCCCGCCGAAGGACTGACCGTTGCCCCTGGCTGCTAGAGCTTGCGGTCTTCCTCCAGCACGGCACGCGGCAAGCGCAGGGCATCGGCGGCCAGCTGCGTTTCGCGCAGGAACAGCACCAGTGCCCACATCAAGAGCGCGATAGCCAGCACGAAGCTGCCCGCCACCACGGCATCGATGGTGAAGCCTGTAAACTCCTCGATGAATAGCAGAACGACGGTCAGCCCGGTCACCAATGAAGACAGCACCAGCAGGCGCAGGGCCTGCCCGATCAAGCCAATCCGGCGGTCGGCGCTGCGCATTTCCCGCACCACATCGTCATGCTCCTCGCCGTCGGTCTGGTGATAGCGCGACAGCAGTTCCCGCGATCGATCCACGATACGCCCGAGGCGCGCGGTCAGGATGTTCATAATTCCGCCCACCGCAACCAATACGAAGACCGGCGCCAGCGCCAATTGGATGGTTTGGGCGATCATACCGCCTAAGTGCCCTGTTTCTAACATAAATTACTTGTTTACGCTGGAACCTTATCGCTGCGAAAGGATTTTTGACACATCACCGCGAGGTTTGGGAGTTCTTTGCCCGATATATCGCTGAGTACGAGGGTATGCCGTAATTGGCTGACGAGGGCAAAACACAATCACTGCGCGCATTGCTGCGACAGGATACGCGGACGCAGCACGATGCGCTCGATGCGAGCGTGGCGGACGTCTCTCTGTCGGACCCTGCTGCCTATGCCGCGTTCCTCCGCAATCAGCTGGCCGCGCGCCTTCCCATAGAGCAATTTGTTGCCCGGCATATCGGCGATGAAAACGCTCCGCCAGCCACTGCGCCCCTGCTGATCGACGATCTGCAAGCCATTGGCGGGCCGTTTTCGCTGCCGTCAGGAGAGTTTCATCTGCCTGAAAAGTCCGACCCTATCGGCCTCGCCTGGGCACTGGCAGGCTCGCACCTGGGCAACCGCGCCATGCGGGCGCAGATCGGTGAGACGAGACTGCCGACCGCCTTTCTCGATGACAGCGCGATGATCGCTTATTGGAAGCATTTGCGGCCCCGGCTGGAAAAGCCGACCACGCCGGCGCAGGGCGCGGCGGCCGTGCAGGCCGCTCGCGCAGTCTTTACCCATTTCGCTGAGGTTTTCGCCCGCGAACCGCGCGGGCGGATCGCGGCATGAATGTGCATGATCCCAAGGTCGACCTGACAAGCTGCGACCGCGAACCGATCCACCAACTGGGCCAGATCCAGCCGTTCGGTGCTCTGATCGCAGTGACCGCGGACTGGATCATCGCTTTCCAATCGGCAAATGCAGACGACATAATCGATGCGCGAAAGCCCTTTGCCATCGGAAACAATCTCTCCGACTATCTCGATGCGAACGCCTTGAGGGTATTGCGGGAAAGGGCTGGCTGGGCGTCGCGCTCGCAAACGACGGAGCGGCTGTTCGGCTGCGACCTGTTGCGCTCCGGCAAGCGCTTCGACATCGCCATCCATTGCAGCGACGGCTACACGGTGCTGGAAATCGAACCGGGGGCACAAAATGCCGCCGCCGATCATTCCTCCGCCATCCGCCCGATGATGGATCATCTGCGTCGTTGCGAAGGCGTGGACAAGCTCTGCCAAGGCGCGGCAGAACAGCTCAAGCGCCTCCTCGGGTTCGACCGGGTCATGGTGTATCGCTTCCATCCGGACGAAAGTGGCGAAGTCATCGCGGAGGCGCGCGAGGGGCATATCGACGGCTTCATGGGGCTGCGCTATCCGCGCACCGATATCCCGCAACAGGCCCGCGCGCTTTATCTGAAAAACCTGTTCCGCATCATCAGCGATGTGAGCGCGGAACCAGTGCCAATCCTCCCCGAAATGCCGCTGGACGGCCGTCCGCTGGATCTCTCGCAAAGCACGCTGCGCGCGGTATCGCCCGTGCATATCGAATACCTGCAGAACATGGGCGTCGAAGCTTCGCTGAGCATTTCCATCGTGGTGAATGGCAAGCTGTGGGGCCTGTTCGCCTGCCATCACTACAGCCCCCGCGTGCTGGCATTCCCGCAGCGCACCGCGGCCGAACTGTTTGCCCAGCTTTTCTCCATGCAGCTGGAACTGACGATCCGTTCCGCGGGAGAAGCTCTCAAGGATCGTTCGCGCGAGTTGCACAACCGGCTGATGAACCAGATGGGTGGCGGCGATACGCTGACCGACAGCCTCGACGTGATCGAGCGCACCATTGGCGACCTGATCCCGCATGACGGCCTCTCCGCCTATATCGATGGCACATACCGTTCCCACGGCGCAGCGCCGAATGCCGAGGAGTTCGAGGCCATCGTGCCGGCTCTCAACACCTCCTCCACCAGCACGATAGTCCACAGCGATTCCCTCGTCGGGCTGATCCCGGCAGCCGCCGCCTTCAAAGACCGGGTGGTCGGCGCGCTCATTATCCCCGTCTCGCGCAGTCCGCGCGATTATATGGTGTTGTGGCGCAAGGAAATAGAACGCAGCGTGACCTGGGCCGGCAATCCGGACAAACCGGTGCAGCCTGGGCCGAATGGCGACAGGCTGACGCCGCGCAAAAGCTTCGAGGCCTGGAAGCAGACTGTCAGCGGCCGCAGCACCGTATGGTCGGAAGAAGAGCTGGCCATAGCCGAAGGGCTGCGCGTCACGCTGCTCGAGGTAATCCTGCGCGTCACCGACGCGCAGGTGCGCGAACGCACCCGCGCGCAGGAACGGCAGGAATTGCTGATTGCGGAACTCAACCACCGCGTGCGCAACATCCTGACGCTGATCCGCAGCCTGATCGGCCAATCACGCGGCGAAGTCAGCAATATCGAGGAATTCTCCGATCTCGTCGGCGGGCGAATCCAGGCCCTGGCGCGTGCGCACGACCATATCACGCGCGAGCAGTGGGATTCCGCGTCGCTTCGCGAGCTGATCGAGTCCGAAGCCGAGGCCTATCTTTCAGGCAAGCGCAACCGGATTACCGTGACCGGGGACGAGGCGCTTATCACGCCCGAAGCCTTCACGGTGCTGGCTCTCGTGGTGCACGAGATGATGACCAATTCCGCCAAATACGGATCGCTTTGCGACAGCAGCGGGCGATTGGAAATCACGACGCAATTCACCAAGCATCGCGACCTCGCCATCAAATGGCGCGAGATCGGCGGTCCGCCGGTCAAGGCGCCCGAACGGCGCGGCTTCGGCACGACCATCATCGAGCGTTCGATCCCGTTCGAGCTGAAAGGCACGGCCGATGTCTCTTACAAGGTCTCCGGGCTGGAAGCAGATTTCCTCATCCCCTCACGTTACGCAACGCAGGTAGAAGCGGACGAGAACGCGCAGGCCGACACAGCGAAGGACAGTCCGATGACCGAGGCCAGCGGCGAGGTGAGCCACGTGCAGCGCGACGGTGTGCTGCTGGTGGAAGACAGCATGATCATCGCCATGGATGTCGAGGATATGTTGCGCGGCATCGGCTACAAGACAGTGACCGTCGCCAGCACGCCGGACCAGGCGCTTAGCGCGATCGACAAAGCGATGCCCGGCTTCGCCATACTCGATTTCAATCTGGGCGATTCTACCTCCGAACCCGTCGCACAGCGACTTGCCGAAGAAGGCGTGCCGTTCTGGTTTGCCACCGGCTATGGCGATGCGGTTGCGCTTATTTCGGAAAGCGCGGCACGGGGCGTGTTGCAAAAGCCCTATACCAAGCAGGATCTGGAAAGGATCGTCGCCGAATTGCAGGCCGAAGAAGGCGCCGCCTGACCGGCGCTATTGCGACTTGGCTCCGCCGAGTTTGCCGACGCGCTGCGCCCCCTCCATCGTCGTCACTAGCACCTCGTCACCGTCTATGACGATGGCGATATCGCTCAGCCCGATGGCCGAGATGCGCGGTCCATCGGTTTCGACGAGGACATTGGTGCAATCGAGCAGTTCCACTTCGCCTGTCGCACTATTCCCGTGCGCGTCCTTCTGCCGCGCATCATGCAGCGCGTGCCAGTTCCCGATATCGGACCAGCCCATGGAAACAGGCACCATGGCCGCGCGGCCGGTATTTTCCATCACGGCATAATCGACCGATTCCGGCGTAATGGCAGCGAAGCTCTGGGCATCCGGATGAAAGCGCGCGCCGTCCTCCGATCCGCTTTCGACGGACCGGCGAACGTGGCGCGCAAGTTCGGGCCGATGTGAGGCCAATTCTTTCAGGAAGTGCCCGGCGCGAAACGCGAAGATACCGCCATTCCAGCTGTAATTGCCATCCGCCAGGAACTGCGTCGCCCGCGCGATATCGGGCTTCTCGACGAATTCGGCGATCTGCATTCCGCCATCCAGCGCAGCGCCGCTGCGGATGTAGCCGAAACCCGTTTCCGGCTGCGTGGGCGTGATTCCGAAAGCCACCAGGTAATCCTGCGCCGCCAGCCGCATCGCGGCTTCCGTAGCAGCGTGAAATGCGGGAATATCGGCAATGTAGTGGTCGCTTGGGCAGACCAGCATGACGGCATCCTCAGGCAGGCGCAGCGCTGCAAGCGCAATGGCCGCAGCCGTATTCCGGGCCGACGGCTCCACGATGATTTGCACACCTCCCCCATCTGGCAATTGCTCTTCCACCAGCGCTGCATGGGCGGCGCCCGTCACAATGGTCGGCGCCGCAAACAGCGCCGCATCGGTGGTGCGCGCGACGGTCTGCTGGAACAGGGTCTGATCGCCGACCAGCGGCAGAAAGGGCTTGGGCTTGTCCTTGCGGCTTCGGGGCCAAAGGCGCGTGCCACTGCCGCCGCACAGGATTACCGGGTGGATGAGGCTCATGGCGGGTGTCATTCCCCATTGGAGAGCAGACGGCAAGCCTATCGCGCGCGAAAATCGACGCGGTAGCCATAGCGCGCTTCCACCGGCACCCCGTCCGATGTCTGCGCCGGATTGAAGCGGATGCGCTCCACTACCAGCGGGCAGACGCGTGCCGTGGTGGCGGCATCGACCGAGGACCGCGCCACGCTGCAATTGCGCGCGCGCCCGTCCGTCGTGACGGTGAACTGCACCACTACGGACTTGCCGAAACGTGCGGCTCTCCCGCCTTCGGGGATGGGAAAATCGCGGGCTTCGTTGAGTTCGCCCGAGCGCACGCTGGGCCGCACGGCGACGGCGCCGCCCTGTCCGCTCCCGCCCCTGCCGCTGCCCGTGCCATCGCCCGTGCCGCCTGCCCCGGTGCCTTCGCCCGCATCGGTCGCGCCCGACGCATTGGCGTTACCGGTCGAGGTGACACGCGGCGCAGGTTGCGGAGAGGGTCGCGGGATCGGCTGGGGCTGGGCGACGACTTCGCGCGCCACGGCTTCCTCCCCCGCTTCGGCTGCCGCGCCCTCGTCGACGGATGGCGGCGCAATGCTCGGCTCGGATTCCGGCTCCTCGTAAATCGGCACGGTAACGGTAATGAGCGATTCCGCCTCCTCGATGATTCCGGCAGTAAATTCGGGGGCCAGCGCCCGGGCGAGCGCGAACAGGCCGAGGACATGCAGCACCGCCAGCAGCGCGATCAGCTTCCAGCTGGGCCTGCGCTTCCTGTCCAGAAATCCTGCATTGTCCGCCAAGGGTCGCGTCTCCTGCCGCGTCAACGCGCCTGCCCAAGGAAAGGTGCCTCGACGCGACGCATCGCCAGACTATTTCTGCGACAGGTCGAGCTCGCCGCGCATGCCCAGCACGCCCTCGCCATAGAGGTAATCCGCATTGAAATCGGCAAACGCGCACAATTCCTCGCGATCCGGGATGCTGATCTTGCCGCGTTGGAAATCGGCCAGCCCCTGCTCGCGCAGATCGCGCAGCGCGCGGTTCATATGGATGGCCGTGGTGCCGCACATATCAGCGAGGTCGGCCTGTATCAGCGGCGTCTCGATCCGGTTGGCGACATTCATGCCGATAAATTCCAGGCGCTGCTGCAATTCGCAGAAGATATGCGCGACACGCCGCGGGGCGCGTAGCTGTTCCAGCTTCATGATCCATTCGCGGTGGATCGCCGCATCCAGCAGGGTGGAGAACCACAGCAGCCGGGCGAGGTGCGGATCGGTGTCCATCACACTCTTTATCCGGTCATGCGGCACATAGCCCACCTTGGCCTGACCGATTGTGATGACATCGTGATCGAGCCGCTTGAGCGCGAAGGCATGCAGGTCCACGAAATCGCCGGGCACTTGCACGCCCACGACGAAGCGCTTCTCTCCCGAACGAATGGTGCGCAAAACGAACCCTCCGATCAGCATGGTCGACCGGTCGGACAACTGCCCGCGTTCGAGGATGGTTTGCGGTCCATCGTAATCAGCGACGTCTTCCACCAGCGATTCGACGATCTGCTTTTCGCTATCGTCCATCGCATCGCGCAGGCGGCCCATGAGGAACCTGCCCGTCAGAGGAAATTTCTCGACTTCTTTCCCGATCTCTTCGCTGGTCGTCATATCCCGTCCCGTCCGGCATCCCGAAACGGGATGCGGTTCTCCGCTCCAGAACTTCAATGAAACACTTTTTGATCGGTTCCGCATAGTACCGACTTTGGGCCATGGCCTACCGTCGGCATCACGCTCGACATTGCGGACCGTGAAAGGCTAGGCCGCGGGGATGACCGGCCAGTATCGCTTTGCCATCGACCGCGGGGGCACTTTCACCGATGTCGTGGCCGAGACACCGGGCGGCGAGCTGGTGACGGCAAAGCTGCTCTCCAGCGATCCCGGGCACTACGACGATGCCGCGAGCGAGGCGGTGCGCCGCGTGATGGCGAAGCATGGGGCAGCGCCGATTGCCGAGCTGCGTATTGGCACGACCATCGCCACCAATGCCCTGCTGGAGCGGCAGGGCGTGCGTCTGGCGCTGGCAATCACGCGTGGCCACGGCGATGCGCTGCGCATCGGCAACCAGGCGCGGCCCGACATCTTCGCGCGCCATATCGTCAAGCCCGAGAGGCTGGAACGGCGCGTCGTCGAGATCGACGAGCGGGTCGGCGCGGATGGCGAAGTTCTGGTGCCGCTGGACGAGGACACCGCCCGCCGCGAACTGGCAGGGCTGCGCGAAGACGGCTTCGACGCGCTCGCAATCGTCCTGCTGCATGGCTGGACCTTCACCGCGCATGAAGCGCGTCTGGCGCAAATTGCGCGCGAGTTGGGCTTCACCCAGATCAGCACCAGCCACGAAGTCAGCCCGCTCATGCGGCTGGAGCCACGCGGTGATACCAGCATTGCCGACGCCTATCTCTCTCCGGTCATCCGGAACTATGTCGATGCGCTGGAGCAGCGGCTGCCCGATCATGGCGCGCTGCGCTTCATGCAATCGAATGGCGGCTTGGCCGATGCGCATGCCTTCCGCGGCAAGGATGCGGTGCTATCCGGCCCCGCAGGCGGCGTGGTCGGCATGGCCATCACGGCGCGCGCGCTCGGCTACAAGAAGCTGATCGGCTTCGACATGGGCGGCACCAGTACCGATGTGTGCCATTATGCCGGCGAGTATGAGCGCACGGGCGACAGCATGGTTGCCGGCATCCGCATCGCCGCGCCGATGATGCAGATCCACACCGTCGCGGCAGGTGGCGGGTCGGTCTGCCGCTTAGACGGCCAGCGCCTTCGCGTCGGGCCGGAAAGCGCCGGAGCCGATCCCGGCCCCGCCTGCTATCGCAAGGGCGGTCCGCTGACTGTCACCGATTGCAATCTCGTGCTGGGGCGTATCGATCCCGACCGGTTCCCGCGCGTTTTCGGGCCGGATGGCGATGCGCCGCTGGACGCGGAGGCATCGGCTGCGCGCCTTTCCGAAGTGGCAGAGGCGCTGCCCGAACCGATGGCTCCCGAAGCACTGGCGGTGGCGTTCCTCGCTCTCGCCGTGGACGAAATGGCGAATGCCATCCGCACCATCTCCACCGCGCGCGGACAGGATGTGAGCGGGCATGCGCTCGCCTGTTTCGGCGGTGCGGGTGGGCAATTTGCCTGCCGCGTGGCGGACGAGCTGGGGATGGACACCGTGCTCGTGCACCCGCTGGCAGGGATGCTCAGCGCCTACGGCATCGGCCTCGCCCCGGTCGTCGCCATACGCGAAAGCGGCGTGGTGCGCCCGCTGGTGGAAGACCATGACGCGGCGCTGGCTATGCTGAAGAAGCAGGTTCGCGGCGACCTCGTATCGCAGGGGATCGACGCGGAGAGCATCGCCCTGATCGCCCGCATGCGCCTGCGCTTTACCGGCAGCGACACGGCGCTCGACATGCCCTTGGCTCCCGCTGCGAAGGCCGACGCGCATTTCCGCCAGGAGCATCGGCGCCGCTTCGGCTGGTCGGACGAAAGCGCGCCGATCATTCTCGAAGCCCTGAGCGTGGAAGGACGCGGCGAGAGCGGCGGCCTCAACGCCGAAGTCCGGGCCGACAAACGCGGCAACCTTTCCGCTGACGACACGCTGGACGGCCCGGCCATGATCGCCGACCCCGGCTCCACCACGATTGTCGAGAATGGCTGGCAAGCGAAAATGGTCGATGACGGCTCGCTCGTCCTCACCCGCATCGCGGCGCGCAGGCGCAGCCTCGCCAGCGGCACGCAGGCCGACCCGTTGCGGCTCGCGATTTTCAACAATCTCTTCATGGCGATTGCCGAGGAAATGGGCGTGGTGCTGGAAAGCACGGCCAGCTCGGTCAACATCAAGGAGAGGCTCGATTTCTCCTGCGCGCTGTTCGATGCGAGCGGCGCGCTGATCGCCAATGCGCCGCATATCCCGGTGCATCTGGGCAGCATGTCCGCCAGCATCCGCCGCGTGATCGACAACCGCGCCCGCAGCGCGCGCGGCATTCGCCGGGGCGACGCCTATTGCCTCAACGATCCCTATGCGGGCGGCACGCATTTGCCCGATGTGACGGTAGTCGTGCCTGTGTTCCACGACGGCGGGGCGGACCCTGCCGCCTTCGTCGCCGCGCGCGGGCACCATGCCGATATCGGCGGCATCGCGCCCGGATCGATGCCGCCCGAGAGCAGGCGGATCGAGGAGGAAGGCATCCGCCTCGACGATGTGCTGCTGGTGGATGAAGGGCGCTTCTGCGAGGCCGAGCTACGCGAATTGCTCGCCGCCGGTCTCTATCCGGCGCGCAATCCGGATCGCAACGTCGCCGATTGCAAGGCGCAGCTTGCCGCCTGCGCGCGCGGTGCAGATTTGCTGGCAGATGCCGCGCGCGACCACGGCGTGGATGTGGTAGCGGCATTCATGGGGCACGCGCTCGATCATGGCGAAGCTGCCGTGCGCGCGCTGATCGGCAGGCTGGATGACGGCGCATTTACCTATGCGATGGACAATTGCGCCGAGGTGCAGGTGTCCGTCACCATCGACCGCGATGCGCGCACTGCACGGTTCGATTTCACCGGCACCAGCGCCCAGCTGGAAGGCAATTTCAATGCGCCTGCCGCGATCACCCGCGCCGCCGTGCTCTATTGCCTGCGCTGCCTGATCGACGATGCCATCCCGCTCAACGATGGTTGCCTGCGCCCGGTGGAGATCGTGCTGCCGCCCGGCTCCATGCTCTCGCCCGAACCGCCCGCCGCGGTCGTCGCCGGAAATGTCGAGACGAGCCAGGTCGTGACCGATGCGATCTTCGCCGCCCTGGGTGCGCTTGCTCCGTCGCAAGGCACGATGAACAATTTCACCTTCGGCGATGACACGCGGCAATATTACGAGACCATCGCAGGCGGATCGGGCGCGGGGCCGGATTTCCACGGCTGCGACGCAGTGCAGACCCACATGACCAATTCGCGCCTCACCGATCCCGAAGTGCTGGAAGCGCGGCTGCCGGTGCGGGTGGAGCGCTTCGCCATCCGCAAAGGGTCGGGCGGGCGAGGCCGACATGATGGCGGAGAGGGGGTCGAGCGGGTCATCCGCTTTCTCGAACCCATGCGCGCACAAATTCTCGCCAACCGTCGCAAGATTGCGCCTGCCGGGCTGGCGGGTGGCGGCGACGGCGCACCGGGCGAGACGATCATGCGGCGTGCCGACGGAAGCGAGATCGACCTCGGCGGGACGGGCGCGGCGGACATGATGCCGGGGGACGCGATAATCATTCGCACACCGGGCGGCGGCGGGTATGGCGCACCGTGATGCAATTGACGCCCGATCTCGCAAGCCGGTTCGCGTGCACGGCACTCGGCCATGTCGCGCGCGAATATCCCAACAAGCTCGACCATGTGATGGCGGGCGATGGCGATGCGCGCATGCCGCGCGATCTGCATCCCGCCTTCTTCGGCAGTTTCGACTGGCATAGCTGCGTGCATAGCTGGTGGATGCTGCTGCGCGTCGCGCGGCTCTATCCCGACATGGCGGAGGCTGGCCAAATCCGCGCATTGGCGGATCAGACTTTTACCGAGGCCAAGCTGGCCACGGAACTCGCCTATGCGCAGCGCCCGCAATCGCGCGGGTTCGAGCGGCCCTATGGCTGGGCATGGCTGCTCTACTTGCACCTTGAAGCGTCGCGTGCCGACGCGCCGTGGGCCGAACGCCTGCGCCCGCTCGCCGAGCATTTCGCGAACGGCTTTCGCGATTACCTTTCGATCCTCCGCCACCCCATCACGACGGGCACGCATTTCAATACCGCCTTCGCGCTGACGCTGGCGCTGGAATGGGCGGAGACGTTCGATGCCGAACTGGCTGCGACGATCCGCGATTGGTCCACCGATCATTTCGGTGAACGGCAAGCCTATGCCGGATGGGAGCCGGGCGGCGACGAGTTCCTCTCGCCCGTGCTCAGCGTCGCGCTGCTGATGGGCCGTGTGCTGGACCGTGATGCCTTCGCCGACTGGTTCGCAAGGCTGCTGCCCGAGGACGGCTGGCTGGAGACGCAATGTAAGCCGGTCAAGGTGTCGGATGTAACCGACGGCAAGATGGCACATCTTGACGGCCTCAATCTCAGCCGTGCCTGGGCGCTGCATCGGATGGCCGGATTGCTTGGCGACAAGCCACGCGCCGCCCGCATGCGCGACATGGCCGACGCGCATATCGCCGCCTCGATCGACGCGGTGGACGGCCACTACATGAGCGCGCACTGGCTCGCCAGCTTCGCGCTGTTGGCGCTGGAAGCGGCGGAAAATCGAGGCTGAGGGGAAAGGTGGTGAGCCCTGCTGGGTTCGAACCAGCGACCTACTGATTAAAAGTCAGTTGCTCTACCGACTGAGCTAAGGGCCCCGTCACCCGGGTTTGCAGCGCGGTGGCTGCGGGCGCTCACCTAGGGGCGGGGCGATTGCGGGTCAAGCGGGCATTGAGTTGCCGCAGCGTGAAACCCGTCACCGGGTCGCGCCAGTCGGGCGCGATCATGCTGGCCGGGGCGAGCACGAAAGATCGTTGGCGGAATTGCGGGTGCGGGATTTGCAGGCCGGGTGCGCTCCAGCTGCCGCCGCTCCACAGCACGATGTCGAGATCGAGTGTGCGCGAGCGCCAGCGCTGCCCGCGCCGCTCGCGACCTGCCTCGGCTTCGATGCCCTGGAGAGCGGCTAGCATTTGCGGCGGTGCAAGGTCCGTTGCGACAAGCGCCGCGCCATTGGCATAGCGGCGCAGCGAAGGGCCGACGGGATCGCTGGCGATAACCGGTGCCATGGCGAGGCACTGTCCCAGCCCGTCCAGCCAGTCTGCCGCCTTCGCCAATATGTCGCGCGGACTGCCATGGCGGGCCGATGGCTGGTTGCTGCCCAGCGCGACCAGATAGGTATGCGCGGAGCTCAAATATCCTCGGCGATGCGGCCGTAAAGCTGCGGGCGGCGGTCGCGGAAGAAGCCCCAGCTGGCGCGGTGCTGGCGTGCGGCATCGAGGTCCAGTTCGGCGACCAGTACGCCGCTTTCCTTCGCGCCGTATTCGGCCAGCATATCGCCCCATTCGTCGCAGATGAAGCTGTGGCCGTAGAAGGTCGTGCCGTCCGCCTCGCCGCCTTCATGGCCGATACGGTTGGCGGCCACCACCGGCATGCAATTGGATACGGCGTGGCCGATCATGGCGCGGCGCCACATGCGGCTGGTATCCATCTCGGCATCCTTCGGCTCGCTGCCGATGGCGGTAGGGTAGAACAGCACCTGCGCGCCTTTCAGGGCCAGCACGCGCGCCGTTTCGGGGTACCACTGGTCCCAGCAAATGCCGATGCCGATGCGCGCGCCGAAAACGTCCCACACCTTGAACCCGTCATTGCCGGGGCGGAAATAGAACTTTTCCTCATAGCCCGGCCCGTCGGGAATGTGGCTCTTGCGGTATGTGCCCATGATCTCGCCATCGGGTCCGATCATGGCGAGCGTGTTATAATAATGGTGCCCGTCGCGCTCGAAAAAGCTGGTGGGGATGGCAACGCCCAGCCGCTTCGCCAGCCTTTGCATGGCGATGACCGATGGGTGATCCGCCGTCGGTCGGGCGAGCGCGAAGAATGCGTCCTTCTCCTCGCGGCAGAAATAGGGGCCGGAGAACAGCTCCGGCGGCAGGATCACCTGCGCGCCCTTGCCGGCGGCATCTTCCACCTGCGCGGAGACGGCGGCGATGTTTTCTGCCTCGTCCTCGCTACCGAGGGCAAGCTGGAGCGCGGCGACTTTCAGCGTTATCATGCGCGCGGCATTTACTGCTCGACGAGGGCGAAGTCCACTTGCACCGTTACAGCGCTGGTCGTTTGCCCCGGCATGATGGTGGCTCCGCCCTCCTGCATGCTCTCAGGACTGACCTGCAAATTGACCGGCGGCGGCGGCGAGACCGGCGGGGGCGGCGGGCGATACCCCGCTGCATCCACCGCCGTCGCCTGCGCGCCCTGGAAATAGCGATTGCCCTGCGATCCCCCTGCATCGCGGATATACAGCACGCGGCTCACTTCCATGCCCGCCGCCTCGGCATAGGCATCCGCCCGTGCGCGGGCCGCGGCATAGGCATTGGCATAGGCGGAATTGGCGGCAGCTTCCGGGTCGGAGAGACGCAATTCGGGGCCGGAGACGATATTCGCGCCGACCGCCGTCACCGCTGTCACCGCAGCGCCCGCCTGGTCGATGTCGCGCACGCGCACGGTGAGGGTGTTGGACGCCTGGAACTGGCCGCGCCGGTCCCCCCAGTCGATGCGCTGGACATTGACCGTGCTGGTCTGGATGTCCTCCTCCGCCACGCCCATTTCGCGCAGGGCGGCGACGATCTCGTCGATATCCTCCTGCGTTTCGGCAGAAGCGGCGGCGGCATCGCGCGCCCAGTTCTGTACCCCTGCGGTAAAGCGCGCTTCATCGGGCCGGGTATCGGCCTGACCGGTCGCGCTGACCGACAATAACGTTTCGGATTTCTCGACCCCGCGCGGGTCGTAGACCGTGTCGCCGCACGCGCTCAGCGCCAGCGCGCCCGTCATGACGGCACCGAATTTCATCTGCCTTTTCATATGCAACCCCTCTTGTGTGATACTATCACACGAGTGAGGCTGCTACGATGAACGGCAAATTTACGGCCTCGGTGCGACCCGCTTCAGTCCCGCTTGCGGAAAAGCAGCGTCATGCGGTCGCTCTCACCGATGGCTTCGTAGCGCGCCCGGTCCTCGTCACCCAGCGCGAAGGTCGGCGGCAGGGTCCAGACGCCGCGCGGCCAGTCTGCCGGGTCGTTCACATTCGCATTGATGTCGGACTGGGCATAGAGTTCGAAACCGTGGAGCTCGAACAGGCGCACGACATCGGACTGGCGCAGATAACCGCGCGAGCCATTGCTGTCTTCGTAGCTCGCTGCTTCGGGCGCACGGTGCTGGACGACGCCGACCATGCCGTCATCCGCCAGCATGGTATAGACGGCGCGCAGCACCTCGTCCGACTGGTTGCCGTTCATCAGCCCGTGTAGCGAGCGGAAGATGACCACGCGGTCGACCGTTCCGGCCACGTCCTCTGGCACATTGTCGGTATCGAATGCGGTGACATAGCCTTCATCGGCAAGGCCGGCTTCCACCACGGCGGCGGTGAAACGATCGGCCCATGTCACGCCTTCATCATTGGGCGCGGACGGGCGCTGGAAACCGATATAGCGGCCATGGGGGGATATCCACGGGGCGAGGACGCGGGTGTACCAGCCGCCGCCGGGGCCATATTCGGCGACCGTCATGTCCGCCTCGATCTGGAAGAAGTCCAGTGTCTCCGCCGGATGGCGGAACTGGTCGCGCGCACGATCATCGTCGCGGCGGTCGTCTGCCAGCACCGTGGCCAGATCGGGGTGCCCGTCATGCGCGGCGGCAGGGGCGGCGATGGCTATGGCAGCGGCGGCGAAAATAGGGGCGAAACGCATCGGGATTCTCCTCGTGGAAGTCGTTGCGCGCACACTACCTGCCAAAGGAGAGATGACAAGCGCCGCGTGCATCCCCACATCCGCAAGCAAAGGAGACGATGATGAGCGAGACTGCGATTGTTGCCGGCGGATGTTTTTGGTGCACAGAAGCGGTGTTCAAGGATGTGATCGGCGTGGAAAGCGTGGAAAGCGGCTATATCGGCGGCCATGTCGAGAACCCGAGCTACAAGGATGTGTGCAACGGCACGACCGGCCACGCCGAGGGCGTTAAAGTGACCTTCGATTCCGATACCGTCACCCTGCCCGAAATCTACGACATGTTCATGGGCACGCACGATCCCAGCCAGCTCAACCGGCAGGGCAACGATGTCGGCACGCAATATCGCAGCGCGATCTTCCCGCTGTCGGACGAGCAGCGCGCCGAAGCCGAAGCGGCCATCGCGCGGTGGAATGACAGCCACGACCAGACCGCCGTCACCACGATCGAGAGCGGCGAGTGGTATCCGGCAGAGGACTACCACCAGGAGTATTGGGAAGGCGAAGGCCAGCGAAACCCGTACTGCATGGCCGTGATCCCGCCCAAGCTGATGAAGCTGCGCAAGAGCTTCGCCGACAAAGTGAAATCGTAACCTTGCGGTAATTGCTGAGGCGCGCTTGAGTTAACCTTCGTGACCCCGCGCTTGGACGGGCATTGCGGCATCCGATGCGGCGAATTGGTTAACGCTCGTTTTCGGTTTCCTGCGTCTCGGAACCCGGGACGGGCCGCTCCTGCTGCTGCATGGTTTCCCATCCTTCGCGCAGGTCGGGCAGGTAGCCACGCACCTGCTCGGCGCATACGCCATCGCCCTGGTGCATGGCTTCGATCACATCGAGATTCGGCTCCAGCCCCAGATACCATAGCCTGCCCAGCATGGGTCCGACCGACTGGTCCCAGCCTTCGAAGGCATGGTCCAGCTTGTAGGAGGCGAGGATCACTTCGGTGCGCTCGGCATCGGTGAGGTTTGCCCCGCCATCGGCTGCCAGCATGATGGAGGCCCACCATTCCTCTTCCAGTCGCCGCATCGCGGTAATTTCCGCCCCTACGGTGGCGAGGTAATCGTACATCTGCACATATTCCGGCGAGAGATAGCGCCGCGCCTCTCGCGCGGTCTCGCCGTTCCACACCGACACCGACGTAGGCGGATGAGGCGGGTGACCGACGATAGCGGAGAAATCGCCTGCCTCACCATTTCGGACGGCCTGACGAATAGTCGCAAGGTTGGAGCGGATACAGTTCGCCTGCAATCCACGTGACAGGATACCGGTCTGCGAGTTGACGATCTGCTCGTTGATGACCGCTTGCGTCGTTTCGAACCGCTCGGCTTCGCGGCGGTTTTCGAAGCGTTCCTGCAGGCTTTGCGCCACCAGCACGCCCAGCAGCACGACGATGAATTCGAAGACGAACAGCCCTGCCCAGTAGAGCGGGCGGGATTTTAGCCAGCGGTGCTTGAAAATGGCGAACATGCGCTTTTCTGGCGCGGGGGCGGCGCTGTGTCGAGTCTGTCCTCGCCTTGCCCTGTCCTACAACCGGAGAACCGTGGCAGGCGCGCACGCATGGACAACCTCCTCATTTCCCTGTTTTTCTCCGGCAGAGTGTCAACTTCGCCAATCGCGGCGCTATCCCGCAGGAATGCTAGGGAAATAGCGGGTTTTGAGGCCTCGCAACCGTGTCAACTTTGTCAGCTTTCAGGCGGTGAAGCGCGCGACGAAAAATCCGTCCAGCCCGCCATGCTCAGCCAGCATGCCGGGATCGGTGCGGACATGGCCTGCGTCGGTCGCTTGAAAGCCGGCAGGCAGCTCGCTCGCCGCAATGGGCGATGGCGTCAGCGTGCAGGTGGCAGCGACCTCCTCACCTTCCTCGCGTTCCAGCGAACAGGTGGCGTAGACCAGCGTACCGCCGGGCTTCACCCAGCCCGATGCTCGCTCCAGCAGGCGGCGCTGAAGGTCGGCCATCTCGGCGATATGACGCGGGCCGATACGGTGGATCACGTCGGGATGGCGGCGACAGGTGCCCGTCGCCGTGCAGGGTGCGTCGAGCAGGATCGCATCGAAGGGCGCGTCCGGATGCCATTCCAGCGCATCGGCAATCACGGTATGCGCATCGAGCCGTGTGCGCGAAAGGTTCTCCCGCAGCCGCATCATGCGGGTGGGATGCACATCCAGCGCGGTGACATCCCATCCGGCGGCGGCCAGTTGCATCGTCTTGCCGCCCGGTGCCGCGGCAAGGTCCAGCACGCGGCGACCCTTGCCTTCGCCCAGCAGGCGCGCCGGGAGCGTGGCAGCGAGATCCTGCACCCACCAATCGCCCCCATCGTAGCCCGGCAAGTCGCTGACATTGGCGCCGCGCGGCAGGCGCAGATGGCCCGGTGCGAGGCTGATACCCTCCATGCCCGGACCGGCGCCGGAGTCTTTCAGCATCAGGTCGAGCGGCGGTGGCACGGCGAGGCCCTTGGCGATTGCCTCTGCCCGGTCGGCCCAACGCTCCGCCACCTGCACCGGCAAGGTCGGATGGTCGGGCAGCTGCGCCTCCTGCCGGGTGAGCGTGGCGAATACGCCGTGCGCCAGCCGCTTCGGTCCGCCGGTCAGCAGCGGCAATGCGGTGGCGACCACGGCATGGGGCGGCGTATCCAGCCGCAGCCATTGGGCCAGCATCATGCGCAGCACCGTGCGCGGCTTGGCATCGTCCGGCAGAGGCTCCTTCGTGGCGCTGTCGATCAGCGCGTCGAGATCGACCAGCCAGCGCAGCACCTCGCTCGCAATCGCGCGCGCCAATGCGCGGTCGGAATGGGCGGGCAGTCCGTTCGCCGCGCCGCCCGCCTGTTCCAGCGTATCGCCACGCCTCAAAACGGCATCGAGCATCTTCAGCGCCGCGCGGCGCGGGGGCAGTCCGGGGGTCTTTCCTGTTTTGGGGGCCATCGACCTGCCCCTAGGGCCAGTTGCGCCGCTGCGCCAGTGCTCCCATATCGAACGCGCTATGAAACGCGCGACCAAACGCCCCGAAGGCTTCACGAAGCCCGCCCACTGGACCAACGACCCGCCGCCCAAGCCGGAAGCGAATGAGGTGGACGAAGATCTCAGCCCCACCCGCTATGGCGACTGGGTGCACAAGGGGATCGCCATCGATTTCTGACCGTTGGAGACAGCATGAAAAGATCGCTGGTCGCATCGCTGTCCCTCCTCGCCGCGGCTGCCTGCACGCCGTCTCCGACCCCTGACAGCACGCAGCAAGCGTCCGCACGCCCTGCCGATCGCGCCAGCGTCGCGGGCGATTGGGATGTCGTCAGCTTCGATGGCTACACCGTGCCCTATCGCATGCGCGGCACAAATCGGGCGGCTTATGCGAATTTCCGCGAGCGCGAGGTGAGCCTGCACCTCGAATGCAACTGGTCCGGCGTGGTGGGCCGGATGCGAGGGGATCGCTTCGTCCCGGCCGATAGCGGGCCGCGTATCATGACGGTGGCCGGATGCGAAGCGCCCAAGCACGAGCGTGACGAGGCGTATTTCTCCTTTTTCGATGACGAGCCCACCGGGCAGCTTTTGCCCGACGGGAGGCTGCTTTTCGAAGCGGGCGGGATCGAACTCCTGCTCCAGCGACCGGAAGACAGGCATTTGGATTTCGTGCCATATCTGGCTGATCTGCAAGGCGAGTGGCGGATGGAGACGCTCACCATGTACCAGCCCGAAGGCGGGATGAGCAGCATGGGGCTGATGGAAGTGCCCGGACGCATCGTGTTCGATGGAAACCGGGCGGGCTATTCGCGCTGCCCCGCCTACGACATCACATTCGATTACACGCCCGATGGCACGATCGCGAATACCGGCGGCGTGTCCCTGCCGGAGGAGCCGACTGCATGCGAGGGACTGGCCGAGCGATCCTATGGCAATATGTCGCCAGAACGCTGGGACGTCCTGACCCTGTTGCATGAGAACCCGCAGGCGGAGCATTTGGCGAATGGCGATATTCTGCTGTTCAACGAGAGGTTTGGCCTTTTGCTGACGCGCCAGCCCTGCGTCATGCTCAACCAGTCGGACGATCACTCGCGCACTTGGGAAGAGAACTGCGCTTCGCCGCGCTAGAGGCAGTCAGATCCAGCCGCCCAGTTCGCGGCGGATGATGGCTTCAAGCATGTCCATACCGGCATCGCCTGCATTGAGGCAGGAGAGCGCGGCGAAGCGCTCACCACCTGCCTCTTCGAATTGCTCTTTCCCTCGGATCGCCAGCTCCTCCAGCGTTTCGAGGCAGTCGGCGGAGAAGCCGGGCGCGGCAATGGCGAGGCGCTTTGTGCCGGCGGCGGCTTCGGCCTCCAGCGTGGTGTCGGTCGCGGGCTCCAGCCATTTGGCGGGTCCGAAGCGGCTCTGGAAGGTGGTCACCATGCGCAAATCCGGGCGGTCCATCGCAGCTTCCAGCAAGCGCGCGGTCTTGCGGCAGTGGCAGTGATAGGGATCGCCCAATTCCAGCGTGCGCTGCGGCATGCCGTGGAAGCTGAGGAGGAGCACTTCGGGCGTAAAATCGAGCGCATCGAGTTGCCGCCCGATGTCGGTTGCCAGAGCGCCTATATAGGCCGGATCGTCGTGATATGGCGGCAGCGTCCGCAGCGCCGATTGCCAGCGCCGACCGCGCAGCCAGTCGGCGGCCTTGTCCACCACGGTAGCCGTGGTCGCGGCGGAGTATTGCGGATAGAGCGGGGCGAGCAGGATGCGGTCGCAACCGGCATTCATCAGCTTTTCGAGCTGGTCCGGGATTGACGGATTGCCATAGCGCATGGCCCATTCGACATGGGCTGCCTCGCCGAGCCGCTGCCCCAGCTTCTCAGCCTGCTGTGCGGTGATGGCGGCAAGCGGGGAACCTTCATCGGTCCACACCTCGCGATAGGCGGCAGCGCTTTTTTTGGGCCGCGTATTGAGGATGATGCCGCGCAGGATCGGCTGCCATGCGATGGGCGGGATTTCGATCACGCGGCGGTCGGAGAGGAATTCTTTCAAATAGCGCCGCACCGGCCCGGTCTCCGGCGCATCGGGCGTGCCGAGATTGACGACCAGCACCCCGACCTTGCCGCTGCGCACAGGTGGGTGATCGGCGGGCAATTTCTGGTCCTGCCATGTCATGCTCGGTCTCCTTCGGCAGCGCGCCTAGCGAGTGGCTGCGCGCGGCTCAATACGCGCCAAGGTCGGGTGGGACGGCGATTATACAAGCGCGCTGAGCAATGGCAGGCGGCGAAGACGCAGGCCGGTGGCGCTGAAAAATGCATTGGCGATGGCCGGCGCGACGGCGGGCACGCCGATCTCGCCCGGATCGAAGGGCGGCGCATCGCTTTCGACCAGCTCCACCTCGACCTGCGGACAATCGGCAAGCGTAGGGATGGCCAGCGCCGCCAGCCGCTCATGCGTCGGGCGACCATTGGCATATTCGGTAGAGCAGCCGAGCGCCATGCCCAGGCCGAACACGATACCGCCCTCGAGCTGTTGCAGGGCGATGTCGCGGTTGACCACTCGGCCGATATTGGCGGCGGCGAAAATCCGGCGGATGCGCACGCCGCCCTCGCCCGCGCTGGCTTCCGCCACCACGGCAATGCGACCGGCAGCGTCTCCGAAATCCATGCGATGGCAGGCGATCCCCTGTCCGCTCCCCGCAATGCCGCCATCCCAACTGGCGAGCCGTGCCGCGCGTTGCAGGCAATCGGCGAGCAAAGCATCCTGCCCCAGCATCGCGATGCGATAGCTCATGGGTTCACGCTCATGCCGGGCGGCCAGCTCGTCGATAAAGCTCTCGCGCATGAAACACGTATAGCCATCCGCCCCGCCGCGCATCGGCGCGGTCGGAAGCAGGATGGTAACGGGTGCGTGCTCCACCGAGACATTCGCGATAGTATAAGGCGGGGCGAGACCTTCGACCGCAAACACGCCTTCCTCGCCCTCCAGCTCGTCAATGGCGCGCCAGCTGACTTCGTTATCGAACAGGCGGCGGCCGAATTCGCGCATGGTTGGCGGGGACGCGAGACGGGCGCGCAGCGTGCGGATATTGCCGCTATCGTCGGTCTCGGCAGCCATCAGGCCGGCAGCTGGCGGACGCGGATAGCTGGCGGCGTGCTCGTCCCAGCGCGACCATGTCACCTGCACAGGTCGCGCCACCTCGCGGGCGATAAGCGCGGCTTCGATGGCGATCTGGTTGTCCAGCCGCCGGTCGAAGCTGCCGCCCGCCGCGACAGGGTAGAGGATGACATCGGACGCGGAGAGGCCGATCGCCTTGGCAGCCGCCTGCCGCGCCGCCTCTGGCGCCTGGGTCGCCAGCCACAATTCCAGCGTGCCAACGGCAAGGCGCGCCGTGGCCGTGGTGGTTTCCATCGTCGCATGGAGGCCCGGTGCGATATCGTAGCGCAGCGCGAAATCGTGGGCATAGTCCTCCGCCCCGTCGCCGCGCTTCTCGACGATGCGGGCCGGGCCATTGCGCAGCGCATCGTCCAGCGCCTCTACGATCTGGGCGCTTTGCACCGGGCGTTCCGTCGCGAAACGCGGAGCGATCTCTTGCAGCGCCTGCTCGGCGGCCCACCAGTTCTCGGCAATGGCGGCGAGCCACCTCTTGCCGCGCACCAGCTGGACGAGGCCACGCTGGCCCGCGGCACGGCCGGCATCGAAATCGGCAAGCTCGCTTTCATCGTGCGGGCCGTGGCGCACGCTGGCAAACACCATGCCGGGCAGGCGGACATCGCCTGCGAAGACATGCCCGCCATCGACCTTGCTCGGCAAATCCAAGCGTGGCCATTGCAGCGGCACTTCACGCTCCGCCATGCCTTCGAGCGGCCCGGCCTCGGCGGGCGCTTCGCTTTGCAGCGGCGGCGGGTCGGGCGGGCTGAACTCGCCTGCTTCCACCGCCAGTTCTGCGAAGCTCGCCGCATTCTCATTGTGATAGATCACGCCATTTTCCGCGCGGCATTCCTCCCACGGAACATCCCAGCGTTCTGCGGCGGCCTGCGCCAGCATGGACCGGGCCGCAGCGCCCGCCTCTCGGCAGGATTGCTCGTAAGCGGCGAGCGTGGTGCCCTTGGCGGTCACAGTGAAACGATTGTCGCGCGCCCAGCTTTGCAGCGCCCAGTCGTCCGCCTGATCGGCCAAGGAGGGGACTGCAGGACGCCAGAGCGGCGCCCAATGCGCGGCGAGCGGGATGTTGGCGTAAGCGCTGCTGACAGGTGCTGGCTCGACTGCCACCTGCCGCCAATCCGCGCCCACTTCCATGGCGACGATCTGCGGCAGAAGGGTGGTGACGCCTTGCCCCATTTCCAGCTGCGGCACGGCGACGGTCACGACGCCGTCGCTCGCAATCTTGAGCCACGCATCCACCGCAGTCTCGCCCTCGCCCGGCTCAAGCGGACTGGCGAAATCGCGGGGCAGGAAGGCCCACGCGACCAGCACGCCGCCGCCCACCGCCGCACCTGCCAGCAATCCGCGCCGCGATACCTGCATCGCCTAGCTCTTGCCCGCTTTCACGAAGGCGCTCACTTGCGCGGCGAGGGCCACAAAATGCTGGCCATGCTCGCTGTCGCCCGCGCCCGGCGGGTCGCCCGCATCGCTGGCTGCGCGAATTTCCATCGCCAGTGGCACCTGGCCGAGAAACGGGAGGTCCAGTTCCTCCGCCGCCTTGCGAGCGCCGCCCTGCCCGAAGGGATCGCTCGCCTCGCCGCAATGCGGGCAGAGATAGCCTGCCATATTCTCGACCAGCCCGACGATCGGCACCTTGGCCTGCCGGAACAGGTCGATCGCGCGCGTCGCATCGATCAGCGCCAGGTCCTGCGGGGTCGAAACGACGACCGCGCCGGAGGGCTTGTTGTTCTTGAGCATGGAAAGCTGCACGTCGCCCGTGCCCGGCGGCAGATCCACCAGCAGCAGGTCGGTGTCGCCCCAGTCGCCATCGACCAGCTGCGACAGCGCATTGCCGACCATCGGACCGCGCCATGCAATCGCCCTGCCCGGTTCGACCAGCTGACCCATGGACAGCACTTTCACACCATGCGGGCTATCGGTCGCCACCAGCTTCTGCCCCTCGGCGCGCGGGCGTTCGCCCTGCACATCGAGCAGGGTGGGCTGCGACGGGCCGTAGATATCGGCATCGACGACGCCCACCTTGTGACCCAGCTTTGCCAGCGCCACGGCCAGATTGGCGGTCAGCGTGCTTTTGCCCACCCCGCCCTTGCCAGAACCGACGACGATGATCGGGCGCGATGGCTTGTCGGCCATCAGCGCCACGCGCACTTCCTCGACGCCCTCGACAGCGCCGACGTCCTGCTCCAGCTCGCGCTGCAGCTGCGCGGCGGCGGAACGGCCCATGCCGCCCGCATCGGCAATGATGGTCGCCACGCCGCCGTCGAATTTCACGGACCGGACGAGGTCCGACAATTCTGCGGGTATGGCCTGCCTGATGGCTGTTTCGTCGCTCATGGCGGGCAGGGTTAGCGCGGCGCGGGCCAAGCGTCAGCAATATTGGCCATTAGACCCCCTGTTTTTTGTCGCAGCGCTACCTATACAAGATGGCATGAGAACATTTGGCGGGTTTTTCGAACGCTTCGGGCTGGCCATGGCCGGCAAACGCAATCCTTGGGGCAAGCCATCCGGCGGTGGATCGGGCGATGATGGCGCCGATGGTGGAGACGGTGACGGCTCCTCCGGCGGGCCGCGCAATCCTTGGTTGCCCGGCGGCGGCAAGGGCGCAGGCAAAGGTCGCCGGTCCGCCAATATCGAAGACATCTTCAAGAACCGCGGCCCCGAAGGCCCGCGCCGCACGGGCGGCGGCGGTTCGGGTGGTCCCAATTTCCGCATCCCGCAGCGCCCCGGCGGCGGCAGCTGGTTCCCGGTCGTGATGGTCGCGATTGCGGGGATCTGGATCCTCGTCACCTCGATCCATTTCATCCAGCCGCGCGAGCAGGCCGTGGTCACGTGGCTGGGCGGTGAATATTCGCGCACGCTCGATCCGGGTACGGAATGGACGGCCCCTTGGCCGATCCAGACCGTGGACATCGAGAATGTGAGCGAGATCCGCCGCGAAACGATCGGCGATGGCAGTGAAAACCTGATCCTGACCAGCGACCAGAGCCTGGTCGACCTGTCCTATGTCGTGCGCTGGAACATCAAGGATCTGGTGCAATTCAAATACGAACTCGCCGACCCTACCGAAACGGTGCAGGAAGTGGCGGAGTCCGCCATGCGCGCCGCCGTCGCGGAAACCGAACTGGATGCCGTGCTGTCGGGTTCAGGGCGAGAGCAGGTGCAGGCACGCGTTCGCAGCCGGATGCAGACGATCCTCGATGCCTATGAAGCCGGGATCAACATTCAGGGTGTCGAAATCGCCCGGACCGAGGCTCCCGAGCAGGTTATCGAGGCTTTCAACGACGTGCTCGCCGCCCGGCAGGACCGGGAGCGCAGCCTGAACGAAGCGCGCCGTTACGAGCAGCAATTGCTGGCCTCGGCGCAGGGCGGCGCGGCCGAATTCAACGAAATTTACGAGCAATATCGCCTCGCGCCCGAAGTGACGCGCCAGCGCCTCTACTACGAGACGATGGAGCGCGTGCTCGCCAATACGGATATGACGGTGGTGGAACCCGATGGGGTCACCCCGTATCTCCCGCTGCCCGAAGTGCAGCGCCGGACGCGCAGCAACACTACGCAAGGACCGACCATGACGGTAACGCCCAATGAAGGCCGCCAGCAGCAGGGAGGGCAGTAAGATGTGGCAACGCTATAAAACACTGTTCATCGCGCTGATCGTCGGCGCCGTGCTGTTGCTGATGTCGGCGCGTATCGTGCCCGAAACCCATCAGGCCGTAGTGATCCGGACGGGTGAACCTGTCTACACCATCAACCAGTTCGATCCGGCGGAAGCTTATGGCGAGACCGGAGCTGGCCTGCGCTTCGTTATCCCCTTCATCGACCGCGTGCAGATGGTCGACCGCCGCATTCTCGATCTCGACATGGAAGGCGAGACCGTGCTCTCGCGCGACCAGCAGCGCCTGGAGGTGAATGCCTATGCGCGCTATCGCATTTTCGATCCCGTGCTCTTCGTACAGCGCGCCGGCAGCGAGGCGCAGCTGCAAAACCAATTGCAGCCCATCCTGACCTCCGAACTGCGGCAGGAACTGGGTCGGCGCACCTTCGCCAGCCTGCTGACGCCGGAGCGTGGCAACGCCATGATACGGATCCGCGATACGCTGGATGAGGAAGCGCGCACCTATGGCGCGCAGGTGCTGGATGTTCGCATCAAACGGGCCGATCTGCCCGAAGGCACGCCGCTGGCCGCGGCATTCAACCGCATGCGTTCCGACCGCGAGGAAGAGGCAGCCACGATCCGTGCAGGCGGGTTCCGCGACGCACAGATCATCCGCGCCGAAGCCTCTGCCGAAGCGGCACGCATCTTTGCAGAAGCCTTCAACCAGGATCCGGCGTTTTACGATTTCTTCCGCGCCATGCAGTCTTACGAACAGACATTCGTGAACGGCGAAGCCGAAAGTTCCATTATCATGAGCCCGGACAACGAATATCTGCGCCAGTTCCAGCGCGGTGGCCGCTGATTGGGCCGGCGCGCACAGCCCGCGACTACATCTGTCGTTAAAGGCGCATTCAGACGCGCTGGGCTGGGATTATCGACTTCGGGACGGAACCATACCGGGCCGCCAAGCGAATAGCTTTGGCAAGCGCCTGCAAGACACAAAGGACCAAGAGGACGTGAAGCCTGTGCGTTATTCCTACGGTATCACCACTGCCCTGCTCGTAGGCGGGGCCGCCATCACCATGTTGACCGGCTATCCTGCGGGGGCGCAAGTTGCGCAAAACGATCGCATCACGATGGAAGGCGCCGTGCCCGTGGCGGGTGCGCCCGGCAGCTTTGCCGACCTGACCGAGATCCTGCAGCCCGCCGTGGTCAATATCTCCACCCGGCAGACGGTGACAATCCCGCAGGCGCAGAACCCGATGGAGCAGTTCTTCAACCGTCGCCGTGGCGGTGGCAACGGCCCGACCACGCGCGAGGCGACCTCGCTCGGCTCGGGCTTTATCGTGTCGGCGGACGGCTATATCGTCACCAACAATCACGTGGTGGCCCCCGGCCAGCGCGCACAGTTGGAAGAGGTCACCGTTACCTTGCCCGATGGCCGCGAATACGAGGCGGAACTGGTCGGCACGGACCCGTCTTCCGACCTCGCCGTGCTGAAAATCGAGCGCAGCGAGCCGTTTCCCTTCGTGCGCTTCGGTGATTCCAACCAGGCGCGCGTGGGTGACTGGGTGATTGCCATCGGCAACCCCTTCGGCCTTGGCGGCACTGTGACGAGCGGTATCGTTTCCGCCGTGCAGCGTTCGACCGGATCGGGCCGCGCGTTCGACCGGTACATCCAGACCGATGCCAGCATCAATCGCGGCAATTCGGGCGGCCCGCTCTTCGACATGCAGGGCAATGTGATCGGCATCAACAATGCCATCCTCTCACCCTCGGGCGGTAGCGTGGGCATCGGCCTCGCCATTCCGGCGGAGGATGCAGAGCCTATCGTGATGGCGCTGATCAATGGCGAGGAAATCCTGCGCGGCTATCTGGGCGTGCAGATCCAGCCGGTGGACGAGGATATTGCCGAGGCGCTGGGCATCGAAGACGGCGTCGGCGAACTCATCCAGGGCGTTCAGCCGGGCGAAGCGGCAGAAGAGGCCGGTCTGCGCGCCGGCGATGTCGTGATCGCGGTCAATAATGAGGATGTCACCACCGACAATTCCCTCTCCCGCATCGTCGCCTATATCGAACCCGGCACGCGCGTGCCTGTGCGCTACATCCGCGATGGCGAGACGCGTACTGTCACGCTGACTGTGGGTCGTCGCCCCAGCGATGACGAGCTGCGCCAGCAGCAAATGTTCCAGGGCGATGACGAGGACACGCCGCCCCCGATGGAGGACGATCGCAACAGCCAGATGCTGGAAGACGTTCTCGGCATCCAGGCCATCGAGATCACGCCGCGCATCGCACGCCAGCTGGGCGTTTCGGACAGTACCACGGGCCTCGCCATCCTCGCGGTCAATCCGAACTCGGATGCGGCGCGGCGCGGTCTGTCCCGCGGCGTGATGATCCTTGCCGCCAATGGCCGCGACATTTCCAGCATCGCGGATCTGGAAGCGATTATCGGCGAAGCGCAGGACCGGGGCCGCGAAGCCGTGCTGCTGCGCGTGCGCGCCCGTGGCGGCGCGACGCAATCGATCCCGGTTCGCTTCATGGATTGAAGCAAGCCTGGCCAATAAAAAGAGCCGCTCCGGTCTTGCCGGGGCGGCTCTTTTTCTGTGCGCAATGCCCGCAATCAGATGCGGCGTTCGTTGATCGCCTTGCGTTCCGGCTTTCGTTGCCGCTCGCGATCGTCCGGCATGTCGCGGCCGGTGGCCCGCTCGAGAAAATCGTCGCTGGCGGCAGGAGGTGCATCCCGCGTGGTCGAGCGGCGCGGGGTTGCCTGCGGCTGCGGCTGCGTTTGCGGCGGCCTGTCCATCCCGCGCGGGTCCAGCGGATCGCGCACCACGTTCTCGCCTTCGCCTTCTACATCGAAGCCGGGCTGCGAATTCTCCCCGCCATCGCGGCGCGGTTCGACCAGATTGCCCTGCTCGTCGATATAGAAATAATAATCGTCATCCTCGCCGAAATAGAACTCGTCATCGGGCTCCAACTGCCATTCGGGCAATTGCAGGTCGGTGTCGAACTCTTCCACGGGGCGCTCTCGCACGGCGTAGCGCATATAGGCGGAAAAGGCGCGCGCAGGCGCGGTGCCGCCTTGCAGCGCGCCGACGCGGCCATTGTCGTCGCGGCCCATCCACACGCCGGTGGTGATGCCGCTGGAAAAGCCGACGAAATAGCCATCTCGGTTGGAGTTGGTGGTGCCGGTCTTGCCCGCGACCGGTCGCCCTATCTGCGCCGCGCGGCCCGTGCCGGTGGCGACGGCGGATTGCAGCAAGTCGGTTATGCCTGCGGCGACGTAATCGGGCACAAGCTGGTAGCTGCGCGGTTCACGGCGGCGGTAGATCTCTTCCCCGCCCGGCGTGGTGACGCGCAGGATGCCGTAAGGCTCGACCGATTGCCCGCCCGCCGATACCGCAGCGAAAGCGCGGGTCATGTCGAGCAGGCGCACCTCGCTCGTGCCCAGAACCATGGCGGGGTAGGTGGAAATAGGCGTGGTGATGCCGAAGCGCCGCGCCATGCTGGCGACGTTGGAGAAGCCGACCTCGTTGCCCAGCTGCGCCGCGACCGAATTCTTCGAATAGGCAAAGGCACTGCGCAAATCCATCTCGCCGGCATAGCGCCCGCCCGAATTGCGCGGCGTCCAGTCATTAATGGTGACAGGCACATCCTGCACGCGGTCGTCCGGCGTATAGCCCGCCTCCAGCGCGGCGAGGAAGACGAACAGTTTCCATGCCGAACCGGGCTGTCGCAGCGCGTCGGTGGCGCGGTTGTAATTGGATGTCACGTAATCCGTGCCGCCGACCAGCGCCAAGATCGCACCGTCGCGGTCGACGCTGACCAGCGCCCCCTGCGCGCCGTCGGGCGCGTTTGACTGTACCGCCGTGGTCGCCGCGCGCTGCATGCCCACATCCAGCGTGGTCCACACCTCGATCGGCTCAAACGTTTCATTGGGCAGCAGCAGGTCGAGCTGCGGCAGCGCCCAGTCGGTGAAATAGCGGATCGAGTTCTGCCCGACCTCCTGCCGCAGATTGACCGCGCTTACATCCACTTCGCGCGCCACGGCAGGATCGAGGTCGCCATAGCGCACCATCTGCCCGATCACGACATTGGCGCGGCTGACGGCGTTCTCGACGCTTGCAGTCGGCGCATAACGGCTGGGCGCTTTCACCAGACCCGCAATGATCGCCGCTTCCTCCAGCGTCAGCTCGCGCGCCGAATGGCTGAAGAATTTGCGGCTCGCTGAATCGATGCCGTAGGAACCGCCGCCAAAATAGACTTTGTTGAGATACAGTTCGAGGATCTGGTCCTTGGAAAAGCGCCATTCCAGCGCCAGCGCCAGCACCGCCTCGCGTAATTTGCGGTCCAGCGTACGGTTGGAATTGAGGAAGACGTTGCGCGCCAGCTGCTGGGTGATGGTGGACGTGCCGCCGATGCGATCATCCCCCGTGATCCCTTCCACGATGGCGCCTGTCAGGCGCACCGGATCGACGCCCCAATGCGAATAGAAACGATGATCCTCGACCGAGATCATCGCGTTTTTCATCACATCGGGAATCTCGTCGGAATCGAGCCATTCGCCATAACTCGGCCCCAGCTCCACGATTTCGGACCCGTCGCGCGCGCGCACGAGGATCGTCTGGCCGTGCTGGCTCTGCCGCAGGGAGGCGTAGGATGGCAGACTGCGCGAGGCGAAATAGACCGCCGTCGCCAGGCCGATTGCAGCCAGTATGGCGACCACCGTGCCGGTGATCGCGAGCCGTTTGGTCCATTTCCAAAGACCGGCCTTCCAGCCGCCTGCCGCCCTCTTGCGGTCGCTCGCCATGGATGCCGCCTTGCGCGAACGGTAACCACGCGTGGTGGAGCCGTTGCTCCTACGTCTCGCCATGTTGCGTCACATTCCTGCCCATGGGTGGGTCTCTACCCCGCCTGCCTAGCGTCGCGGCACGCCATGCATAGGGTATTCGTAATCCAGCGTGAACACACCGCCGCGGCGTTGACCCCGACTTTCGTCAGGCGCCTTCTTCCGGCTTGAAATCGAGCGCAGCGGAATTGATGCAATAGCGCAGGCCTTCCGCCCCCGGACCATCGGGGAAGACATGCCCCAAATGCCCCGAACAATTGGAGCAGACGACTTCGGTGCGGACCATGCCGTGCGACATGTCGCGGTTCATCTCGACGGCATCCTGGCTGACAGGCGCGGTAAAGCTGGGCCATCCCGAGCCGCTGTCGTATTTGTCGTCGCTCTCGAATACAGGCTGCCCGCATCCGGCACATGCATATTCGCCCGGCGCCTTGTTCTTCTCATACTTGCCGGTGAACGCCCGCTCCGTCCCCGCCTCGCGCAGCACATGATATTGCTCGGGCGTCAACTTCTCGCGCCACTCGGCGTCGGTGAGGGTTTTTGTCTCGGTCATGGGATGTCTCCTTGCTCGGAGATATGGGGTGCGGAAACGGGCAAAGCAATGTGGTGGGCCTCGGACCAAGAGGCCGCGCTATCTTCTGTCTACGAAGCTGCATCCGCAGCTTCGTCCTCGCTAGATGCACTCCGCTACGCTGCGTGCCCGCGTAGTTTATCCTGAGCGGCTGGCTTGCCAGCCAGCCGAAGGAGGCGGGCGTTCGCCCTAGCCGATCCTGGCGAAACGGACCTCCATACCACGGTAGCCAGCTTTCGCTGGTTCCGATGCGGCCAGCATCGGACAGAGGGCGACCGCCCGACCGTAGGTGCCGCGTAGCGTGGCGGAGCGAATAGCACCGAGGACGCTCGCACGGATGTGCGAGCGAAAAGACAGCTAGGCATTCACATCCGCATAATGGCGCGGGGCGGGCAGGCCTTCCATCTTCTGCTTCAGCAGCGGCGCGAAGCTGGGGCGGCTCTTGATGACGCGGTACCAGCCATGCGCCTGGCGGTGATCGGCCCAGTCGATTCCGCCAAGGTAATCGATCACCGACAGCTGCGCAGCCGCCGCGAAATCGGCGAGGCTCAACTGCGCGCCTGCCAGCCAGCGGCGCGTGTCGATCAGCCAGTCGATATAATCGAGATGCTCGTGCGTCAGTCGCATGGTCGATCGCAGCACTTGGCTGTCGGGCGACTGGCGCAGCACCAGCCGCTTCTTCATTTTCTCGTGCAGCAGCGGCGCGGTGACATCGGCATACAGCACATCGTCGAACAGGGCGACCAACCGCCGCACCTCGGCCCGCGCGGCCGCGCTGCCGGGAATGAGCGGGCTCTTGCTTTCCGTCTCTTCGAAATATTCGCAAATCGCCTGGCTGTCGGCCAGCTTTATGCCCCGCTCCGGGTGATGCAACGCCGGCGTCTTGAGTGCCGGGTTCAGCTGCTCATAGCCCTCGGGCGCATCCCACGGATAGACCAGCTGCAGCGAGAAGGGCACTTTCTTCTCGCTCAGCGCGAGCTGCACCTTCCGGCTGAACGGACACAGGGGAAAATGATAGAGCTGCCACATGCTTGGGCAAATCCCATGCCGCAAGCAGCTTGCCGCGTCCAGCGCCAGGATATTGGCTCTGACGGATGGCGAACGGCTTTAGCCCTGCTGCACTAGCAAGCGCAGGCAGACCGGCATGATATCGTCCAGCGTATCCTCGTCCCAGATAGCTTGCGCCTCGGCACTCAATAGCGCCTCGATCTGCGTGCGGTCCAGATCGGCCTCGTCCATCACCCGTGCCGCAGAACGGACGAAGAACTCGCGGCCCGATCCGCCCATATCCGGATATTGCGCGCCCGTTTCATTGCCCGAGGCCTGGGCAGCAGCGACCATCGAAAACGCCGCCGAGCAGCGCAGCAACATGCGGTGTTCCAGGCTCAGTTCCGGCTGGCCGGCCTCCTGCGCAAAAGCCGCGGCGGGCGCGGCAGGCAAGGATACGGCAAGGGCGAGAGGCAATACGGCACGAATCATGGTGACATGCGTAATAGCAAGGCCATGAACGGCAGGTTCACGAACCTTGCCGCCGCGTTGCAAAAGCCTATGCAGCACGCACGACACTCGCCGATCCAAGGACGTCCGATATGACCGATTACCCCGCTCTCCACATGCTTATCGCAGGCGAAAAGGTGACAGGAGGCGGGCGCGATACCGAAGAGGTCATCAATCCGGCGACGGAAGAGGTGCTGGGCACGCTGCCCCATGCGACCTCCGACGATCTCGACCGCGCGCTGGACGCGGCGCAGAGCGGCTTCAGGGAATGGCGCAGCACCTCTGCCGACAAGCGGGCCACCATACTTACCAACGCCGCCAACCTCATCCGCGAGCGCAAGGAGGATATTGCCGGCTGGCTAACCCGCGAGCAGGGCAAGCCGCTGGGCGACGGTCGCGGCGAGGCGATGTATTCGGCCAACCTGCTGGAATTCTATGCACAGGAAGCCAAGCGCACTTACGGCCGCACATTGGTGCGCGGCGAAGGCAGCCGGGTGGAGGTGCAATACCATCCCGTCGGCCCCGTCGCCGGGTTCGCGCCATGGAATTTCCCCGCCATCAATGTGATGCGCAAGATCGGCGGCGCGCTGGCGGCCGGCTGCTCCGTCATCGTGAAACCCAGCGAGGAAACGCCTGCCGCCGGTATCGCGCTGGTGCAGGCGCTGCTGGATGCAGGGGTGCCGGGCGGCGCGGTGCAATGCGTGTTCGGCGTACCCAGCAACGTAAGCGAGCATTTGCTGGCCAGCCCCATCATCCGCAAGCTGACTTTCACCGGCTCGACGCCCGTCGGCAAGCACCTCGCCAAGCTGGCGGCGGACGATCTGAAGATCACGACGATGGAGCTGGGCGGTCACGGACCGGTGCTGGTGTTCGACGATTGCGACGTCGACAAGGCCGTGAAGACGATGGCCGGCAACAAGTACCGCAATGCAGGCCAGGTCTGTGTCAGCCCCATCCGTTTCCTGATCGAGGAGAGCATTTTCGAGCAATTCCGCGACAGCTTCGTCGAGCGCGCGGAAAAGGTGCGCGTCGGCAATGGCCTGGAAGATGGCACCGATATGGGGCCGATGGCCAATGCCCGGGGCCGCGAGAACATCCAGAAGCTGATCGCCAATGCAAAGGAGGCGGGCGCAAACCTGCTGACGGGCGGCGAAGTCATCGGTAATCAGGGATTCTTCCACCAGCCCACCGTGCTCTCCGAAGTGCCCACCAGCGCCGACATCATGAATAACGAGCCTTTCGGCCCCGTCGCCATACTAAATCCCATGTCCGGCGAGGATGCGATGATCGAGGAAGCCAACCGCCTTCCCTATGGTCTCGCCGCCTATGCCTGGACGGACGACGCCGCGCGTCGCCGCCGCCTAGCCGCCGAAGTGGAAGCAGGCATGCTCGCCATCAATGGCGGCAGCGTTTCTACCGTGGACGCGCCCTTCGGCGGCGTGAAATGGTCCGGCTATGGCAGCGAGGATGGCCGCGAGGGCGTGATGGCCTGCATGGTGCCCAAGACCATCCACGAAAGCTGAGCGAGGCAGACCCATGAAAACTAGAGCCGCCGTTGCATTCGCGCCCAAGCAGCCGCTGGAGATCGTCGAACTCGATCTGGAAGGTCCGAAGGCTGGCGAAGTGCTGGTCGAGATCATGGCGACGGGCATCTGCCACACCGATGCCTACACGCTGGATGGCTTGGACAGCGAAGGCCTGTTCCCCAGCGTTCTCGGCCATGAAGGTGCAGGTGTGGTGCGCGAAGTGGGCGCGGGCGTCACTTCGGTGAAGCCCGGCGACCATGTCATCCCGCTCTACACGCCCGAATGCCGCCAGTGCAAAATGTGCCTCTCGGGCAAGACCAATTTGTGCAGCGCGATCCGCGAGACGCAAGGCAAGGGACTGATGCCCGACGGCACCAGCCGCTTCAGCTATAAGGGCGAGACGATCTACCACTATATGGGTTGCTCGACCTTTTCGAACTTCACCGTCCTGCCCGAAATCGCCGTCGCCAAGATCCGGACCGACGCGCCCTTCGACACCTCCTGCTATATCGGCTGCGGGGTGACGACAGGCGTGGGCGCGGTGACCAATACCGCCAAGGTGCAGCCGGGCGACAATGTCGTGGTGTTCGGCCTTGGCGGGATCGGCCTCAACGTGATCCAGGGCGCGAAGATGGCGGGTGCCGACAGGATTGTCGGGGTCGATATCAACAATACCAAGCGCGAATGGGGCGAGAAATTCGGCATGACCGATTTCGTCAACCCGCGCGAAACTGCCGATGTGGTGGGTCATCTGGTCGAAATGCTGGATGGCGGGGCCGACTTCAGCTTCGATTGCACCGGTAACACCGATGTGATGCGCGATGCGCTGGAATGTTGCCACAAGGGCTGGGGCACTTCGATCATCATCGGCGTGGCCGAAGCAGGCAAAGAAATCGCCACACGCCCTTTCCAGCTGGTGACGGGACGCAACTGGCGCGGCACAGCCTTCGGCGGGGCGAAGGGTCGCACAGACGTGCCCAAGATCGTCGATTGGTACATGAACGGCAAGATCGCAATCGATCCGATGATCACGCACCGCCTGACGCTGGACGAGATCAATACCGGCTTCGACCTCATGCATGCGGGTGAGAGCATCCGCAGCGTCGTCATCTTTTAAGGAGAAAATCGCATGTTCAGCCACGTGATGATCGGCACCAACGATCTCGACAAAGCGGTCGAATTCTATACCAAGGTGCTTGGCGTTCTGGGCGCGAAAGAGCCGCGCATCAACGCTGCGCCGAGCGGCCACAAACGTGCGTTCTTCATGCATGATGGCAGCGTATTCTCGGTGAGCCAGCCGATCGACGACAAGCCCGCGACCGTGGCAAACGGCTCGACGATCGGATTTCGCTGCGACAGCCCCGAGCAGGTGCAGGAAATGCATGATGTCGCGGTGGCGGCGGGAGCCACCAGCATCGAGGCGCCGCCCGGCCTGCGTCAGGCGGCCATGGGCGCGATGTATCTTGCCTATTTCCGCGATCTCGACGGCCACAAGATCTGCGCCATCCACCGGGTGAAAGCATGAGCGTCGAAAAGCTCTCCAGCTCGCTCTGCCATGGCGGAGACCAGCAGGTCTGGCGGCATGACAGCCGTGCCACCGGCACGAAAATGACCTTCGCCGCCTATATCCCGGAGCATGAGGAAGGGGCCAAACTGCCCGTGCTGTGGTTTCTCGCCGGGCTCACTTGCACGCATGAAAATGCGATGGTGAAGTGCGAGTACAAAAAGGCTGCGAACGAACATGGCGTAATCGTGATTTGCCCTGACACCTCTCCGCGAGGAGAAGGTGTGGCCGATCATGAGGATTATGACTTCGGCCAGGGCGCGGGCTTCTATGTCGACGCGACGCAGCAGCCATGGCAGCCGCATTTCCGGATGCGATCCTATATCGAGGACGAATTGCCGGAAGTGGTCGCCGCCGCCCTGCCCGTCGACATGGATCGGCAGGCGATTACCGGCCACTCGATGGGCGGGCATGGCGCGCTAACGATCGGCCTTCGCAATCCGGGCCGTTTCCGTTCTACCAGCGCCTTCGCCCCAATCATTAGCCCGCTCAATTGTCCGTGGGGCGAGAAAGCGCTCACCGGCTATCTCGGCGATGACCGGCAGGACTGGCGCGAATATGACAGCGTGGCGCTGATCGAAGACGGGGCGCGGCTGCAAAACGTGCTGGTCGACCAGGGTAGCGCCGATGAATGGCTGGAGGGCCAGTTGAAGACGCATCTGCTGCAAGATGCTGTCCGCGATGCCGGCCTCGATTGGGACATCAGGATGCAGGATGGCTACGACCATTCCTACTTCTTCGTCTCCACCTTCGTGGCAGAGCATATCGCCTGGCATGCGCGGCATCTGAAAGTCTGAATTTGCGCTCGTCAGGCGGTGCGTGAAAGACACAGGCTGCAGGCGGATCGTGTAACCCGGGAACGGGTCAGGGCGAATTCCGTCATGTAATTATGGAAAGCCTTTCCGCCTCGATCCTGCCGCTGGCCCTGTTAAAGGGCTTGGCGATGATGCCGGGCGGCATGATTGCGGTCGCAGCGATCATCGCGGCGGCAACGGCGTCGCTGGTGGCTTTCTCCGTTCCCGGCGCGGTCACGCCGATGAGTTTTCTTAGCGGATTGATGCTGGGCATTGGCGGCATACTGGCCGTGGCGCTCGGCGTGCTGGTGGGCAGCCACCTGCTTTTCCTCGTGACACGCCGCTGGCTTGGGCCACGCATGAATGGGCGTTTCGGACCGCGACTGGAAGCTGCGCGAGCCCATCTTTCCCGTCGTGGCCCTGCGTATGTCGTCGGCGCGCGCCTTGGCGGCGTGCCGCACCTGCTCGTGACAGCAGCGTGCGCGGCGACCCCGATCACCGCGCGGCAATTCCTCGCCGCGAGCCTGTTGGGCATGCTGCCCGCTATTTCGCTCGCAGCCGTAGCTGGCAGCGGCGTCGCCGCCATCTAATCAGCGCCTGAGCTGGAACACCGCATGTTCCGCGCGCCAGTTTGCGCGGCGACCGCCGATCTCGCGGCCATTGGCGAAGAACCAGCAATTCTCCACCCCCACATCCTTCGCGCGCAGGAACTCGCGGAAGTCATCGACGGTGAGATGGTGGATATTGGGCGTTTCGTACCAGCTTACCGGCAAGTGGCGCGTTACCGGCATGCGGCCATTCACCATCAGCGATGCGCGCATGCGCCAATAGGCGAAATTGGGAAAGCTGACGAAGGCCCGCTCGCCGATCCGCAATAGCTGATCGAGAAGCCATTCGGGCCGCTGTGCGGTCTGCAGGGTCTGGCTGAGGATGGCGACATCGAAAGCCGCATCGGGATAGTCCGCCAAGTCGCGGTCGGCATCGCCCTGCACTACGGAAAGCCCGCGCGATACGGCCTTGGCAACGGCCTCCGCATCGATTTCCATGCCGCGCGCATCGCAATCCTTTTCGGACTGCAGCACCGCCATCAGATCACCTTCGCCGCAGCCCACGTCCAGCACCCGCGCGCCGCGGGGTACATGGTCGGCGATCTTGGCGAGATCCGGGCGGCGGGAAAGGGCTGGTGAGCCGTTCATCCGATAAAGCCCTCCACCACGCGGTCCAGCGCGGGCACATCCAGCAGGAAGCTGTCATGCCCGTAAGGCGCGCTGAGCTCCACGAAACTGACGGGCGCAGCGACGGCGTTGAGCGCATGCACGATCTCACGCATGTCGGCCGTGGTGTAGAGCCAGTCCGTATCGAAGCTGACGAGGCAGAAGCGCGTGTCGCCCGCGCCGGCAAAAGCATCGGCCAGCAATCCGCCCGCTTCCTCGGCAAGGTCGAAATAGTCCATGGCGCGCGTGATGTAGAGATAGCTGTTGGCATCGAAGCGATCGGTAAAGCTCAGCCCCTGGTAACGCAGGTAGCTTTCAACCTGGAAATCGGCATCGAAGCCGAAGCTCTTGGCGTCGCGATCCTGCAAGCGACGACCGAATTTCTCGGTGAGTCCCGCTTCGGAAAGATAGGTGATGTGCGCTGCCATGCGCGCCACCGCCAAGCCCTTGTCCGGCGCAGCGCCGTTGTAATAATCGCCGCCATTCCAGGCCGGGTCCGCCATGATCGCCTGCCGCCCGACTTCGTGGAACGCGATGTTCTGTGCAGAATGGCGCGCCGTGGTGGCGATGGCGAGCACGCGCGCGGTCCGCTCCGGCCAGTTGGCCGCGAAGGATAGCGCCTGCATCCCGCCCATCGATCCGCCGACAACGGCGTGCAGCTGCTGGATCCCCAGCGCATCGAGCAAGGCGACCTGCGCGCGCACCATGTCGCGTATGGTGATCACGGGAAATTGCATGGCGAAAGGCGCGCCGTCCTCGCCCGCGCTGGCAGGGCCCGTGGACCCCATGCAGCTGCCGATGACATTGGCGCAGATCACGTGATATCGGTTTGTATCGATGGGCCTCCCAGGCCCGACCATGCGCTCCCACCAGCCGGGCTTGCCGGTCTGCGGATGGGTGCCGGCCACGAACTGGTCGCCCGTCAGCGCGTGGAAGATAAGGATTGCATTGGACCGGTCTTCGGCCAGTTCGCCATAGGTTTCGTAAGCCACTTCCACGCCCGCAAGCGTGCGCCCGCTATCGAGCGGCAGCGTGTGGTCCAGCACGATGGTGCGGAAAGGTGCGTCTGTCCGGTCTGCCATGGAAAATCCCGTTGCGCTGGCTTGTCGGAGGCAAAGCGTGCTGTCAATCGCCGCAAAGCGCGCTAAATGCCGAACGCATAGTGACCGACAAGACATCTCCTGATCGCCCGCAGATGAAGCCCTATGTCGAGGCGATCCACGCCTACACGCCGGGCAAGAGCAAGTCCGCCGACGGCAGGCCGCTGGTGAAGCTCTCCGCGAATGAGAACCCGCTCGGCTGCTCGCCCGCCGCGCTTGAGGCGCTTGGCGTGGCAGGCGAACCGCGCCTTTATCCCGACCCCGGCGCCACGGCTTTGCGCGAAGCCATCGGCGCCTTGCACGGCCTCGATCCGGCGCGCATCGTGTGCGGCACCGGGTCGGACGAATTGTTGAACCTTGCCGCCCAAGGCTTTGCCGGTCACGGCGACGAGGTGGTGTTCAGCCGCCACAGCTTCGCGGTGTACGATATCGCTGCCAACCGCTGCGGTGCCACCCCGGTCGAAGTGCCCGATGCCGATTTCACCGCCGATGTCGATGCACTACTGGGCGCGGTAACCGAGAACACGCGCGTGATGTTCATCGCCAATCCCAACAATCCCACCGGCACCTTCCTTCCGCGCGAGGACATCGCCCGATTGCATTCGCGCCTGCCCGCCCGCGTGTTGCTGGTGCTGGACCAGGCTTATGCCGAATATCTAAATGACGAGGACAGCGATGGCGGCCTGCAACTGGCGCAGCAGAGCGACAACGCGCTTGTCACGCGCACCTTCTCCAAGATTTACGGTCTCGCGGCTGAACGCATCGGCTGGGCCACGGGCGCGCCGCATCTGGTCGACGCGCTGAACCGCATTCGCGGGCCTTTCAACGTCACCTCCAGCGGGCAGCGCGCGGCGCTGGCGGCAACAGCCGACCAGGATTTCGTGACGCACAGCCGCGAACATAACAGTGCTGAGCGCGAGCATTTCGTCCGCCGTATCGAGGCGCTGAGCAATCGCGGGTTACGCGCAGTGCCCAGCCAGGCCAATTTCGTGCTGGTGATGTTCCCAGAAGCCGCGATGGCGCAGCGCGCGCTGGAAGCGATTGCGGACGCCGGATATGCCGTAAGGCACTTGCCGGGACCGGAGCTTTCCAAGGGGCTGCGCATCACCATCGGCAAGCGCGCGGACATGGAGATCATCGCCGATACGCTGGGCCGCGTGACGGGCGAGGACATGGATGTTTGAACGGGTCGCTATCATCGGGCTGGGCCTGCTCGGCAGCTCCATCGGCTTGGCGATCCGCGAAAACCTGACAGGCGTAATCACCAGCGGATACGATGCCGATCCCGCCGTGCGAGAACGAGCGCGCGAGCTCGGATTGGCGTCGAGCATCGCGGAAACTGCCGTAGAAGCGGTTCGCGGCGCCGATCTGGTCATCCTTTGCGTACCGGTCGGAGCGATGGCAGACGCCGCGCGCGATATGGCACCCGGCCTCCCGGCCCACACCATCGTCAGCGATGTGGGATCGTCGAAAGTGTCGGTCGCCAAGGCTCTAGCCGATGCCCTGCCTCGCCATAGCGTTATTCCCGCGCACCCCGTGGCGGGTACCGAGCAATCCGGACCCGATGCGGGTTTCGCCGCGCTGTTTAGGCATCGCTGGTGCATCGTCACCCCGCCACAGGATACACCACGCGGGAAGCTGGAAAGCCTCGTGGCCTTCTGGGAGGCCTTGGGCAGCCGCGTCGAGGTGATGGACGCGGCGCATCACGACATGGTGCTCGCCGTCACCAGCCACATCCCGCACCTGATTGCCTACACCATCGTCGGCACGGCGAGCGATCTGGAGGAGGTAACGCGCGGCGAGGTCATCAAATATTCCGCCGGCGGCTTTCGCGATTTCACGCGCATCGCCGCCTCCGACCCGGTCATGTGGCGCGACGTTTTCCTGAACAATCGCGACGCCGTGCTTTCCATGCTCGACCGGTTCCAAGGCGACCTCGAACGGATGCGGCAAGCTATCGACGCAGGCGACGGCGATGCCATGCACGATCTATTCAGCCGCACGCGCAAGATCAGGCGACGGATCGTCGAGCAAGGGCAGGATGACGCGCGACCCGATTTCGGGCGCGGCGGAAGTGCGGACTAACAGCCCTTGTCCTTGGCAGCCGCGTCTCGCTGGCTGTCGTTCTCATGGCTGATAATGGCCATCGCTTCGGGCAGCGAGCTCGTCAGCCCTTCCAGCAATTCACGGCAGGTGTCGAAATCGTTCTTGTAAAGGCAATCGAGCGCGCGGGCGAGCTTGCGGTCGATGGCCTCCAGCATCTGGCGGCAATTATTCGCCGAATGGCGATACTGGTTCAGCAAGTCGGATTCGGTCATAAACACACCTCAAAGCTTCAACGCCTTATTGCGTACTTCGCTCCATCCCGGTCTCGTCCCAGCTTTCAATGCCTGCCTCCACACGGGTGAGCCAGCGGTCGAATTCCCGGCGCTCATCGCGCAGGTTGCGAAAGAAAGCTGCATCCGAACCGTTCCAGCGCCGGCAGATCGTTGGAACGAGGAACTCCTGTGCCGGCCCGTATCGCGCCTCATAGGCTTCCATCACCGTTTCGACGCGGTATTCGAAATAACGCTCGAACTGCTCCCTCGCAGCACCGCCAAGCCCGGGATCGCATTGCGAACCGCCGCTCGCATTTACGCTCGCCCAATAGATGTCGCCGGCATAGCCGTTCGGCGCAAGGGACAACGGCTCGACCGGCTGGGCCGGCGTGTGGGTACAGGCAACAAGAAGCCCACATGCCGTAAGCGACGCGAAGGCTCTCATGCTGCCGGGTCCACCCCGCGCTTCCATGCCATCAGGTTCGGGCGAAACTCCTGCTTGATCGCATCGTGCTGGTTCAGCGTCTGGCACAGCGCCACCACCCGCGCGCGGCCCGGCTTCGAGCGGTTTGGAATGATGTCTTCTATCGTCGTCACCAGCCGCAGCCTGTCGCCAGGGCGGGTGGGTTCGGGCCAGCGCAAGTCGCCGCCCGCACCGATCGCGCCATTGGCGAAGGGCACCGATTGCACCATCAGCCGCATGGTGATGGCGGCGGTGTGCCACCCGCTCGCCGCAAGTCCTTGGAAGAAGGTGTCCTGCGCCGCGTCCGGATCGACATGGAAGGGCTGTGGATCGTAGTCCCGCGCGAAGGCGATGATCGCCGCCTCGGTCATCTCGTATGGCTCGCTCTCGAACCTGTCGCCGACAGTCAGGTCGTCGAGATAAAGCACGCCCGCCAAATTACTCCGCCGCTTCCTTCGCCGCGAATTCCAGCGTCGCCAGGAAGCGCTCGGCATCCAGCGCCGCCATGCAGCCCGTACCCGCCGCCGTCACCGCCTGGCGATAGGTGTGGTCCATCACATCGCCGCAAGCGAAGACGCCGGGGATCGCGGTTTTGGGCGTGCCGGGCTCGACGAGCAAATAGCCGCTATCGTCCATCGGCAGCTTGCCCTTGAACAGCTCGGTCGCGGGCGCGTGGCCGATGGCGACAAAGGCGCCGTCCACGTCCAGCTCGCTCTTTTCGCCGGTGACGGTGTCCACCAGTTCCAGCTTGCCCAGCGCGCCATTCTCACCGGCCACGAACCGTTCCACCGTCTTGTTCCACAGCGGGGTAATCTTCTCGCTGGCGAATAGGCGATCCTGCAGGATCTTTTCCGAGCGCAATTCGTCGCGGCGGTGGATCAGCGTCACATCGTCGGAGTGATTGGTGAGGTAGAGCGCCTCTTCGACAGCGGTATTGCCGCCACCGATCACAGCGACCTTTTTGCCGCGATAGAAGAAGCCGTCGCAAGTCGCACAGGCCGACACGCCCTTGCCGCCCAGCTCTTCCTCGCCCGGCACGCCCAGCCACTTCGCCTGCGCGCCCGTGGCAATCACCAGCACATCGCCCACATATTCATCGCCGCTATCGCCGATGGCACGGAACGGAGATCCATTCTCGAGGTCGACCTCGACAATCGTATCCCACATCATGCGCGTGCCGACATGCTCGGCCTGTTTTTGCATCTGTTCCATCAGCCACGGGCCCTGGATCACATCCTCGAACCCGGGATAATTCTCGACATCTGTGGTGATGGTCAGCTGGCCGCCGGGCTGCAGCCCCTGCACCACGATCGGCTCCATCCCGGCGCGCGCTCCATAGATAGCTGCAGAATAGCCTGCGGGGCCGGAGCCGATAATGAGCATGCGGGTGTGATGGGTAGCCATGGCGTATCTCGATCCTGTGTTGCCCGTTCGAGGTAGGCAGGGCAGCGATTCGGTTCAAGAAAGCAGGTCTTGGCCATCCACTGGATATTCGTGCATCGCGCGCAACCCCTGCATAGACGCGAAACGGCCCCGCTCCCGGAAGGAGAGCGAGGCCGCTGAAAAATCGGTTTTATGCTGCGATCAGACCGCTGCGCGGGGCTGTCCTGCCGTGCGATTGAGATCGCCCTTGTCCGATGCGCGCTTCAGCAGGTAGCCGGCTCCCAGAGCGCCCAGCAGACCCATGAAGCCCATCCGGCGGGCAATAGGAATGGCGAGCGCGCCGAGAATGGCCCCGCCCGTACCGCTTACGCCGCGTGCCGCATTGCCTGCCGCGGCACCAGCGGCCGCTCCGATAATCTTGCCAATCATGTACAATCTCCTTTTCCGAACAACGGCCATAACGCCGCGCGGGTTCCGAAATACCGGGCGCGCAAAAGCCACGTTTTGGCGCAGGAATTGCCGGATTGTCAGGAGAAGATGATGGTGCGGTCGAGAAGACTCGAACTTCCACGGGTTATTCACCCACAACGACCTCAACGTTGCGCGTCTACCAGTTCCGCCACGACCGCACATCATATTGGGAAGGAGCATGGCCTGCCCCGTCTCGGTAGGAGCGCGCCACTAGCAAAGTGCCCCCGCGCCTGCAAGCGGCGAAATGCTAGTTCGGAGCCCAGCCGAATTCGGCATAGGCCGCGCGGGGCGGAATATCGGTAACGGCCTCGTTCACCGCCACGCTTTCGCCCGGCGCGATGGTCGCCTGCGGGGGCGGCACTTCCCAGCTGTAGACGATGGCGTCACGCTCGTCGCGCAGCACGATGAGGATGGTCGGCACATCCAGCGTGTCGGTGCCGATATTGGTGATGCGTCCGCTTGCGCCAAAAAACTCCGTGCCATTGGGCAGGCGGCGGCGCTCCTGCTCCTCCTGCGGGAATTCAAGCTGGAGGCTGTCATTGCTTGCAGCAAAGGTCGGCTGTTCCACCGGCACCCAGTCGGGCAGGCCCCAATAGCTGACGGCGAATATCGTGCCTGCGGTAAGCGCTGCAAAAATCACGCCTGCCCATGTCCACATTTTAAGCGTGTTGCGGCGGGGGCGGAATGGCGGTTCTGCGTCGAATTGCGAATAATCGTCGTCATAGTCGTCTTCCGGATCCGCGACCGGCGGCGGAGGAGGCGGCGCGGGCTCTTCCTGCACCGGTGGCGGGCGATCCTCGACCGGCTCCGGTTCGGGTTGTGGTTCCGGCTCGCGCTCTGCAACCGGCGTCGGAGTGGGCGCTGGCTCGTCCGGCACGCTCTCGCGCTCGGCTGCTCGCGGTTCGGCCTCCGCGCGCTCGACCACAGGCGCAGCAGGCGGGGGCACTGGCGACGGCGGTATTGGCGACGGTGGCGGCGGTGGTGGCGGTGGCGGTGGCGGAAATGCGGGTTCCACCTGCGCAGGCCGCTCCAGCACAGGTCCATCCTGGAACCAGCTATGCCGGCATTTCGCACAGCGCACGGTGCGGCCTTCCACGCCGATGGCGGTGTCGGGCACGACGTATTTCGTCGAGCAGGCAGGGCACTGGATGATCATCGCACGAACCAATGCGTTACGCCTGTGCATCCCATGCAACAAGCGCCGCGCACCGCAACATCGGCCCGGTTCGGGCTTTTTTCCACAAAGAGCAGCCCCTATTCCGGCTTTCCATGGCGACACGGCCCTTCCCGCGCAGCATGATTGCTCCTAATCCCGCCTTATGAGCGCGGCCGAGCAATCCATTGTCCAGTTCGATAATGTCGGACTGCGCTACGGCACCGACCGTGAGGTGCTGAGCGATATTTCCTTTACGCTCTATCCCGGCAGTTTCTACTTCCTGACAGGTGCCAGCGGTGCGGGGAAGACGAGCATGCTCAAACTGCTCTACCTTGCGCAGCGCCCCACGCGCGGCGCAATCCGCATGTTCGGGCACGACCTGATTACGCAAAAGCGCGGCCGCCTGCCCGATTTCCGGCGCCGGATCGGTACGGTCTTCCAGGATTTCCGCCTGATCCCACACTTGACTGCCTTCGACAATGTGGCCCTGCCGCTGCGTATTTCCGGCATGAGCGAGGGAGAGATTGCGAAGCCCGTATCCGACATGCTGGAATGGGTGGGGCTAGACCATCGCCGCGATGCGCGCCCGGCCACGCTATCTGGCGGGGAACAGCAGCGTGTCGCCATCGCCCGCGCAGTGATTGCCCGGCCCGAAATTCTCGTTGCGGACGAGCCAACGGGTAACGTCGACCCGGACATGGCGGTCAAGCTGCTGCGGCTGTTCGAGGCGCTCAATCGCCTCGGCACCACGGTGGTGGTGGCGACGCACGACGTGCATTTGCTGCGCAAAGTGCCGGATTCGCTCATCATGCGGCTCGACAGGGGCACGCTGTCCGATCCCACCGGCGCCCTGCGCTATCCGCCCCGGCGAGAGGCTGCCGGATCTTGAGCGACGCTCCTTCCCTCATCCGCCGCGGATCGCCGCGCTTCGGCAGCGAAAGCGCGCGCATGTTGCCGCAGGCGCGCATTGCCGGGCCGATGCCGTGGGTGATCGCTATCATGATCGCTTTGACCGTCATGGCGACCGCGCTTGGCCTCTCGCTCAGCAATGTCGCTGGCAATGCGCGGGCGGCGATTGCAGGCGACATCACCGTACAGATCGTCGAAGGCGCTCCCGCTGCGCGGGAGCGGCAGGCAGAAGCGGCAGTGCGCCTGCTGCAGGGCCGCGATGATGTGGCGCAGGTTGTGCGCGTTCCGGACGAGGAACTGGAAGCCCTGATCTCCCCGTGGCTTGGCGAGACGAGCGGGCAGGAAGACGCCGTGCCTGTCCCCGCCCTGATCGACGTGCGCCTCTCGCAAGACATTACCGCAGATCGACTGCGCGCGCTCCGCAGCGAGTTGACCGCCGTGGCTCCCTCGGCGCGGGTGGATGCGCAGGCCGGGTGGCTGGCACCGGTGTTCGAGGCGATCCGCACTGTACAATACCTCGCCATCGGGCTCGTCGTGTTGCTGGCGCTTGCCAGCGTCGCCGCCATCTGGCTGGCGGCGCGCAGTGCATTGGGCTCCAATCGCGATACGATCGACGTCATCCACCACCTCGGCGGGACGGACAGCCAGATCGCGCGCATCTTCCAGCGTTCCATCGGCATGGATGCCGCTCTTGGCGGGGCAGCCGGGCTGGCATTGGGCGTCGGCGCGATTTTCGTGCTCGCCCAGCAGTTCGCCGCGCTCGGATCGGGACTGATGACGGGCGGCGCGCTGACCATTCGGGACTGGATTGCGATCGCCTGCGTGCCTATCTGCGGCGTGCTGCTGGCGATGCTGACCGCCCGCATCACCGTGATCGGCGCGCTGCGGCGCATGTTGTGAATTTGGGAGCCGGGCAGAAACCCATGTTGATCCGCCGCCTTGTTGCGATCCCGCTGATCGTGTGGGCCCTTGGCTTCGTGTGGTTTTCCATCGCACTGCCCCAGCCCGCCGCACGCGCGCAGACTGACGCGATCGTCGTTCCCACCGGCAGCGGCGGACGGATCGAGCGCGGCCTTGAAATTCTGCAAACGGGCGCTGCCGAACAGATGCTGGTGACAGGCGTGGACACGACCGTGCAGCCCGCTGAATTCCAGGCTGAATTCGATGTGCCTTCCCGCATCATGGACTGCTGCGTGACGCTCGGCTTTTCCGCCCTCGATACGCGCGGCAATGCGCGGGAAACGGCGCAGTGGCTGGAGGATCGCGATTACAACTCGCTGCGATTGGTCACGGCGGACTATCACATGCGCCGCGCCGCGCTGGAATTGCAGGACCAGCTGCCCGACGACACCTCTGTCACACGCGATGCGGTGAAATCGCAAGCGAGCCTCGACACGCTGTTCCTTGAATATCACAAGTTCATCGCGGTATGGGTGCTTCAGGTGCTGGGATGATCTACCTGCGCAATACCGCGTTCTATTTCTGCTTTTTCTGGGGCAGCTGCGCCTATGTGATTGCGGCCGTTGCGGCGATCTTCGTTGCCCGCGAGAGGCTGCGGGGCATTTGCGATGCGTGGTCCGGTTTTCACCAGATGCTGTGCGAAAAGCTGCTGCGCATCGAAGTGATCGAGACCGGCACACGCCCCGAGGGCCGCGCCTTCTACGCCATCAAGCATGAAAGCATGTTCGAGGCGATCAATCTGCCATACCGCTTCGACCACCCCGCACTCTTCGCCAAACAGGAGCTGTTCGCCATCCCCGGCTGGGGGCGCGTGGCGCGGATCTACGGCCTGATCCCGGTTGCCCGAAACCAAGGCGCGAAAGCGCTGCGCAGCATGATCCGCGAAGTGCAACCGCTGGTGGAGGATGATCGCCCGATCATCATCTTCCCCGAAGGCACGCGCGTGCCGCATGGGTCATGTCCGCCGCTGCAATCGGGTTTCGCCGCCCTGTATAAGCTCCTCCGCCTGCCGGTCGTGCCGGTGGCCGTGACGAGCGGGCCGTCCTATCACCGCGTCTGGAAGCGGCCGGGCACCATTACGCTGCATTTCGGCGAGCCCATCGAAGCGGGCTTGCAGCGCGACGAAATCGAAGCGCGCGTGCATGCCGGGATCAATGCATTGAACGGCGACGCCGCAGCCCGTGGCACCCATGCCGCGCAGCTTGCCTAGATTTCTTCCATAGTCGCAGCCAGCCAGTCCTTCGCGTCCGATCGCTCGCCGATATCGGCGACGAATTCCTGGCCGCGCGCCACGCTTTGCAGGCGACCGGCACGCTCCCAGCGGGAGGGGCGATCATGGTAGCTTAGTCCCGTCTCGGCCAGCCATGGCGGGATGCGCCACAGGCTGGGCGGCCCTTCCGGGACTGTCAGGCGCAGCCTGTCGGAAGCGCGGGTCGCGGTCCGACCACGGCCGATCCATGCGACATCGTTGGCCGCGTGCATCCCGATGGCGTGCGGCATGCCGAGATCGCGCAACGCATCAATGCGCTTCGGTGAGGCGGTCGCAAGCGGCAGCATTTCCTCGACCTTGAGAAATGCGAAGATGCGATGGTGCGGCGGGGTTTTGCCTTCACGGAAAAGGCCGAAGAACAGGAATACGTCGCCCTCGCCCACGCCCTGCCGCTCAAGATGAGTCTGGGCGGCGCTGCACTGGCCAAGAATGGCGCGCCCATCGTCCAGGAACATGGGATCGTGATGGCAGAGGCTATCCGCCCCCAACCTGCCGCGCGAAGCCGATGCTGCATGTTCGCCCAGCCCCAATTCGCCATAGGTGGTGCGTGAAAGCGCACCACTGGCTGGGATCGGCAGGCTGATTGGCCGCCCGTCCACGATGGGCGATGGCCCGCCGCCCGCCGAGCTGTCGAACCCTTTCCTGCTGAACACGATCTTCATCGCCGCCGCCCTAGCCGATCAGACTCATTGGGAAAACGCCCCGCTCTGCCCCGCACGGCCTTGCCCTGCGGCGCGGCTTGGGGAATCCATCGCTGATGGCCATTCTATCGGACAAGTGGATTCGCAAGGCAGCGCAGGACAACGGCATGATCGAGCCGTTTGTGGAAGCGCAGCGCCGCGAGGGGAACATCTCCTACGGGCTTTCGAGCTATGGCTACGACGCCCGCGTCGCGCCCGAGTTCAAGATCTTCACCAATATCGACAGTGCGGTGGTCGATCCGAAGGATTTTGCCAGCAACAGCTTCGTCGACAAGGAAACTGATTGCTGCATCATCCCGCCCAACAGCTTCGCGCTGGCGCGGACGGTGGAGTATTTCCGCATCCCCGACGATGTGCTCGTCATCTGCCTTGGCAAAAGCACCTATGCGCGCTGCGGCATCATCGTGAACGTCACCCCGCTGGAACCGGGCTGGGAAGGCCATGTGACGCTGGAATTCTCCAACACCACGCCGCTGCCCGCCAAGATCTACGCCAATGAAGGCGCATGCCAGTTCCTGTTTCTACAAGGCAATGAACGGCCCGAGACGACTTATGCCGACCGCGCGGGCAAATATATGGGCCAGCGCGGAGTAACGCTTCCGAGATTGTGAACCACCATCCGCCGGTTCATCCTCGGTGCTGTTCGCTCCGCCGGGACTGCGTTCCGGCTGCGCGGCACCTGCGGGCTTCGCGTTCGCTCGCTGTCGGAAGCTTTCGCCTCCGAGTACAGTGCTAACCCCAAGCAGCGCTCCAGAAATCGCTCGGCGCAAGCCGAGGGCAAGGGCAAACGCCCGCCCGCAGCGGGCGCGTAGCGTAGCGAAGCGCGTCTAGCGAGGACGAAGCCGCGGATGCGGCTTCGCAATCAAAACCTCGTTCTTGCCGTGATGCGGAAGTTGCGGCCGGCCAGCGGCACGAATTCCTTCGTGAAGCTGGTATGGCGGCGGCCTTCCACGTCGAAGATGTTATTCGCCTGCAACAGCAGCACGAAGCGGTCTCCGCGGAAGGGGTGGATGGCGGCCGAAAGATTCACATGGGTGAAGCCTTCGGTCTCTTCCTCGAACGGCGCGGTGCGGGTCTGGTCGTCATACCATTCCACTTCGCCGCGCAGGTCGAACAGGTCGGATTGCCATTCCAGCGCGCCCGACAGCTCCAGCGGCGGGATGCGCGGCAACGGGGTGCCATCGTTCAGCTCGGCCTCGACATAGGACGCGCCTACATCGGCCAGGATCGTACCGCCCGAGAAGGTGGCGATGGGTGCCGATGCCTCGACCTCGAAGCCGTAGAAATCGGCATCGTTCTGCAGGAATTCGAAGACGGGCAGCTCGTCCTCTTCTTCGCCCGTTTCACTCAGGTAGATGAAATCGTCGAATGTGTTGTAGAAGGCGGCAACGCGGGCCTGCACGCGGCCGATATTGGCATCGAAATAACCTTCCAGCCCCCATACGGACTCGACGCCTAGGTCGGGATCGCCGATCTCGAATTGCTGGGTGGCGAGGTGCGGGCCGTCGGCGAAGAGTTCCTCACCGGCGGGCGCGCGTTCGGTGCGCGTCGCGTTGAAGCCGATGCGCGCATCGCGGCTGACCGTGTAGGCGAGGCCCACCGCGCCCGAGAAGGTATCGAAATCGCGCTCGATACCAAGCGGGGCCGAGGATTGGGTTGTGTTTTCATACCTAGCGCCAATTTCCAGCTCCACCGGGCCGAACATCAGTTCCTGCAGGGTGAAAAGGGCGAATTGCTCGGTCTCGTTCGGGGCAACGAAAGCCTCTTCGCCGATCGCCTGGAAATCGCGCAGGTAGAATTGCGCGCCGATCGCGCCGCGCCAGTTCTCGGTCGGCGCCTGTGTCAGCTCGAACCGGCCCTCGGTGCCGCGCACGTCGAACACGGTGCCGATCTCGTCGCCCTCCAGCTCGGTATGCGTGTAATCGGAATGGCCGAGGCGCACGACCAACTCGTCGAAGAAGCCGCCCAGTGCGACGCCGGCTTCGAAGTCGAAGCGCACCTGCTTCAGGTCGATGGCGATGTTTTCTTCGCCTTCTTCCTCGCCGTGATCGTCATCGTGGTCATCATCATGATCGTCGTCATGATCGTCTCCGCCATGGCCATGACCATGGCCGCCGGGGCCGGCCGGAATGCCATAAAGCGTGTCGTAATAGCCCGCAGACGCCGCGATGCGCAGGCCTTCGCCGACATAGCCCATGCCTACGCCGAAGGAGTAGGTCTCTGTGTAGCTATTAGGCACGAAGCCTTCGACATTGGCCTGTTCGCGCAGCTCTTCGGCTTCCTCGAACTCGCCTTCGTCCTCTTCCTCGGCGGCGTCGGCCAACAGGTCGGCGCGCAGGTCCGGCGTCAGCTGGAAGTCGGGGATCTCGAAATCGTCCGTCTCGCGGTAACTGCCATTGGCGTGCAGCACGAAGTCATCCGACAGCGCGACGTTAAAGGAACCGCCGATCTGGCGCAGGTCGTAAGCCGTGTCGTAAGCGGCCAGCGCTTCCACGTCCATGCCGCCTTCGGGCATGGTGCGCGGCAGGCTGCGGCTGATAACGTTGACCGCGCCGCCCACTGCCGAGGAGCCGTAAAGCAGCGTTGCAGGCCCGCGCAGCACTTCGATCCGTTCCGCCGTCAGCGGGTCGATCGAGACGCCGTGGTCGGCGGAGGTGTTGGAGGCATCGATATTGCCGATGCCGTCGGTCAGCACCCGTACGCGCTCCCCATCGAGGCCGCGCAGGATCGGGCGCGAGGCACCCGGCGCGAAGCCGGTGGTGGCGACGCCCGGCAGACCGTCGAGCACTTCGCCGATCTGTCCCGATTGCTCGCGCAGCAAATCCTCGCCCTGCACAATGGATGTGCCGGCAAGGATGCTCAGCTCGTCCACGCCGGGGGCGCGGACGACGATGCGATCCTGGTGCACGACTTCGCCGTCGGTATCCTCATCGTTCGCGGCATCCTGCGCGAGCGCGGAGACGGGCATGGCTGCTGTCGCCAGCAGGGCGGTAATTACAGTGAAACGCATGGGTTTGGGTCCGTCCGGTCAAAGGTCACAATATATCATGGCGGCCCTACAAGCCCCTGCGTGAACGTCAAGTGACTATGTTACATGGCATCGACGAACGGCCGATGGATCAGGATGAAGCTGCATTCTGAAGGCGTTTGCGCGCCTCTTTTTCCCCAATCAGCGGCAGCAGCTCACCCATGTCCGGACCATGGTTCTGCCCCGTGAGTGCCTGTCGCAGCGGCAGGAACAGGTCTTTTCCCTTGCGACCCGTCTGCGCCTTCAGCGTGGCGGTCAGATCCTGCCATGGCGTGGCAGACCACTCGAGGGTACTGGCCGCTTCGGCGAGATAAGCCCGCGTATCGCCGTTCATCTCGGGCGGCGTGACCGGGCCCTGTACGATAGCCCACCATTCCCTTGCACCGCCCACGGTTTCGAGATTGGGGCGGATGGCGTGCCACGCGGCATCGTACATGCCGTGCGGCAGGCGATCCGCGACGTCTGCATAGTCCAACTGGTGGACGATGGCGGTGTTGACGCGGTCAAGCTCGGCATCGTCGAACTTGGCGGGCGCGCGCCCGAAAGTCGAAAGGTCGAAGGTGCCAACAAGCGTGTCGCGATGGGCGATAGGCTCCACCGGCAGGCTGGTGCCGAGCCGGGCCAGCAGCGCGATCAATGCTTCGGGCTCGATACCGCGTTCGCGGAAAGCATCGCAGCCGAGCGATCCCAGGCGCTTGGAGAGCTTGCCTTCACGCCCCACCAGCAGCGCCTCATGCGCGAAGCGCGGCGGCTGGGCGCCGAGCGCTGTAAACATCTGCACCTGCACTGCGGTGTTCGACACATGATCTTCCCCGCGCAGCACATCGGTAATGCCCATGTCGATATCGTCGACACAGCTGGGCAGCATATAGAGCCACGAGCCATCGGCGCGGCGGATGACCGGATCGGAGAGCTGGGCAGCGTCGAATTTCTGCGCGCCCCGCACCCCGTCTTCCCACGTGATGGGCTCATCATGATCGAGGCGGAAGCGCCAGTGGGGCATCTCGCCGGCAGCTTCGTTGGCGGCGCGGTCGTCTTCGGACAGGGCGAGCGCAGCCCGATCATAGATCGGCGGCAGTCCGCGCCCGAGCTGGACCTTGCGCTTCAGTTCGAGTTCCTGCTGCGTTTCATAGGCCGGATAGACGCGGCCTGCGTCCTTCAGCCGTTCGAACGCCTCATCATACAGCGAAAGCCGTGCAGATTGCCGTTCCTCGCCATCGGGGTGCAGGCCCAGCCACGCCAGATCCTCGCGGATCGCTTCGACATACTCCTCGCGGCTGCGCTCTGCATCGGTATCGTCGATGCGCAACATGAAGCGCCCACCGGCCTTTTGCGCCAGCATCCAGTTGTGCAGCGCGGTGCGGATATTGCCGACATGCAGGCGGCCCGTGGGCGACGGCGCGAAGCGGGTGATCGTGGTCATGGAAGGCGCGATTACGCGCGGGGCGCGCGCGTCACAAGCCCGGATCGCGCAAGCGGATGGTCAGCTGCCCGATGCAACTGCAGCGACGGCAGCCTGGTACAGCGCCTCATGCCGGTCGTGACGGATGAGGCCTGCCAGCACAGTCCCGAAGGCATCACGATCCGCACGCGCCGCCGCATCGGCCATGCCCGCAAAGACGGTTTCATCCGCCGTCATCTGCACGCAGCAAGGCCGCATCACCTGCACGGTATCGGGCCAGCAGCGGCCCGCCAGATCGGCAAAATCGAGAAAAGCCTTGGCCGCCGTTACCGAGCCGAGGCGCTGGGTCAGTTCCACCACCGGATCGTGCCCGCGCCTTGAGCACAGCGCCATCCAGCGAATGCCAAGCACCACGCGCATCTGCACCGCCGAGCGATAGGGCATGGTCGGCATCTGCATGAGCGAGCGGATCACGTTGCGTGCGGCGGGGCTGACGGTGGTGGCGGCACGATTATCGGACATAGACGATCCTGACAGCTAGTTGCGATTGATTCGCAGCAAGTCTAGCGCCTCGTCGCAGCATTGCAATGCGAATGATTTGCAATAGCGTTTAAATGCTCAATCCTGAATTGGCGCCGGCGCAGGCACCAAGCCCACCGTGCCGTCCGGGCCGGAGATCACGACCACGCCGTCGCGCCGTGAGACGATCGTCTCCGCCTGATCCATAACCTGCCAGATGCGTGGCAATTCTTCGGGGTAGCCGATGGCGCAGACCTCTCGCGCTCCATCGGGCGGCGGCACGGTCGAGAAGGCGGAGCCATCGATGGCGTATTGACGACCTTGCCCCGCGCATCCCGGGTTCCACCAGATCTCGTCGAAATTGGCCTGCAGTTCGATCGAGTATGGCAGGTCCGCTCCATCGAGCGAGCGCACCGACCAATGCCCCCTCAGATCGACATCGCGAGCGGCGACCTCGGCAGGATCCGGAATGGTCTGGAGTTGGATATTGCCCGCAGGACCGGAGAGGTAATAGCCGCCCGCCACGCGGATGATCCGGTCAACCTCCGACAGAACGGTAATACTGGTCTGCTCGGTTTCGGTCAGCCCGCGAGCGCACATGCCCACCGCCTCGTCGCCATAATCCCACGAGCCGGTGCGGACCGTCTCCCCATCGCGGGAAAATTCCCAATCGTGAAAGATGCACTGCGACTGCAAATGCAGGCGACCGTCTTCTATCGTCACCTCGGGCAAGCCGTTTGCGCTCGGCGTTAGCGCTACCTCATTCAGCGCAAAAACCTGATACCGGCCGGAAACATGATCGGCACTTGCGGTGTTCGCCTGTTCTGCAGAATTATTATCCTGCGTCGGCGTTGGCGCGCAGCCCAGCAGGCAGCTTGCGGCGATAGTCAAAAGCACATGTTTCATTGCCCAGTCTCCAGAACGCGCGGCCAGCGGACCAATGAAAAAGGCCCCGAAAGCGCGATGCTTCCGGGGCCTTTCATCATTTTCGCTGAATGCAGCCTTATTCGGCGGTATCATCCGGCTTGGTTTCGGTGGTGTCGGCTTCGGCCTCTTCCACCGTACCGTCGTGATCGGCAGCGTCTTCGTTGAGGTAGTCGCCCGCATCGGCATCGGTGCCATGGGTTTCGCCCTCCACGCGTGCCAGCGGATCGTCGCCGATCGCTGCTTCCGGACCTTGCGCCAGTTCGGCTTCGTGTTCGGCTTCGGCAGATTCAGGGGCAACCAGGTCTTCTGCCTTGGCAGCCGCTTCGGCTTCCTCGGCAGCGACCAGCGCATCCTGCATCTTCTTGTACTGAGCACGAAGCGCAGCATCGCGGCTGGAAGCGGTAACGCGCAGGCGGTTCATGCCGGCGCCCGTACCTGCCGGGATGAGGCGACCCACGATCACGTTTTCCTTCAGGCCGATCAGCGTGTCCTTCTTCCCTTCAACCGCCGCCTGCGTCAGCACGCGGGTGGTTTCCTGGAAGGAGGCCGCCGAGATGAAGCTGCGGGTCTGCAGGCTTGCCTTGGTGATACCAAGCAGGATCGGCTTGCCGACCGCCTTCTTCTTGCGCGGGGGAAGCTTGGAATTGACGTCGTTCATCTCGTCCAGGTCCACCTGCTCGCCCGGCAGCAGCGTGGTGTCGCCGCCATCGGTGATCTCGACCTTTTGCAGCATCTGGCGAACGATCACCTCGATGTGCTTGTCGTTGATCTTCACACCCTGCAATCGGTAGACTTCCTGGATTTCGGTGCAGAGATATTCGGCCAGCGCCTCGATCCCCAGCACTTCCAGAATGTCGTGCGGATTGGGCGAACCCGAAATGAGCGTATCGCCCTTCTTCACGAAGTCGCCTTCCTGCACGTCGATGACCTTGGTCTTCGGCACCAGGTACTCCACCGGATCGCCCTCTTCCGGAACGATGGCGATCTTGCGCTTGGCCTTGTAGTCGCGAATGAACTCCATCTTGCCGTCGATCTTGGCGATCACGGCGGCGTCCTTCGGAATACGCGCTTCGAACAGCTCGGCAACACGCGGCAGACCGCCGGTGATGTCGCGCGTCTTCGACGCTTCGCGGCTGGCACGTGCGATGATGTCACCGGCCTGCACTTCCTGCCCGTCATCGACCGACAGCGTGGTACCCGGAGCAAGCATGTACCGTGCCGCTTCGGTTTCGTCCCCGGCATCGTTCAAAAGGGTGATGCGCGGACGCAGGTCATCCTTCTTCGAACGGCCCGTGGCGCGGTACTCGATGACCACGCGCTGGGCGATACCGGTGGCATCGTCGGTGCGTTCTTCCAGTGTCTTGCCTTCGACAAGATCCTGATAGCGAACGGTACCCGCCTGCTCGGTGATGATCGGCAGGGTGAACGGATCCCATTCCGCCAGACGATCGCCTTCCTTCACCTTGGCGCCATCCTTGAACATGAGGACGGTACCGTAGGGCACGCGGTGGATGGCGCGCTCGCGACCTTCATTGTCGATCACGACCATCTCGCCGGAGCGGGCGAGCGAAAGGCGGCGGCCTTTCTTGTCCTTGATGGTGGGCATGTCGCGATAGACGACCTTGCCGTCCGACATGCTTTCAAGGTGGCTGGTTTCATTCACCTGCGCCGCACCACCGATGTGGAAGGTCCGCATCGTCAGCTGCGTGCCCGGCTCACCGATGGACTGCGCGGCGATCACGCCGACGGCTTCACCGATATTTACCGGCGTACCGCGTGCAAGGTCACGACCGTAGCACTTGGCGCACACGCCCTGCTCGGCTTCGCAGACCAGCGGCGAACGGATCTTCGCCTGCTGCACTTCGGCATCCTCGATGGCCTTGGCCATCGGCTCGTCGATCATCGTGCCGGCCTTGACGATCACTTCGTCGGTAGCGGCGTTGATGATGTCATCCTGCACCGTCCGGCCAAGGATACGCTCGCCCAGCGAGGCGATCACGCTGCCGCCCTGCACGATGGCGCGCATTTCCAGCGCATTGCTGGTCTTGCAATCCTCTTCGACGATGACGCAGTCCTGCGACACGTCGACCAGGCGGCGGGTCAGGTAGCCCGAGTTCGCCGTCTTCAACGCCGTATCGGCCAGACCCTTGCGGGCGCCGTGGGTGGAGTTGAAGTATTCAAGAACGGTCAGGCCTTCCTTGAAGTTACTGATGATCGGCGTCTCGATGATCTCACCCGAAGGCTTGGCCATCAGGCCGCGCATACCGGCGAGCTGCTTCATCTGCGCCGGGCTACCACGGGCACCGGAGTGGCTCATCATGTAGATCGAGTTGATCGCCGCTTCACGACCATCGTCGTCCTTCGGCGTCGCCTTGATCTCTTCCATCATGGCGTTCGCCACCTGGTCGCCGCAACGGCTCCAGGCGTCGATCACCTTGTTGTACTTTTCCTGCTGGGTGATGAAGCCGTCCTGGTACTGCTGCTCGTAATCGGCAACCAGCGCCTTGGTCTCGTCGATCATACCGTCCTTGGTGTCCGGGATGATCATATCGTCCTTGCCGAAGCTGATGCCCGCCTTGAACGCGTGGCGGAAGCCCAGCACCATGATGGCGTCGGCAAACAGCACCGTGTCCTTCTGGCCGGTGTGACGATAGACCTCGTCGATCACGTCACCGATATCCTTCTTGGTGAGAAGACGGTTGACGACCTCGAATGGCACCTTGTGGCTCTTGGGCAGGCACTCGGCGATCAACATGCGGCCAGGCGTCGTTTCGACCCGCTGCATGTAAGTCTTGCCCTTCTCATCCGTCTGCGGGACGCGGGTCGTGATCTTGGAGTGCAGCGTGACGGCACCGACGTGAAGCGCTTGGTGCACCTCGTCGATATCGCCCAGAACTTTGCCTTCGCCCGGCTCGCCTTCGCGGTCCATGGAGAGATAATAGAGACCCAGCACCATGTCCTGCGAAGGCACGATGATCGGCTTGCCATTGGCGGGGCTGAGGATGTTGTTCGTCGACATCATCAGCACGCGTGCTTCCAGCTGGGCTTCCAGCGAAAGCGGCACGTGGACGGCCATCTGGTCGCCGTCGAAGTCGGCGTTGAAGGCCGAGCAGACGAGCGGGTGCAGCTGGATGGCCTTGCCTTCGATCAGTACGGGCTCGAACGCCTGGATGCCGAGGCGGTGGAGCGTCGGTGCGCGGTTGAGAAGCACAGGGTGCTCGCGAATGACTTCGTCGAGGATGTCCCAGACTTCCTTGCGCTCTTTCTCCACCCACTTCTTCGCCTGCTTGAGGGTCATCGAAAGACCCTTGGCGTCGAGGCGCGCGTAGATGAACGGCTTGAACAGCTCCAAGGCCATCTTCTTGGGCAGGCCGCACTGGTGCAGCTTCAATTCCGGACCGGTTACGATGACCGAACGACCCGAATAGTCGACGCGCTTGCCCAGAAGGTTCTGGCGGAAGCGGCCCTGCTTGCCCTTGAGCATGTCGGAGAGCGACTTCAGCGGACGCTTGTTGGCACCCGTGATGACGCGGCCACGGCGACCGTTGTCGAACAGCGCATCGACAGCTTCCTGCAGCATGCGCTTTTCGTTGCGGACGATGATGTCCGGCGCGCGCAGCTCCATAAGGCGCTTCAGGCGGTTGTTACGGTTGATGACGCGGCGATAGAGATCGTTGAGGTCGGACGTCGCGAAACGGCCGCCATCCAGCGGCACCAGCGGGCGCAGTTCCGGCGGGATGACCGGCACGACTTCGAGGATCATCCATTCCGGGCGGTTGCCCGAATCGATGAAGCTTTCGACGACCTTCAGGCGCTTGATGATCTTCTTGGGCTTGAGCGTGGACTTGGTCGTCTCCAGCTCTTCAAGAAGGTCGGCACGCTCCTGCTCCAGATCGAGATCCATCAGCATGATCTTCACCGCTTCGGCACCGATGCCGGCTGTGAAAGCGTCTTCGCCATATTCGTCCTGCGCGTCGAGCAGCTCGTCCTCGGTCAGCAGCTGGAACTTCTCCAGCGGCGTGAGGCCGGGCTCGGTCACGATGTAGCTTTCGAAATACAGCACGCGCTCGAGCTGCTTCAGCTGCATATCGAGCAGCAGGCCGATGCGCGAAGGCAGCGACTTCAGGAACCAGATGTGAGCGACAGGCGCGGCCAGTTCGATGTGGCCCATACGCTCACGGCGCACCTTGGTAACGGTGACTTCAACGCCGCACTTTTCGCAGACGACGCCCTTGTATTTCATGCGCTTGTACTTGCCGCACAGGCATTCGTAATCCTTCACGGGACCGAAGATGCGCGCACAGAACAGGCCGTCACGCTCGGGCTTGAACGTACGGTAATTGATCGTTTCCGGCTTCTTGATTTCGCCGAAGGACCAGCTGCGGATACGCTCCGGCGAAGCAAGGCCGATCTGGATCTGGTCGAAGGTTTCGGGCTTCGCCAGCTGGTTCGTGAATTTGGTCAGTTCGTTCATTTTTTCACATTCCCTTGAGGGGGAGAAACAGGGGTGGAGGGGAGGCGAGCCCTAAAGCCCGCCGACCCCTGTTATTCAGCCGCGATCTGCGAGAAGCCGTCGCCGTCTTCGCCCTCTTCGCCGTCATTCAGCGAAGTGAGTTCGACATTCAGGCCCAGCGAGCGCATTTCCTTGACGAGCACGTTGAAGCTCTCCGGAATGCCGGCCTCGAAGGTATCGTCGCCCTTGACGATGGCTTCGTACACCTTGGTGCGGCCGATCACATCATCCGACTTCACCGTCAGCATTTCCTGCAAGGTATAGGCCGCGCCGTAGGCCTGCAGGGCCCAGACTTCCATCTCACCGAAGCGCTGGCCGCCGAACTGCGCCTTACCGCCCAGCGGCTGCTGGGTGACGAGCGAGTAGGGGCCGATCGAGCGGGCGTGGATCTTGTCATCCACCAGGTGGTGCAGCTTGAGCATGTAAATCACGCCCACCGTCACCTTGCGGTCGAATACCTCACCCGTGCGGCCGTCATACAGGTCCGACTGGCCCGACGCATCGTAGCCCGCCTTTAGCAGCATGTCGGTGACATCCGCCTCGCGCGCGCCATCGAAGACCGGCGTGCCCATCGGAACACCGCGGCGAAGATTGTGCGCCAGCTCGGCCACTTCCTCACCCGTGCGGCTGTTCAGGTCGTCATGGTAGTTCTCACCATAAACATCCTTCAGCTTGTCCATCAGCGCGGCAGGCGGCTTTCCGGCGGTGGCATCGGGGTTCGATGCGCGCCATTCGTCCAGCTGCTCGCCGATTTGCTGGCCAAGGCCGCGAGCGGCAAAGCCCAGGTGCGTTTCGAAAATCTGGCCCACATTCATGCGCGAAGGCACGCCCAGCGGGTTCAGCACGATGTCGACCGGCGTGCCGTCCTCCAGGAACGGCATGTCTTCTTCCGGCAGGATGCGCGAGATCACACCCTTGTTGCCGTGGCGGCCGGCCATCTTGTCGCCCGGCTGCAGCTTGCGCTTCACCGCGACGAACACCTTGACCATCTTGAGGACGCCCGGTGCCAGTTCGTCACCGCGTTCGAGCTTCTCCTTGCGGTCGTCGAACTTGTCCTTGATGGCCTTCACGGCCTCGTCATACTGGCCCTTAACGGCTTCCAGCTGGCTCTGCATGTTGTCGTCGGCGACGGCAAACTTGAACCATTCGCGCTTCTCGACACCGTCCAGAACCTCGTCATCGATGACGGTGCCTTTCTTCACGCCCTTGGGCGCTGCCGAAGCCGTCTGGCCGCTGAGCATGTCGCGCAGGCGGTTGTAAGTGGCGCGGTTGAGGATGTTGCGCTCGTCCTCGCTATCCTTCTTGAGGCGTTCGATTTCCTCGTTCTGGATGGCGCGCGTACGGTCGTCGATCTCGATACCGTGACGGTTGAAAACACGGACTTCGACAACAGTACCGGCAACGCCCGGCGGCAGGCGGAGCGAGGTGTCGCGCACATCGCTGGCCTTTTCGCCGAAGATGGCGCGCAGAAGCTTTTCTTCCGGCGTCATCGGGCTTTCACCCTTGGGCGTGATCTTGCCGCACAGGATATCGCCCGGATGCACTTCGGCACCAATATAGACGATGCCCGCCTCGTCGAGGTTGCGCAGCGCTTCCTCGCCGACATTGGGAATGTCGCGGGTGATGTCTTCCGGGCCCAGCTTGGTGTCGCGGGCCATAACCTCGAACTCGTCGATATGGATCGACGTGAAAACGTCATCCTTCACGATGCGCTCGGAGATCAGGATGGAGTCCTCATAGTTGTAGCCATTCCATGGCATGAAGGCGACGAGCGCGTTCTTGCCCAGTGCCAGCTCGCCCAGATCGGTGGAGGGACCATCGGCGATGATGTCGCCCTGTTCCACCACGTCGCCCACTTTCACCAGCGGACGCTGGTTGACGCAGGTGTTCTGGTTGGAGCGCTGGAATTTCTGCAGCGTATAGATGTCCACGCCCGGGTTCGTCGTATCGACTTCGCCCGAGGCACGGATCACGATACGGCCTGCATCGACCTGGTCGACGATACCGCCGCGCTTGGCCGAGATGGCGGCGCCGGAATCGCGGGCGACCGTCTCTTCCATGCCGGTGCCGACCCACGGCGCTTCGGCGCGTACCAGCGGCACGGCCTGGCGCTGCATGTTCGATCCCATCAGGGCGCGGTTGGCGTCATCGTTTTCCAGGAACGGGATCAGCGATGCGGCGACCGAGACAAGCTGCTTGGGCGAAACGTCCATCAGCGTGACGTTCTCGTTGGGGCTCATCGTGAATTCGCCGTTCTGGCGGGTCGAAACGAGCTCTTCGGTGAACTTGCCGTCCTTGTCGGTGGATGCCGACGCCTGCGCCACGGTGTGCTTCTGCTCCTCCATGGCGGAGAGGTAGTTCACTTCCTGCGACACCTTGCCGTCCTTCACCGTGCGGTAGGGCGTCTCAATGAAGCCATACTTGTTCACGCGGGCAAAGGTGCTGAGCGAGTTGATCAGGCCGATATTCGGGCCTTCCGGCGTCTCGATCGGGCAGATGCGGCCATAGTGCGTCGGGTGCACGTCGCGCACTTCGAAGCCCGCACGCTCCCGCGTCAGGCCGCCTGGGCCGAGCGCGGAGACGCGGCGCTTATGGGTGACTTCCGAAAGCGGGTTGGTCTGGTCCATGAACTGCGACAGCTGGCTGGAGCCGAAGAACTCGCGCACGGCTGCCACGGCGGGCTTCGCATTGATCAGGTCGTTCGGCATGACGGTGGACACATCCACGCTCGACATGCGCTCCTTCACCGCGCGCTCCATGCGCAGCAGGCCGACGCGGTACTGGTTTTCCAGCAGCTCGCCGACCGAACGCACGCGGCGGTTGCCGAGATTGTCGATGTCGTCGACTTCGCCCTTGCCGTCCTTCAGGTCGACAAGTTCCTTCACCACGGCGAGGATGTCTTCCTTGCGCAGCGTGGTGACGGTGTCTTCTGCGTCCAGCTCAAGGCGCATGTTCAGCTTCACGCGGCCCACTGCGGAAAGGTCGTAGCGCTCGCCATCGAAGAACAGGCCTTCGAACAGCGCTTCGGCGGTTTCCTTGGTTGGCGGTTCGCCGGGGCGCATGACCTTGTAAATCGCTTCGAGGCCCTCGTCGCGGTTCTCCGCCTTGTCGGCGGCCAGCGTGTTGCGCATCCATGCACCGGTGGTGACATGGTCGATGTCCAGCAGCTCGATCTGGTCGATGCCGGCACCGTCGAGCACTTCGAGGTTCTCGGGCGAGACTTCGTCGCCAGCTTCGATGTAGATGCGGCCGGTCTTCTCGTCGATCATGTCGCGCGAGGCATAGCGGCCGAAGATTTCCTCGGTCGGGATCAGCAGGGTTTTGAGGCCATCCTTGGCAGCCTTGTTGGCTGCGCGCGGAGAGACCTTCTGGCCTGCCGGAAACACTTCTTCGCCCGTCTTGGCATCGACCAGCGCGAAGCCCGGCTTCTGGCCACGCCAGTTTTCGGCCACGAACGGGATTTCCCAGCCGTCCTTCCCGCGCTTCCAGGTGACCGTCTCATAGAAATGGTCGAGGATCTGCTCGCTATCGAGGCCCAGCGCATACAGCAGCGAGGTGACCGGCAGCTTGCGCTTGCGGTCGATACGGACATTGACGATGTCCTTGGCGTCGAATTCGAAATCGAGCCACGAACCACGATACGGAATGACGCGGGCAGCGAAGAGGAATTTGCCCGAAGAGTGCGTCTTGCCGCGGTCATGGTCGAACAGCACGCCGGGCGACCGGTGCATCTGCGACACGATCACACGCTCCGTGCCGTTGATGATGAAGGTGCCGTTGCCCGTCATCAGGGGCATGTCGCCCATGTAAACGTCCTGCTCCTTGATATCGAGCACGGAGCGGGTTTCGGTTTCCTGATCCACCTCGAACACGATGAGGCGCAGCGTCACCTTCATCGGGGCGGCATAGGTGATACCGCGCTGGCGGCATTCGGTGGTGTCGTATTTCGGCTCTTCCAGCTCGTAATGGACGAAATCCAGTTCGGCGGTGCCGGCAAAATCGCGGATCGGGAAGACGCTGCGCAGCGTCTTTTCCAGACCGGAAACGTAATCGATGCTGGGATCGGAGCGCAGGAACTGCTCGTAGCTTTCGCGCTGCACCTCGATCAGGTTCGGCATCTGCACCACTTCGTGGATGTCGCCGAAAATCTTGCGGATACGCTTCTTCTTGCTGCCCTGAACTTCGGGAGCTTTCGCCTTGCTTGCCATTATAGAGCCTTGGCCTCTTCTTCGCGTGTGGGCGCCGCCTGTAAGTGACAGCGCAGGGTAATTGTGCGTGCGGAGATACGCGAGACGCCAAAAAGGCCGCAGACAAGCGCACTCCGTATCGGAGCACCGCTTTCGCAGCCTTGATCCAGTCATTCTCGCGCAGATGCCGGAACTTCCGTCCTGGGTAGCGCCCCCGCGTCAGGCGCACCTTGCTCGAAGCTCTCCGGCGATGGGGGCCATATAGGAACGCTGCGGGATTCGGTCAACCGCTTGCACGGCGCGCCATCAGACGGGAGCTGACAAGCCGATCACCCGCATGATTGCGGACTGCGCCAGCATAATCAGCAGCCAGATGAAAACCGTTCCGGCGATCCGGCGCGTGCGCTGGCGCGCCATGGCGAGCGACACGGCGAGCACCGGAAGCACGAAGCCGCACCAGATGATGATCGCCGTGCCCAGCGTGACCGCCCAGATATTCGCCTCGACCGGGGCGAGGATCAGCGCGCCTGCAAGGATCGCCGCGAGCCAGAAGATCGCGACCAAGTTAAGCGCCCAGCCCGAAAGCGAAGGCGGCCGGATCCCAGCCCGCCGCAGCCATAGCGCCCAGATGGCGAGGCCGATCACCGTCGCCGCAGCGATGGGCAGCATGTTCTGCAGTATGTAGATCATTCCGGCATCATAGCACGCCGCGCCTGAACCTCGGCCATCGCACTTAATCCAGATGAAGGCGCGCACTGCCCGTTTCGACTGTCGCCACCTTGGCACTGCGCATCGTGCCGCCGCGCTCCGTCACCTTGTCGAGCACGCGGAAATCGGTTTGCCACCGCTCTTTGGTGACATCGCATAGGGCGAAGCCGCGCTGGGCATTGTGCCATTTGAACTGCAGGTTCTCGGCGGCGCGGGCAATCGTATCCTCGCGCTGCTCTACCCCGTCGCCATTGGACGTGATGGAGGTGGTGACGAATTCGGGCGCAATCGGCTCGGCGCCGGGATCGCGCCCGTCGAGATGCAGCTCTCCGGCAAAGTTCTGGTGCTCGTCGCCCGTCAGCACGACGGGGTTCTTGCCCCGCAAATCGCGCAGCGTTTCCAGCAGGCGGGCACGCGGCGCACGGTAACCGCCCCAGCTATCGGGATTGACGAGGTACCCCTCGCCCGGCTGGCGATCGAGATCCATCATCATCACCTGCTGCGCCAGCACCTGCCACGTCGCTTCGCTGGAGCGGAGCCTCTCGTCCAGCCAATCCGCCTGTGCGGCGCCCAGCACTTGGGCGTCCTGGCGCGCGATCTCGGCGCAATCGGCCTGCCACCCGTCGCCGCAAGGCTGGTCGCTGCGATATTGCCGCGTGTCGAGCAGGTTGAGGTCCAGCAGGTCGCCATAGCGTGCCTGCCGATACAGGCGCATGCTCGGCCCTATGGGCAGCGAAGAGGCGCGCAGCGGCATGTTCTCGTAATAGGCCTGCATCGCCATTTGCTGGCGCAGGCGAAAGATCGCCGGCGGCACCTCGTCCTGGTCGAGATGCGAGACCCAGTTGTTGTCGATCTCGTGATCGTCCCACGTGACGAACCACGGCGCGGCGGCATGGGCGGCCTGCAGGTCGGCATCCATCTTGTATTCGGCATAGCGGCGGCGGTAATCGTCGATCGAATACAGCTCGTCGCCCGTGACCTGGCGCGGATTTTCGCGCGGGCCGTCGGCGGAATTCCAGATGCGCCGCCCGCGCCCCTCATAGATATAGTCGCCATAGCAGAACACGAGATCGGGCTGCTCTTCGGCGAGGAAGCGATGGGCGGTGTAATAGCCGTGCTCGTAATTCTGGCAGCCGGCGATGGCGAAGCGCACGCGGTCGACCGAGGCGCCCGGGGCCGGAGCGGTCATCGCGCGGCCGCGCATCGAGCGCTCCTGCCCCGCCGAGAAGCGATACCAGTAGGGACGGCCGGGTAGCAGGCCGGACACTTCGGCATGCACGCTATGGCCAAGCTCGGGCCGCGCCAGCGCCGTGCCGGACTGCACGATCTCGCGCATCCCCTCATCCGCAGCCACTTCCCAGCGCACCTCCACCGCGGCGGCAGGCATGCCATGGCCGTATTCCAGCGGGGATGGCGCCAGCCGCGTCCACAGCACGAACCCGTCCGCCGCGGCCTCGCCCGAGGCGACGCCCAGCTGGAAGGGGTAATCGCGGAAGATCGCCTGCGCCATCAGCGGCGTCGCCGAAAGCTTCAGGCCGAACAATGCGGCCGCCGCGCCGCCAAACCCGCGCAGCAGGTTGCGGCGCGACATAGCGAGGCGGGCGGTTTCGATGCGGGTGGTCATAATGTCTCCGTCAGGGCGTGGGGGGCCTGTGCGCCCGCTTTGTTGCATGAGTGTGGCGCTGCGCAAGCGCTGCTTTCCTACAGGCAGGATGATCGAGCATGGCGGCAGGCCACGATCTCATCTGCGAGAGGAAGGGCGAAATGCGATCTGTTTCGGCAAAGTGTCAACTTCGCAAATCGGGCGACAACCATCTGACAGAATGGGAAAAAGTGAGCCGGACGACGCCGCACCGCGTGTCAACTGTGTCAACTTCGAGAGCCGCGATGTAGCGACTTTCGATACCTCACATATCGTTTTTCAATATTATCGATTGACAATATGGAGCGACTCGGACATATTGATTTTCAATAAGCCACTACAAGGAGATCGATAAATGTCCCGTTTCATCACCCAATCCGCCGCAGCCTTGCTCGCCATCGTCATCATGGCCGGCAGCTTCTCCGCCATTACCTCCGTGCCCGCGGAAGCTCCGCTCGCCGTCGCCAGCGCGCCGCAGCTGGCTTGAGCAGAAAGGCAAGGGAGAACGCCATGACAAGTTTCAAGAAAGATCCGCTCCTGCCGCTCGCAGAGGCCATTATCTGGTTCATGCTTGGCATCATCGCCTTCGCCGGCGTCGTCGTCCTCATCTGCGCTCCGGCAGTGGTGATTTTCGGCGGCGAGTTCGTCAACGCGCTGGAGCTTGAAGACCTGCCGATGACGCTGCGCATCTGGATCGCGATCATGCTGCTCGCCGTTGCCGGGCTGCTCTATCTCGGCTGGCGCTTCTTCCGCGCCATGCAGGCGATCGTCCGCAGCGTCGGCTATGGCGACCCGTTCATTTCCGAAAACGCCGACCGCCTTACCGAAATGGCGTGGCTGTTCCTCGCTCTCAATGTTCTGAGCGTGCCTGTCGCCGCGCTGGGCATTTATATCGCGCGAACTGCGGGCGAAGCACCGGGCACGATGGATGCGGGCTTCGATCTGGGCAACCTGCTGACGATTCTCATCCTCTTCATCCTGGCGCGCGTGTTCCGCAAGGGCACCGCAATGCGCGAAGACCTGGAAGGGACCGTGTGATGCCTGCTGACCTGAACCATCAATCAAAGGACGTTTCCATGGCGAATCGTGTGAAAGATCCGTTGCTCGTCGTCGGCAAGGTGCTTGCTTCGACACTCAAGACCCTGTCTGCGCTGGCGGGCGGTATTTTTCTCCTGCTGATCCCGATTGCCGTCTTAGTCAGCCAAGGTGTCATCACAGGTTTTCTCGATGGACCCGACCGTCCGATCATCGTGATGCATCCCGTGCCGGGCATCACCCTGGCGTTTGTCCTCGCACTGTTTTGCACGGCCCTATTCCTGTTCTTCGGTCGGTTGCGCGCACTTATCGGAAGCGTCGCTGACGGCGACCCGTTCACTCCGGAAAACGCACGCCGCCTAACGCTTATGGCGTGGTTGGCTCTCGGCGTGCAGGTTCTGGCCACGGCGGTTGCAATGCTGCGCGAGCACCTCGCGAGCCTCGCGCTTGATGTCCCTGCCCGCGGATTTTTTCTCGACTGGGGTCGCGAGGATATCGTGGGGATGATGATGGTCATCGTCCTCTTCATCCTGGCCCGCGTGTTCAAGCACGGCGCAGCCATGCGCGAAGACCTGGAAGGGACCGTGTGATGCCTGCTGACGAAGGAACCAATATCGTGATCAAGCTCGACGACCTGCTGCACGAACGACGCATGACGCTGACCGAACTGGCAGAGCGTGTCGGCCTCACCCTTGCCAACCTGTCCATTCTCAAGACCGGCAAGGCCAAGGCCATCCGCTTCTCCACGCTGGAGGCGATCTGCCGGGAACTGGAATGCCAGCCGGGCGACCTGCTGGGGTATCGCGAGAGTTGACGAGTAACCTCCTCGCCTCGCGCCACAAGTTCAGCACCGCACCGGGCGACTGCGTTGTCCGGTGCGGCCGCGTGCTGTAGGGTGGCGTCCATGACGCTTTGCCGAACGATGGTCATGGCGATCGCCGGTTTCTCATTGCTTTCCTGCGGAGACGATGACGGCGCGGCAGTGCCCGATCCGGTGGCAAGCGAGAGCCCGCCCGGTTCCCCGCCTGCGGTCACAGCCGCGATCCCGCGCCTTTCCAGCGGCCCGCATTGGGGGATGATTGCGGGCTTCGACCCCTTGGACGCCGCGCGCGCCGCAAAGGCGGATGCGCGGTTTGCGGAGGCGAAGGATGCGGGGTTGACGCTGGGCCGTATCCAGATCGACTGGAGCGATCTGGAGACTGCGCCCGGCGAATATGACGGCGATATGCTCGCAGAGGCGCTCGCCGACCCGCGACTGGACGGCCTTAATGTCTTCGTCACGCTATCGACGCTCGACACGGACGGCCTCACTCTGCCCGATTACCTGCTGTCGGATGGGGAGCTGCGGCAGGGGCTGACCATGGCCTCGCCCGAAGTCGTCGATGCCTTTACCGCCATGCTCGACTGGCTGGCTCCCCAACTGCTTGCGGAGGACGTGTGGGGCTTGTCACTCGGCAATGAAGTCGACGTGCCTATTGGTGACGGACTGGTGGGACAGGAAGCGGCCCGGCAGTTTTTCGTCGCCGGAATGAGCCATTGGAACACAACCACGCCCGACATAGCCGTCACCCTCACGCTCACGCCCGCTGCCATCGAAAGCACGCCGAACCTCGTGGCGGCGGCGCGCGGCCAGTCCGACATTGTCACTTACAACCTCTATTGCCTCAATCCCGACCTGACGGTGAACGATGCGGCGGGTTGGCAAGCCGATCTGGACGCGATCAAGACTGCCGCAGGCGACCGCGAGGTGTTCATCCAGGAACTCGGATGCCCGGCAGGGTATGATGGCGGCGGCGGCATTGGCGGCACGCCAGCCACGCAGGCGCAATTCATCGATTTTATGGGCGATGCCTTCGCCACCAATCCGCAGTTGCGCGCGGCGACGGTCTTCCAGCTTTATGACTGGTCCCCGGAACTTGCGAGCCAGTTTGCCCGCCCGCTCCGCGATGCCGATGAGCCGGTCATCGCCGACCGGTTGCAGGAATGGCTCACGACCGTGGGTCTGCTGCGCTGGTCCGATAGTGCGCCGAGGCCGGGCTGGACGGGCTTTCTCGCGCAATTGCAGGCGCTCGAAGCTGCGCGTGACGGGGAGGAAGAATGAAATAAGGCGGAACTATGGCAGGAACCACTGGTTCTTATACTAACGCCGCGCAGTTTCGCGCGGTCTATGAGGAAGATACCATGAAAAAGCTGACACTTTTGATCGCCGCGCCCGCCCTGTTCGCCCTCGCGGCTTGTGACAGCCAGCGCGAAGAGATCGCCGAAGAGCAGGACGATGTCGCCGAGGCCGAAGCCGAAGTGATGGATGCGCATGCCGGCATGGCCGAAGAGCGTTCCGAACTTGCCGAAGAGCGCGCCGATGTCGCCGAGGCTCGCGGGGACGATGTGACTGCCGCCGAAATGGAAGAAGAAGCCAGGGAAATGGAGCAGCACGCAAACGAGCTGGAAAACTCCGCCGACGAGATCTGATCTTACCGGCATAACGACTTGACTATCAGGGCGGGTCCGCTATTGGCCCGCCCCGACTGCTTTCGAGCAGTCATCCGTCCGAGACAGTTGGTGGGCCGAATTGTCTGCCCTTAATGTCCAGCCTAGACGGGGAAAAGAGTTTCAGCGCGGCCCATCGCGGCCTCGCCATCGGTGTGATGTGTCACGCCTCTCCTTCCCCAGACACGGACTTTTGCGGCGCGGCATGAGCCACGTCGCGATGTGAGCCGGTCGTCCGCACCAATACGCGGTCGGCCATAGTGAAGGAGTACGGCATGGATCGTTCGCAGAAAATCGAATCGGTTGCCCAGCTCAATGCAGCTTTCCAAGAGGTTGGCGTGGTGGTTGTCACCCGCAATCTCGGCATGACGGTGGACCAGTCCACCGAATTGCGCGCGAAGATGCGTGAAGCAGGCGCAACCTACAAGGTCGCGAAGAACCGTCTCGCCAAGCTCGCTCTGAAAGACACCGATTACACGGGGCTCGAGGAATACCTCACCGGTCCCGTCGGTCTGGCCTGGTCGGAAGACCCGGTCGCAGCTGCAAAGGCTGCTGTCGAATTTGCCAAGGCAAACGACAAGCTGGAAATCGTCGGTGGCTCGATGGGCACGCAGGTTCTCGACGATGCAGGGATCAAGGCGCTTGCCTCGATGCCGAGCCTCGACGAACTGCGCGGCACGATCGTTGGCCTTGTCAACGCCCCGGCGACCAAGATCGCCCAGGTTGTCAATGCACCCGCTGCCAAGCTTGCCCGTGTCTTCGGTGCCTATGGCGCCAAGGACGCGGCGTAACAGACGCTTCCTCGATTTCGAGACGAAACATACTCGGGGCGATTTGAAAGCCCCTTATTTTGGAGTGAACCATCATGGCTGATATTGCCAAGCTTGTTGAAGAACTGTCGTCGCTGACCGTCATGGAAGCGGCTGAACTTGCCAAGGCACTGGAAGAAGAGTGGGGCGTGAGCGCCGCTGCTGCTGTTGCCGTTGCCGGCCCCGCCGGTGGCGGTGCTGGTGAAGCTGCTGCCGAAGAAAAGGACGAATTCGACGTCGTCCTGACCGGCGACGGTGGCAAGAAGATCCAGGTGATCAAGGAAGTCCGCGCCATCACCGGCCTGGGCCTGACCGAAGCCAAGGCTCTGGTCGAAGGCGCACCGAAGCCGCTGAAGGAAGGCGTCAACAAGGCAGAAGCCGAAGAGATCAAGGGCAAGATCGAAGCAGCCGGCGGTACCGTCGAGCTGAAGTAAGCGCATCGCTTGCACTTCGATCCGCTAGCCGGATCACCAAGGGGGCGTCACCAGCGATGGTGGCGCCCTTTTGCTGTCCTACAGGCGCCGTTCATGTTCACAGGCGTTAGCTTGCGGCAGAAAAAGGGGAGATATCATGTTGATTCTGATACCTGCGCTGGCTCTCACCGCCAATGTCGAAGCGCCGATCGAACTTTGCTCGGACTACGCAGCAACCGACGAATCGTTCACGCTCGATGTATGCGACGAGGCGTTACAAGGCGACGTCGCTTATTCCGCAACAATTCGTGCCAGCCTCAATCCAGAGCCGGCGGTTCGGCAGGTCACAATCTTTCGCCATGACGGACAATGGTTCGTCCGCGCAACAGGCTATCGCTGGGAACCCGGCACCTCTCTTGTAAGCACCCGCCGCAACGAACTGCCTATTTCGGCTGACGATGCCGCGCTTATCGAGGCGCAGCTTGGCGCTGTAGCACTCTCGAATTTGGCCGCGCAGCCATATTACGGCGATGACGACAGGATCTGCACCGATGGCGCGAATTTCGAGCTGGCCGCAGCGATCGATGGCCAGCGCCATACGGCGCGGCAACACAGCTGCGCTGGCAACACCCAACTGACAGAAATCACTGCCCTGTTTCTCGACATCGCCATCAGGTACGATAACGGGTTCGAAGGGTATCTCGGCGGGCTATAGGACGCTGGGTTTGTTTACGGGTGCGGCCAGCATTTTGCTGGCCGACAGCTGCATCAATGCCCTTCGTGACCACCATGCCCCTCATGGTCGCCATGCCCGTCCGATCCATGCTCGCTCATCGCGGCGACGCGGGCGCGCTGTTCTTCGGTCAGCGTGGTCTGCCAGACCCCGTCGAAATGCGCCCACGCCCGTTCGCCCGCGCGATTGACCGCTTGCGGACCCTCGCCCAACGCGCCGCGCACCATGTTGGCGCCTTCCTCGCAGGCCGCTGCGATGGTGCGGTTCTGGCGGCGGGAGGTATCGGCGATCCACAGCGTGCCGTTCTGCGCCTCGCAGCCGCCTTCGGTCGCAAGGTTCAGCCCGCGCGCAGCCTCCTCGCTCGCGCCATGCCAATAGCTGTGGGGCAGCCCCAGCTTCAGATAAGGCAGCGTACGGTTGTAATCGGCATAGATTCCGTCGGGATTGTCCAGCGTGACCCACGCATGCACCATGGCCAGCCGACCGCGCATGTCGCCATTGTTGCGATAATTGTCGTCAAGCCAGCGATTGGCGAGCCAGCGGATGATCGGGCGCTCCTCGGTCGCAGCGTCGATCGCGGCGACGAAATCGTGAACATGCCAGCGATCTCGCGATCCGGCGAAGCCTTGCGGCACGGGCTCGCCCTCGCCCAAGCGAACAACGAAAGCGACGCCGGTCAGCACCATTTCGCCGTCGATCTCGGTGTACATGAGATTGTTCGGACGGCTGAAATCCAGCGCGTCGCCGTGCACGTAATCGGGCGCGTTGCTGTTGTGATAATGGCGACCCATCAGCGGCTCGTCATCGCCGAAGGGCTCCCACCCGTCGCGCTCGGCCGCCCGAAAATCGCGATAACGCTCGACCGCCGCGCGCACTTCTTCCAGTTGGGCGGCCTCGCTTGTGGGCCGGTAATGGTCCACGACAGGCGCGGGCGGCGGCGGCGTGCTGGCACAGGCGGCGAGGGCGAGGCAAGCGGAAGCGGCGGCGAGCGAAAGGGTTTTTGCATGCATGATGCAACGATCTACCGCGCAGCGGCTTTCACGTTGCTGACCGTCCAGGAAGGCAATGATACATGGATAACCAAGGTTTAACCCGGTTCTGCTAGTTTGCTTGCATGGAACACCTTAAGCCTTGGCACGAGCTCGCGCTCGATACAGAACATCGCGAAGTGCACTTCACGCTCGGCGGGTTTTTTACGCTAGACGAAATGAAGTCGTTTGTCCGCGAGATGGACCAGCTTGCGCTCACGCTGATCACCACCGGGCCGACCATGAAAGGGCTGGGAGACTTGCGCAATCTTGTGCCGCAACGGGCGGAGGTGGCCGAATTCACGCGGTCGCATCTGGTCACCGCGCAGAAGGCCGGCCTGACACATGTGGCAATCATGGCACCGCCGCTGGTGCGGATGCAGTATCGCAGGCTGAGCGAAGGGCTGGAAGTCGGCTTTTTCGACGACAAGCCTGAAGCGCTCGCGTGGCTGCGCGGCTAGACGCGCCTCACAGCGTATTCAGGTAGTCGACCACTCCGCGGGCTTCGGCTTCGTCGAGGCCGGTTGCAGGCATGGAGCCGCCCGGCACCACGGCATTCGGATTGACGAGATAGCGGACGAGTGTGTCTTCGTCCCACACGATACCGCTGGATGCGAGGGCCGCAGAGTAATTTGCGCCTTCCACGCCCCCCGCCGTGCGCCCGACGATACCCGCCAAATGGGGGCCGACACCATATTGGCCCGCTTCCGCGGCGTGACACGCGGTGCAATTGTTGAAGGCGCGTGGAGGAGAAGAGGCGTCTGCCACTTGCGCTTCCCCGCCGCCCCGGCCATCGCCTGCCTCGGGTGAGCCGCATGCGGTAAGACTGGCGGCAAAAGCCAAGGCGAGCGGAAAGCGCATAGACGAAGGCTCCTGAATATCCTGCGTCACTTCCTATGCTGCGTCCGGCCCGCCGCGCAAGCCTTGTTGCGGCAGGGACGCAGCTCGCGGCAAAGCGACCCCGCTTTCAAGCTGCGTGTTTCGCACGCCACGCCAGCCGCCTATCAGCCGCTTTCCGGAAAAGGTCATGCAACACGCTGCGCACACGCAGGCGCCCGGCTGGAAAGCCGAGATGCGCGAAACGCTCCGCCTGGCGGGGCCGCTGGCGCTCGCCAATCTGCTGCAAATGCTGACCTACGCGATCGATGTCATCTTCATCGCGCGGCTCGGCTCGCAAGAGCTGGCGGCATCGGCGCTGGCCGTCGCACTGTTCGGGCTGATCGTGTGGTCGCTGCAGGCGCTGACAGGAGCGGTAGCCCCAATCATGGCGGCAGAGATCGGCGCGCGCGGACCGGCGCTCCGACCGGTGCGCCGCGCCATGCGGATGGCGCTGTGGCTGTCGCTGGCGGTGTCGGTGGTCGGAATTGCGCTGTGCCTGCTGATCGGCCCGATTTCGCGCGCGACCGGCCAAGATCTAGCCATCACCGCTTTTGCCACATCCTACATGTGGGTGCTGGTGTGGAGCCTGCCGCTGATGGTGATTACGGGCGTCCAACGCAGTTTCGTGGCGACTTTGGGCAGGCCGATTTTCGCGACTGCCATCACGGCCGTCGGTATCCTTATCAATGCAGCCGCCAATTACGCATTCATCTTCGGCAATTGGGGCGCGCCCGCGCTGGGGCTTCCCGGCGCAGCAGTGGCGACGTTTTCCACCTCCGTCGCCATCGTCGCCATGTATGCGCTGGCCATCCGGCTCGATCCGCGACTGCACCGCTACCGCATCATGGGCTTTTTCTGGCGACCGGACTGGCAGCGCCTTGCAGAAATCGTGCGTATCGGCACGCCCATCGCCATCACCGTGCTGGCGGAGGCTGGGGTGTTCGGCGCGGCGGCATTCATCATGGGCCGCATCGGCGCGCTGGAGCTGGCCGCGCATACGCTGGCGATCAACCTTGCCGCTTTTGCCTTCCAGGTGCCCTTCGGCGTGGGGCAGGCAGCGACCATTCGCGTGGGCTATTTCTACGGCGCGCGGGATGCGGGCGGCATGGGCCGCGCGGGCTGGATGGGTATCGCCATCGGCACCGGCTTCATGGCGCTGAGCGGGCTGGCCATGATCGTCGCGCCCGAATTGCTGCTGTCCGCCTATATCGATGTCAGCGCGCCCGAGAATGCGGCGCTGGTGAGCACCGCCAGCGCGCTGTTGCTGGTGGCCGCCGCTTTCGCCTTGTCGGATGCGGTGCAGTCGGTCGCGGCAGGAGCGCTTCGCGGGCTGAAGGACACGCGCATCCCGATGTGGATCGCGATCTTTTCATACTGGGTGCCCGGCTTCGGTCTTGCCATGTGGCTGGGGCTTGCCACATCGCTGGGCGCGAGCGGTGTGTGGATCGGCCTTGCGACCGGCCTGACCGTCGCCGCCGCGTTGCTGCTGTGGCGCTGGAAAACGCGCGAGAGGCTCGGCCTCACACAGCGGTCCGGCGAGCGCTGAAACGCTTCGACGGACCCCGAGACCGCGTCGGCGAACACGCGCGAACTTTTCCTGCAAAATCCCATTGACTCTGCATGAACGCGCACCCATCTGCGCGCCACTGGCACTCTCGCACGGAGAGTGCCAATCACGTTCAACAACCACAATGGAAGAGGTCATACATATGGCACTGCGTCCACTGCACGACCGCGTACTGGTCCGCCGCATCGAAGCCGAGGAAAAGACGGCTGGCGGCATCATCATCCCCGATAGCGCCAAGGAAAAGCCGAGCGAAGGCGAAGTCGTCTCCGTCGGCAATGGCGCCCGCGCTGAGGATGGCACCGTTACTCCGCTCGACGTGAAGGCCGGCGACCGCGTGCTGTTCGGCAAATGGTCCGGCACCGAGGTCAAGGTCGACGGTGAAGACCTGATCATCATGAAGGAAAGCGACATCATGGGCGTGCTGGCCTGATCGGCCAACACGCTTTCCACGCTTACCACATCTGAATATCGCAAAGAGGAATACGAAACATGGCATCCAAGGACGTAAAGTTCGGCCGCGATGCGCGCGAGCGCATCCTCAAGGGCGTCGACACGCTCGCCAATGCCGTCAAGGTTACGCTCGGCCCCAAGGGCCGCAATGTCGTGCTCGACAAGAGCTTCGGCGCGCCCCGTATCACCAAGGACGGTGTGACCGTCGCCAAGGACATCGAACTGAAGGACAAGTTCGAGAACATGGGCGCGCAGATGCTGCGCGAAGTCGCCAGCAAGGCGAACGATGCTGCCGGTGACGGCACCACCACCGCCACGGTTCTGGCGCAGGCCATCGTGCGCGAAGGCATGACCGCCGTCGCCGCAGGCATGAACCCGATGGACCTGAAGCGCGGCATCGATCTGGCCGTGACCAAGGTCGTTGCAGACCTGCAGGGCCGTTCGAAGGACGTGTCCGGTTCGGACGAGATCGCCCAGGTCGGCATCATCTCGGCCAATGGCGACCGTGAAGTCGGCGAGAAGATCGCCGAAGCCATGGAAAAGGTCGGCAAGGAAGGCGTGATCACCGTGGAAGAGGCCAAGGGTCTCGAATTCGAACTCGATGTCGTCGAAGGCATGCAGTTCGACCGCGGCTACCTTTCGCCCTACTTCGTCACCAATCCGGAGAAGATGACGGTCGAGCTGGAAAACCCCTACATCCTGATCCACGAAAAGAAGCTGTCCAACCTGCAGGCCATGCTGCCTGTGCTGGAAGCCGTGGTGCAGGCCGGGCGTCCGCTGCTCATCATCGCTGAAGATATCGAAGGCGAAGCGCTGGCCACCCTCGTAGTCAACAAGCTGCGCGGCGGCCTGAAGGTTGCAGCGGTAAAGGCACCGGGCTTCGGCGATCGTCGCAAGGCCATGCTACAGGATATCTCCATCCTGACGAATGGCGAGATGATCAGCGAAGACCTGGGCATCAAGCTGGAGAACGTTGGTCTCTCCATGCTGGGTGAAGCCAAGACCGTTACCATCGACAAGGACAACACGACCATCGTCGATGGCGCAGGTGCCGGCGATGCCATCAAGGCCCGCGTCGAGCAGATCCGTGCCCAGATCGAGACGACTTCGTCCGATTACGACAAGGAAAAGCTGCAGGAACGCCTGGCCAAGCTGGCCGGCGGTGTGGCCGTGATCAAGGTCGGCGGTGCTTCCGAAGTGGAAGTGAAGGAGCGCAAGGATCGTGTGGACGATGCCCTGCACGCCACCCGCGCTGCCGTGGAAGAAGGTATCGTCCCCGGCGGCGGTACGGCGCTGCTCTACGCTACGAAGGCTCTGGAAGGCCTGGCCGGCGAGAACAACGACCAGACCCGCGGTGTGGAAATCGTGCGTCAGGCCATCATGGCACCGGCTCGCCAGATTGCCAGCAATGCCGGCCATGACGGCGCTGTCGTGACGGGCAACCTGCTGCGCGAAGGCGACGAAACGCAGGGCTTCAACGCTGCTACGGACACTTACGAAAACCTCGTGAGCGCCGGTGTTGTCGACCCGACCAAGGTCGTGCGTACCGCCCTGCAGGATGCAGCGTCGGTTGCCGGCCTGCTGATCACTACCGAAGCGGCTATCTCGGAAATTCCCGAAGACAAGCCTGCCGGTGGCGGCATGCCCGATATGGGCGGCATGGGCGGCATGGGCGGAATGGGCGGCTTCTAAAGCGCTCTCCGTTCTACCAACAGAAATTGGCCCGGCAGGAGCGATCCTGCCGGGCCTTTTCTTTGTCTGCGAGCGGACTCGCTCGCCCCACCAAAGGAAAGGATTGGCGTTACCGCGCCGCCTCTGTATGCGCATCCCATGACCGAAACAGTTTCCAGTGATACCACCCGCCTGCCCATCGTAGCCGTCGCCGCAGGTGACGGGATCGGCCTCGAAATTACCGCTGCTGCCATGCGCGTCATGGAAGCCGCAGGGGCCCGTTTCGACACCCGCGAAATCGCGCTGGGCGAAGCGCTTTACAAAAGCGGTCACTCCTCTGGCATCGGCCCCGATACGTGGGACACGCTGGCAGAGGCCGATGCGCTGTTCAAAGGGCCTATCACCACGCCGCTCGGCTCAGGCTACAAGTCGCTGAACGTCACGCTGCGCAAGACGCTGGGCCTGTTTGCCAATGTGCGGCCCTGCCGTTCGCTGCACCCCGCCGTTTCCACCCTGCATCCCGAGCTCGACATCGTGATCGTGCGAGAAAACGAGGAAGACCTTTATGCAGGGATCGAGCACCGCCAGACGCATGAAGTCTACCAGACGCTGAAGCTCGTCAGCCGTCCCGGGACCGAGCGGATCATCCGCTACGCCTTCGACTATTGCCGCGCCAATGGGCGCAAGAAGCTGACCTGCTTCACCAAGTCGAACATCATGAAGCTGACCGACGGGCTGATGCAGAATGTGTTCGAGGAGATCGGGAAGGAATATCCCGACATCGAGCAGCACCACATGATCATCGACATTGCCTCGGCCCGCCTCGCCGCACGGCCGCAGGATTTCGACGTCATCGTCACCAGCAACCTTTATGGCGATATCGTATCCGACATTGCTGCCGAACTGACCGGCTCGGTCGGCCTTGGCGCATCGGCTAATATCGGCGCGGGCATTTCGATGTTCGAGGCGATCCACGGCTCCGCGCCCGACATTGCCGGACAGAAGATTGCCAACCCGTCCGGCCTGATCCTGGCGGGCGTGATGATGCTCAACCATCTCGGCCAGGGCGAAGTCGCCGGCAAGATCCACAATGCGTGGCTCAAGACCATCGAGGATGGGCTGCACACTGGCGACATCTACCGCGACAAGACCTCGAAGGAGCAATTGGGCACGCAGGATTTTGCCGACGCGGTCATCGCGCGCCTTGGCCAGCAGCCGCAACATTTCGCAGCTGTCGATTACACCGCGGGCAGCGCGGTCGAAGTCGCACCGCATAACCGCGTGGATGGCGATGCCGGTTCGCGCAAGCTGGTGGGTGTCGATGTCTTTGTGATGAGCCGCAAGTCGCCGCAGGATCTTGCCGAGCAGCTGCAGCAGGCGAGTACCGACGGCGCAGAGCTGAAGATGCTCACCAATCGCGGCATCATGGTGTGGCCGTCGCACAATCCGGCGACCTTCTGTACCGATCACTGGCGTTGCCGCTTCCAGTTCGAAGGCGGCGCGCCGACGAACCGCGATATCGTGGATTTGCTGGGCGCGCTGACCGATGCCGATGCTGACATCATCAAGACCGAGCATCTCTACGAATTCGACGGCCAGCCCGGCTATTCGCTCGGCCAGGGCCAGTAGGGCGCGTCAGACCAGCAAGGTCGGCTTGGCCAGCATCCAGACGGCCATGCCGATCATGAACAGGTTTTCCGTCAGCGAGACGAAGCCCAGCGGCACATTGCTGTCGCCGCCCACGCAGGCGCATTTGAGCTCGCGCTTGTCGAGATAGACCGCCTTGAAGACGCTTGCCGCGCCGATCGTGCCGATGGTGAGCGCCACCGGAATCGACAGCCACGGCAGGATGTGCGCCGTCATCAGCACCCCTGCCAGCCCTTCGGCCCATGGGTATACATAGCCATAGGGCACCCATCGCTTCGCCAGCAGGTCGTAATTGAGGAACATGGTCGAGAAGCTCTCGATATCGCGGAGCTTGAGATAGGCGAGAACACACATGGAGAAGCTGACGAACCATTCGGCGCTTAGGATGCTGACCGGTTCGCCCGTCGCCACCCATGCAGCGCCCAGCGCCATCAGCGCCGTCATCGCGAACAGGATGGCCACCGGCCAGTAGGTCGTGCCGCCACTGTCCACCGGATTGCCGAAATGCGCGCGTAGATCGGTGTAGCCACCGATCCGCTCATCCCCGATCCAGCTCTGCGGCGTGGTGTTTACGCCGTGCTTCTGCTTGAAAGCGTCGGTCTGCTCGCGCGTGGTGAGGTGGCAATCCTCCACCGTATAGCCCTTGCTTTCCAGCAGCCATTTGGATTTCACACCATAGGGGCAGACATGTTTGTCCATCACCATGCGATAGAGAGTGGCGGTCTTTTTGCTCATCGCCGCGACCTCTCGAGCAGATCGATTAGTTCGCCGAACTTCTCGCGCTGCTCGGCCTCGTCGCCTGACGCGATGGCTTGCGACACGCACGAATTGGCGTGGTTCTTCAGCACTGCACTTTCCACTTTGGCGAGCGCGGATTTGATCGCTTGCAACTGGGTAAGCACGTCGATGCAATAACGGTCGCTCTCGATCATGCGGGCGACGCCCTGCACCTGCCCGGCAATGCGGTTCAGCCTTTTGATCGTATCGCCATTCGGCGTCGTCTGGTCCATCGTGCAGTCCTGCTTGCAATACCCCCAGGGGGTATCTAGGTAGGCCGCCCAGGAGTGATTGACAAGCCATGCCGAAAAGCAACCTGTCTATGCCGCGCCGCCATTTCCTGGCGGGCGGTGCCGGTCTCGTGGCCGCGAGCGCATTGCCCGTTCCGTCATGGGCGCGCGGGCAATCGCTGACACACGCGCGGCAGGGCTTTGGCGAGTTGTCGGGTGAGGAGATCGACCTTTCCATCGGCAATCACCATTTCAGCACGGGTGGGCGCAGCGGCCATGCCATCGCCGTAAATGGCAGCGTGCCCGGTCCGCTCATTCGCCTGCGCGAGGGGCAGGACGTGGTGCTCAATGTCACCAACAATCTGGAAGGGGACAGCTCGATCCACTGGCATGGCCTGCTACTGCCTTTCCAGTTCGACGGCGTTCCTGGCGTCAGCTTTCCCGGCATTCGTCCGGGCGAAACCTTCTCCTACCGCTTTCCCGTGCGCCAGACCGGCACCTATTGGTGGCACAGCCATTCGGGCCTGCAGGAACAGGCGGGCCATTACGGCCCCATCGTGATCGAGGGTGAGCACGCCCATCACATGCCCGATCCGCGCTACGATCGCGACTATGTGCTGTTGCTCAGCGAGTTCACCCCGCGCCATCCGCACGAGATCGCCCGCCTGCTGATGGTAGGGGAGCACTATTTCAACCGCACCATGCAAACCGTTGGCGACGGCTCCATGACGCCGGACGAGCGGCTGATGTGGAGCGGGATGCGGATGAATCCGCGCGACATTTCCGATGTGACAGGCGACACCTACACCTTCCTCGTCAACGGGCACGGCCCGGCGGACGACCTGCAATTCGCCTTCACGCCGGGCGAGCGCATTCGCCTGCGGATCATCAACGGCTCGGCGATGACGTTCTTCAACATCCGCATTCCCGGCACTTCGATGCAGGTCATCGCCGCGGACGGACAGGACGTCGATCCGGTCGATGTCGACGAATTCCAGATCGGAACAGCGGAGACATATGACGTTATCATTACGCCGCGCGATGGGAGCCACGCCTTCGTTGCCGAAGCGATGGACCGCTCGGGCATGGGTGTTGCCACCATCACATCGCATGAAGGCCACATCGCTACGCCGCCGCCGCTGCGTGAGCCGGTGACTTTGACCATGGCCGATATGGGTATGGGCGGCATGGACCACGGTGCAATGGATCATGCAGCTATGGGGCATGGCGAGATGGGTGGCGGTACGGAAGACGGCGCCATGAGCCACGACATGCGCGACACCTCGCTCCTGCCGCCCGATGTCGAAGTCGGGCCAGGCGTAGACATGGTCGCGCCGATGCCGGTGGACCGCATGGATTTTCCGGGTCTTGGTCTCGACACCGTCGATCACCGCGTGCTGCGCTACACCGATCTGCGCGCGCGCAATGCCAATCCGCGCCGCACGCCCGAACGCCAGATCGAGATCCACCTGACCGGTAATATGGAGCGCTACATGTGGTCGTTCGACGGGCGGCAGTTCCATGCCGTCACCGACGATCCCATCCGCTTCGGTTTCGACGAGCGAGTGCGTGTAAAATTGGTGAACGACACCATGATGGCGCACCCCATCCACCTGCACGGCCATTTCTTCGAACTGGTGAACGGCGCCGATGATACACGCCAGCCGCTGAAGCATACCGTGGTCGTCCAGCCCGGCAGTACGGCCACCTTCGACCTGACGGCGAACGAGCCGGGCGACTGGGCTTTTCACTGCCACCTGCTGTATCACATGCATGCCGGCATGATGCAGACGGTAACCGTGCGCCCCTTCCCCGAAGGTGACGCATGATGCGCATGTTTTTGCTCGCTTCCGCTGCCATGCTGATCGCCGTGCCTGCCGCAACGCAGGACCATGCGCAACATGATCACCACAGCCAGCAACAGCCCGAGCGTGACGAACATGCCGGGCACGAAATGCCGGATGCAGACGATCCGGAAAGCGCAGACGAAACGCATGACGGCCGTGCGGATCATTCCGCGATGGATCATTCGACCATGGATCATTCCGCGATGGGCCATGGCGAGGCCGGACATGAAGCCTCCGATCACGGCCAGATGGATCATCACCAGATGGACCATTCCCAACATGGCGAGATGGATCATGCGGCCATGGGTCATGCCATGCCTGCAGAGATACCGTCCGGCCCGCCGCCGCCGCGCGCATTCGAGGGGCCGGAGCACGCGGCAGACCTCTTCTTCGATCCTGCCCGCATGGCGCAGGCGCGCGCCTACAACCATGCAACGCACGGCAATATGGCAACCGGCACGCTGCTGTTCGAGCGCCTCGAAACGCGCTTCGCCGATGGCGAGGAGGAGTATGTCTGGGACGTTACCGGCTGGTACGGCACATCCACCGACAAGATCGTATTCAAGTCCGAAGGCGAGGGCGAATTCGGTGGCGGAGTCGAAGAAGCCGAAATGCAGCTGCTGTATGGCCGCGCGATAGGCCCGTTTGTAGATCTGCAAGTGGGCGCGCGCGTCGATGCGGAGCCCGATACGCGCGCACATGCGGTCATCGGCGTGGCTGGCCTTGCGCCCTACATGGTGCATTTCGATGCAGCACTGTTCGTCGCCGATACCGGCGATGTCACTGCCCGGATAGAAGCCGAGCATGACATAAAATTCACCCAGAGCCTCATCCTGCAACCGCGCGTCGAGGCGGAATTGTCCGCGCAGGACATTCCCGAGCGGGCGATTGGCACGGGTCTATACGAACTGAGCGTCGGGGCACGCCTACGTTATGGATTCGTGCCCGAATTCGCGCCGTATATCGGGATCGAGTGGGAAGGCGCGACAGGCCGCACTGCGGACATTTTGCGCGCCAGTGGCGATGATACAGGCGGCGTCGCTGTGCTGGCAGGTCTGCGCTTCTGGTTCTGACGGCGCGGTGCCACATCCGTGGCAGCGCACGGCTCTCCCCGATAATCTAAAAGGGCTCCCATCGAACGCTTGAGGGAGCCTTTTTCGATGAATGACAATTGCACGCACGCCCAGACTACGCCCGCCCAACCCGCGCCCGGCAAGACCAAGAACAACATGCTGCTGTTCGTTCCGCTGATCATCCTCACGGTGATCAGTTGCATGGCAGTTTCCATCGCAGTGATGATCTACGTGTCGGAAACGCTCGGCTATGATGGCCGCAGGGGCGGCGCCTTTGCCATTGGCGGACTGTTCCTCGGCTACGGCCTGGTGTGGCCGCTGTGGTGGATGTACCGCAAGCGCTATCCGAAAGCGGAAAGGCCCGCCGCGCCAACGCGATAGGCGAAGGGCGCAGCGGACCTTTCGATCAGCCTTGAGGTTCTGCCGGATCAGCCGCCGTTGCGGCTGTCCTCGACGGCCCGGATCACGTCCTCGCTCCAGGTGACCGGATACTGGGTCTGCGGATTGAAGACATTGTCCTGGAAACTCGCAGCTTCGGCAGCGGCGATTTCTTCGGCGGTCAGATACTCGCTCGGCTCCAACGCAAACACGTCCAGACCGCGGGCGATCTCGGTGGCGTAGATCCGGCCATTGTAGAAATAGGTCGACCAGTAACCGCCGGTTACCAGCTGGTCTTCATCGACCGGACCTCGGTCGAAATAGGCGATCTCGAACGGATTGGTCGGGTCGGTAAAGTCGATGACCGACAAGCCGCCCTGATACCATGCCTGAACGAAGATGTTGCGTCCCGGCACCGGGATAATCGAGCCGTTATGCGCGACGCAGTTCTCGGTCTCGCCTTGCGGCGCTGGCAGCTTGAATGTGCCGCGATACTCCAGCTGGCCATCGACGATGGCGTAGAAAGCGTTCGCCCCCCAATTGCGCGGGTCGGCTGCCTGGCAGCGCGGACGGCCACCGCCGCCCCACTCGTCGGTGAATAGCACAATGTCGCCGGTATTGTTGAAGGTGGCGGAGTGCCAATAGGCAAAGCCGGGATCGGTCACTGCATCGAGACGGGTCGGATTATACGGGTCCGAGATATCGAAGATGATGCCATTGCCCGAGCATGCGCCCGCAGCGAGATTGAGGCTCGGGAACACGGTGATGTCGTGGCACTGGTCCGTGCGGCGGGTTTCCTGCGTTTCGTCACCATGGTCGCCGCCTGTCCACAGGCCGGCGAGGCGCCCTGTTTCCGGATCGGCGAACACCGCGGGGCTGGAGGTGATGCGCGCCTGCGAAGGATCATCCAGCGGGATCTCGATCACATCGATTCGGAAGAGCGATGTGCGATCATCACCGCCTTCGTCGTCGAAGCAGATGGCGAGCTCTTCCGTCTCGCGCACCGATCCGGTGCCCGAATTGTAGACAATCAGCGCATCCTCGTTCTGCTGCACGATGGAGTGCGTGTGGCTGCCGCGGCAGGTCTGCACCTGGCCCACCTGCACGGGGCGGGTGATGTCGGAAATGTCGAAGATCCGAAGGCCGCGGAAACGCTCGTCGCTCACGCGCTCGGTCACGCCCTGCGATCCGCAATCGACGCGGCCGCGCGTGTCTTCCACGCTCATGATCAGCAGGTCACCGGCGATTGAGACGTCGCCCTGTCCGCCCGGGCAGACGACCGAGCTGACCAGCGTCGGCATGCCGTCCTCGCCCAGGCGATAGGCATTCCAGCCGTGGTAATTGCCGGTCACCATCAAGTCGCCGGAGAAGGCGATATCGGTCTGCGAAAAGCTCAGCGGGCCGCCGCGCTGGGCAAAGCGGCGCTGCGGCTCTTCGGCTTCTTCTTCGGGATTGGCTTCAGCGTCGGTTGCCTCCTCGGCGGCTTCTTCCGCTTCGGCCATCGCCATTTGGTGATCGTGGCGCTGTCCGCCTTCGGCCTCTGCCGCCGCAGTCATCGCAGCATGGTTGGCATGGATAGCGCTCTCGTCCGCCTCGCTTGCGGCCTCTTCGTCTTCCTCTTCGGGGAGGATCTCGGGACGCAGGCCGGCAGGGTTCTCCGGATCGAAGAAGCCCGCAGGCTTGCGCAGGAAAGCGACGTGCCGAAGGTTGCTGATCGCTTCGCCTGCATCGAACACCCCTGCTGCCAGCGAAGCGCGCGGATCGGTGGAAAGCCCAGCCAGCACGCCGCGCATACGCTCGATCTCGGATGTCTGGTCGTTCACCACTTCGCTGGTAAATTCATACATGACCGGATCGGCGGCGGTGCCGCGTGTGCTGTGAAGGTCGCGCACCATGTCGATTGCGCCGCGGTGGTGGCGGACCATCAGTTCCAGGAACATGCGGTCGAATGCCGTGCCGCGCAGCGTGGCGAGCTCGTCCATCTGCGCCGGCGTGGCCATGCCCATCATGCCCATGTGGGCGGTATGGCCCATGCCTTCCCACTCCACACGCTCGCCGCGCTCGGTCAGCCATTCGCGCATAAATGTGATTTCGTCCGCTTGCGAGGACAGGATGCGGCCCGACACAGAGGTCACATCTTCGTTGTTAGTACGGTCCGCGACCAGCTGCGACATCTCCACCGCCTGCTGGTGGTGTACGATCATGCCCTGCATGAACTCGACATCGGCGGGCGCATAGCCATTGAAAGCCAGCCGGCTGGCCTCGCTCTCGCTCAAGACGCGGACGCCCTCGCCCACGGCCCCCGGCTGCACGATGGTAACATCCTGCGCCTGCGCGGACGCGGCGCTCGCCATCAGCAAGGCGGCGACAGAGCAGCTTGTGGCAAGCTGGAGGTGGTTCTTGCGGAGAATCATAATCGGCAGTGTCCCGGTCAAATAAGGTGTTACAGTGTCCCATCGCCATAGGGCCGTGAAAACATGCGCGCGTCAAGCACCGAACACAGGGCGCGAGGCCGGTCTTGCGGGTTACGAAACGGCGCGATAGCCTGAGCGGGAACGGGGCGGGGAGAATTACAAATATGCGCAACAAAGTTGTTTGCGTCGTAACGGCTTTCAGCTTGATGGCCTGTACAGGGGAGCCAGAAAGCGAACCGATCGAGCCTGACTACACCGCCGAACAATACGCTTTTGCCATCAGCGATATCGCCCGGATGGATGACGTAGAGCGCGACGCCGAACGATTGCCGGGAGAGCTGTTGGCCTTCGCCCAGATCGATCACGGCGATGTCGTCGGCGACTTTGCTATGGGCGATGGCTATGTCACTCGGCTGCTGGCCATGGCGGTGGGCGGTGATGGCAGAGTCTATGGCTACCAGCCCGACGAACATATCGCTGCCGATGCCGACCTGGCGCGACAGCAGGCGGAGACGATGCGCCGCTATTCCGACGAATTCGCCGAGCCGATCAATGTCTTTCCCGTTCGCGGTCCGCTGACGGCCCCGGACTGGCAGGAGCCGCTCGATACGATCATCGCCGTGGATGCACTGCATCGCCTGTGGTCGCCGTACCTCCCCGATGACACCGCCCCCGACGCTATCGCAGCCTTGTTCGCGGCACTGGAACCGGGCGGGTCGCTCGTTGTGCTGGACCGTCTCGCAGCCGACGGCGGCGGGGTAGAGGCCGCGCAATCGCTCGGGCGGATGGACCGCGAACTGGCACTCGACGCGCTCACCGAAGCGGGCTTCGCGCTGGAAGAAGAAAGCACTGTGTGGGAGCGCACGGACGACACCCTCGGCGGGGAAGCCTCCGATGCTTCGGAGGACGACCCGGCCAGCCGGTTCGCATGGCGCCTGCGCAAGCACGGCTGAGCGCGACGCCTGCCAACAATTCCGGCACGATTGCCGCTCCTGACCGTTGGTTGCAAAACCACTTCTCAGGAGAGACCTTTCATGAAAATTCCGCATAAAGCCCTTGTCGCCCTCGTCGATGGAGAGCGCTTCGTGCTGCTGCGCAATGACGGCCAGATTTTCGAACCCAAGCTGAGCAAGGTGGAAGAGCCCTCGCTCGATCCCACCAATTTCAGCGCCGGTATCCGGCACCAGGACAAGGCCGGCCAGATGAAAGGCAATACCGACCTGAACGAACTTGCCCATGGCGCGGCCGCTGCCGAATGGCTGAACCAGAAGGCCATCGCCGGCGAGATGGATGAGCTGGTCGTGGTCGCCGATCCCAAAACGCTGGGCGAAATGCGCCGCCACTACCATTCCGAGTTGGAAAAGCGCGTCGTCGGCGAAGTCGACAAGGCGCTTACACACGAACCGCTGGACAAGATCGAGCAGGTTCTCGCCAACGCCTGACCGAGTTAGCGTTCCTCGCCGAGACTCCGATCACCGCCAATTCCGCGCACTTCGTCGCTAAGACGCTATCCCGCTTCGATCTATTAAGCATTTGCTAAGCACGTTTCGGGACATTCGAATGCATGGATAAATCGGTGATCGGACGTATTCTTGCGCCACTGGCGCTCCTTCTCAGCCCACTCGCAGCGACCAGCGCGCAGGCACAGGATATAGAAGGCGCGTTCGACCGCGCGTTCGGCACCGAAGTGCGCGAACCGCGCGACTTCACCCCTGCTCCCTCCAGCCAGCTGGAAATGGTCATTTCGCAGTTGGCCGAGGGCAGCCAGGGGCGTATCGGCGTGGCTGCGATCGACCTTTCGACCGGGCAGCAGATCTCGGTCAATGGCGACATGCGCTTCCCGCTCGCCAGCACCAGCAAGATCGCCATCGCGGCAGCCTATCTCGAAGGCGTAGACCAGGGGCGCTGGAGCCTGACGGCGGAATATCCGCTGCTCTGGCCGGTTCGGTCCGAACCGCTTAGCACCCGCGCCGCGCCCGTTCGCGCGGGGGAATACATGCCCGCGCATGAACTAATCGATATCATGATCACGCGCAGCTCCAATCCCGCTACCGATGCCCTGCTGGCAGCAATGGGCGGCGTCGAGCCGGTGAATGACTGGATGCGCCGCGCCGGGATCACCGAATTCAGCCTGGACCGCGATATCGCCACGCTGGTTCGCGACAACCGCGAATTCGACGCGCGCACCTATATCGACCCCCGCGACAGCGCCACGCCCGAAGCGATGGTGCAGCTGCTTGCCGGCCTGTATCAGGGCCGCTGGCTGAGCGCGCAGAGCCGCAACATCATCATCGACGCGATGGAGCGCTGTCGCACCGGCCGCAGCCGTATCCCTGCCCGCATGCCCGAAGGCGTCACCGTGGCGCACAAGACCGGGACACTGCATCGCGTCGCCAGCGATATCGGCATCCTGACCGGGCCGGACGGGCGATCCATCGCTGTTGCGATATACGTGACAGGCCAGCCATCTCCGGCAGAGCGCAATGGCCGTATCGCATCGATCGCACGCGCGCTGTATGATGGTTATGCCCGCGAGGCTGCACGCAATTACGCGTCAGGTGGCGGCTATACCACGGCCAATGGTGGGCGCTGAGCGCACAAACTCTTCGACATTGCAAACAAAGAAAAAGGGCGCGATCCGAAGATCGCGCCCCAATTCGTTCAGCGTTAAAGCTGGGAGGTAGAGCTTACTGCTCGCCTTCCAGTTCAGCTTCCATTTCTTCGCCTTCAGCAGCCATTTCGTTGCCGGCTTCGTCCAGCTCGGCTTCGGCGTCGGCAGCCATGTCTTCTGCACCGGCTTCCATGGCTTCCACGTTAGCTTCGGTGTCGGCAGCAGCCGATTCAGCGGTAGCTTCTGCAGCTTCTTCGGTTTCGGCCGAGCAAGCAGCGAGGGTGAGAGCAGCGCCGGCAGCGGCAGCAACGAGAGCAATCTTACGCATAGGTATAAACCCCTTATATGCATGTTGTAGGAAGAGCGTTCGCCCGTCCCGAAGCCAGCCTTCCCGCTGGCTCTGATGCCTAAATAATGCCACATTTGGGCATCCGCAAGCGAATTATGGCGCAATTGCGGCGAATGGTTGACGGAAATAGGGCAGAGCAACCGCCTTCACATAGTGCTTACAGGGCGACAAACCGCGTGCTAGCAGGCGCTGTATGGCCGACAAAAATCATCTCTATCTGGTCGATGGCTCGGCCTATATTTTCCGCGCTTATCATAGACTTCCACCGCTGACGAACCCGGAGGGCACGCCGGTCGGCGCGGTGTATGGCTATACTACTATGTTGTGGAAGCTGGCGGACGATCTCGATAAGGCTGATGGCCCCACACATATGGCAGTGGTGCTGGACAAAAGTTCGCATTCTTTCCGCAACGACATCTATAGCGAGTACAAGGCCAACCGCCCCGATCCGCCCGAGGACCTGCAGCCGCAATTCCCGCTGATTCGCGATGCCACCCGCGCCTTTAGCCTGCCCTGCATCGAGGAACCCGATGTGGAGGCGGACGATATGATCGCCACCTATGCCCGCGCCGCCCAGCGCGAGGGGTGGGACGTAACGATCGTTTCCTCCGACAAGGACCTGATGCAACTGGTGGGTGAGGAGAACGGCGCCAATGGAACCGGGCGCATCGACATGCTCGATACGATGAAGAATGCGCGCATCTATATCGAGGAGGTCGAGGAAAAGTTCGGTGTGCCGCCTGAAAAGGTCGGCGATGTGCTGGCGCTGATGGGCGACAGTGTCGACAATATCCCGGGCGTCTACGGCGTCGGGCCGAAAACCGCGACGAAGCTGATCGTCGAGCACGGCGACCTCACAGGCGCGCTCGATGCGGCAGAGGACATGAAAAAGTCCAAGCTGAAGGAACGGCTGATCGAGCAGCGCGAAAATGCCGAGCTCAGCCGTGTGCTGGTGACGCTGAAGGAAGATTGCGACCTTCCCCAGCCCTTGAGCGATTTCAAGCTCGACGGCGTGCCGCCAGAGCCGCTGGCTGAGTTCCTCGAGAAGCACGGTTTTTCCAGCCTGCTGCGCCGTCTCGATTCCGGCAGTGGAAGTCCGGACCGGCCCACCAACCTCAATCCCGCGAAGCAAAGCACGAAGGGCGCCGATCCGGAAACGGACGGCAACCGCCAGCCCTTGCCGGACTGGCCCGATGTCGACCGCTCAGCCTATGAATGCGTGCAGACGCTGGATCGGCTGGAAGAATGGGTGACACGCGCCCTCGCCGCGAGGCTTGTGGCCGTCGACACCGAGACTTCCAGCCTCGATGCGATGGAGGCTGACCTCGTGGGGTTCTCCCTCGCTTTAGTTGCGAACGATGCCTGCTACGTGCCGCTGGGGCATTACACCGGATCTGGCGGCAGCGACGACATGTTTGCCGAGCGCCCGAAACAGATTGCACGCGAAGCCGCCTTCGCCGCGATCAAACCGCTGCTGGAAAGCGATGCGGTCATCAAGGTCGGGCAGAATATCAAATACGATATCAACGTGCTTTTGCGCTGCGCCGGCATCGCCATGGCGCCCGTTCACGACACGATGATCGTCAGCTTCGACATGGATGCAGGCCGCGCCGAAAGCGGCATAGGCGGCGGGCACGGTATGGACGAGCTCGCCGAGCGCCATCTCGGCCACACCTGCATGAAGTTCAAGGATGTGTGCGGCACCGGCAAGAAGGCGATCCCCTTCGGCGAAGTCCCTCTCGACAAGGCGACGCAATACGCCGCCGAGGATGCCGACGTCACCTGGCGGCTCTACCAGCATCTCTATCGGCGCCTGCCTCTGGAAGGCGCGGCGCAGATTTATCATACGGTCGATCGCCCGCTGATCCCGGTCGTCGCGCGGATGGAGCGGGAAGGCATCAAGGTCGATCGCGCGGCGCTGTCGCGCCTGTCCGAACAATTCGCCGAGACCACGGCGCGTATCGAGAAGGACATCCATGCCGAGGCGGGCGAGGAATTCACCATCGGCAGCCCGAAACAGCTGGGCGAGGTGCTGTTCGACAAGATGGGTTACAAAGGCGGGCGCAAAGGCAAGAGCGGGCAGTATTCGACCGACCAGGCCGTGCTGGAGAAGCTCAGCGCGAGCGGCGCGACCATTGCCGACAAGGTGCTGGAATATCGCCAGCTCTCCAAGCTGAAATCGACCTATACCGATGCACTGCAAGAAGCGATCAATCCCGATACGGGCCGCGTGCATACCAGCTACAGCCTCGTCGGCGCACAGACGGGGCGGCTGTCCTCCACCGACCCCAACTTGCAGAACATCCCGATCCGTACCGAGATCGGGCGCGAGATCCGCAAGGCCTTCGTGCCCGAGGATGGCAATGTGCTGCTGGCCGCCGACTATTCGCAGATCGAACTGCGCCTCGCCGCGCATATGGCCGATGTGCCGGAGTTGAAAGAGGCCTTTGCAAGCGGCGAAGACATCCACTCTCGTACCGCGAAAGAGATGTATGGCGAAGTCGACCGCGACACACGCGCGGCGGCGAAGACGATCAACTTCGCCATCCTCTACGGCATTTCGCGCTGGGGACTCGCCGGTCGCCTGGGCATCGAGCCGGATGAGGCGCAGGAGAAGATCGACACCTATTTCCAGCGCTTTCCCGGCATCCAGAACTACATCCACGAAACGCTCGAAAGCGTGCGCGCCAAGGGCTATTCGGAAACGCTGTTTGGCCGCAAGACGTGGTTCCCGCGGATCAATTCCAAGAACCAGCAGGAGCGGCAAGGCAGCGAGCGCGCGGCCATCAATGCGCCGATCCAGGGCACCAGCGCCGACATCATCAAGCGCGCCATGGCCCGCATGATGCCCGCGCTGGCCGATGCCGGCCTTCCTGATGTGCGCATGCTGCTGCAAGTGCATGACGAGCTGGTTTTCGAATTGCCGAAAGGCGATGTAGAAGCAGCGTCGTCTGTTATCGAGAAAGTCATGGCGGAGGCGGCGCAGCCTGCCGTCACGCTCGACGTGCCGCTCGGCGTCGAGATCGGGACGGGCGAGAGCTGGGACGCGGCGCATTGATCGCATACCTCACCTTCGCACCGCTTGCGCGCTCTACGGTTGCTATTGTGCGGCGCACAAATTAGGTCGGCGCGCATGTTCGAAGAATACGATCCGCGCAACTGGTCCATCGCTTGGGAAGAAATCGGCGTGGCTGCCATCGCGGTGGCGCTGGCCGTCACCGTGGCCTACGTGCTGTTCCGGCTGGTTTATGCCGTCGTCGTCAAGCTGGCGAGCCGATCCGAGAACCCTGTCGACGACCTGATCCTCGCGCGTATTCGCAGCCCGATCAAATGGTCTGCTATCGCCATTGCCATCACGCTGGTCGCACAGGCCGACCCGTTACTGGCGCAATATTGGGAGCCGCTGGCCGGCTTCCTGCGACCTGCCCTGCTCGGCTGGATCGCCTATTCGCTGGTAAAAGCGTTCACCGCCGTGCTGGAATTGCGGCTGGACCAGGCTTCCGACCCGGTCGCCGTGCGCAGCCGCCGCACGCGCATCGCGATCCTGTCGCGCACCGCCACCATAGCGATCATCATCATCACCGTTGGCCTGATGCTGCTGACCATTCCGGCGGTCGCCACGATCGGCACAACGCTGCTGGCCTCTGCCGGTCTGGCCGCCCTCGCCATCGGTGCCGCAGCGCAACCCGCGCTGAAATCGCTGATAGCCGGATTGCAGATCGCCATCACCGAGCCGCTGCGGCTGGGCGATCTGGTGGTGGTGGACGGGCATACGGGGCGGGTGGAAGAAATCCACATGGCTTTCATCATCGTGCGCACTTGGGATGAGCGAGCCGTGGTCGTGCCGACGAGCCAAATCCTCGACCAGAGTTTCGAGAATTGGTCGCGCAAGAGCGAAAAGCTGACCGGCCCCGTTATGCTGCACCTCGACCCCATAGCCGATATCGGCCCGATCCGCGCCGAGTTCGAACGCTGGGTGCGGGAGCAGGATCTGTGGGACGGGCGCACTGCCGAAATGCTGATGACGGATGCCTATCCCGAAAGCATCGCCCTGCGCCTTTCGGTCAGCGCGGGCACGATCGGCGAACTTTGGAAGCTTCGCTGCAAGCTGCGCGAGCACATGCTGGATTGGCTGCGCAAGAACCAGGAAGATGCGCTCATCCGGCATCGGTTGGAAGTGCCGCAGGGACATCCGAAGGCTGAAGAACCGGTCTGAGGATCCCTCCCCGCTCGCGAAGCGAATGGGGAGGTGGCAGCCCGCAGGGCTGACGGAGGGGTATCGCAATGCGCAAAAGCGACCACGATTATGCCAAGGCCCGCCATCTCCGTCGCCAGCAAACTCTGCCGGAGGGATTGGTGTGGCGCAAATTACGTGGACGGCGAACTGGTTTGAAATCCCGTCGCCAGCATCCGGTAGGTCATTTTGTGCTCGACTTCTATTGCGCGCAGGCCAAGCTTGGGATCGAGATCGACGGAAAAGCCCACGACATGGGCAAGCGCTCCGAGATTGACTGCGCGCGCGATGAGAACTCTTGCGAGTTGGGCTTAAAGATCATTCGGTTTTCCGCACCTGCCGTTTTGCAGAACCCGACAGCGGTTGCCGAAACCATCCTCGCGGTTTGCAAGCAGCGGATCGACTAGGCCCCTCCACCGCCTTCGGCGGTCCCCCTCCCCATGCCTTCGGCACGGGGAGGCAACTCAATCTTCATGCTTTTTCTCGCGCGTGCTTTCCACCATGCCATCGGTGATGAAGCCGATGGGCTGGACGGCAGCGGCGCGCTTTTTGAGTTCGCCTTTCATCTTTGCGTATTCGGCTTCCATCTTGGCGGTGACCGTTGCACGTGAATCCTTCAGCGCCTCGTCGAAATCGGCCTTGGAAACTTCGTCCGGCGCGCCGTCTGACCGGCGGATCGCGTTGAGGCCGGCGCGGCGCACAACATCTTCCAGGTCAGCGCCCGTGAATCGCTCTGCCTGTTTGGCAATGTCCGCCAAGTCCACATCGCCTGCCAGTGGCATGGCCGAAGTGTGGATCTTGAGAATGTGCTCACGGCCACCTTCGTCCGGCGCGCCGACATAGACCAGCTCGTCGAAACGGCCCGGCCGCAATAGAGCGGGATCGACCAAGTTGGGCCGGTTGGTCGCACCGATCACGACGATGGAGGAGAGTTCCTCCATTCCGTCCATCTCGGCGAGGATCGTGTTGACCACGCGCGCAGTGACCTGCGGCTCGCCCGCGCCGGTCCCGCGCGCGGGCACCAACGAATCGATCTCGTCGATGAAGATCACGCAAGGCGCAACTGCGCGCGCGCGCGCGAACATGCGGGCGATTTGCTGTTCGCTCTCGCCATACCATTTGCTCAGCAGGTCGGAGCTTTTCATCGAGATGAAATTTGCTTCCGCTTCCTTAGCCACGGCCTTTGCAAGCAGCGTCTTGCCGGTTCCGGGCGGGCCATAAAGCAGGAAGCCCTTGGCCGGGCGGATGCCGATCCGGTCGAAGGCCTGCGGGTTCTTGAGCGGCAGCTCGACGCCTTCCTTCAGCTTTTCCTCTGCCTCGCCCAGACCGCCGATATCGTCCCAGCCGACGGTGGGGGCCTGCACCATCACTTCGCGCATGGCAGAAGGCTGGACGCGCTTGAGCGCTTCGCGGAAATCGTTCTTTTCCACACACAGCTCTTCCAGCACTTCAGGCGGGATTTCGCGCGCTTCGAGATCGAGCTTCGGCATGATCCGGCGCACCGCCTCGATCGCCGCTTCGCGTGCCAGCGCGGCAAGATCGGCACCAACAAAGCCGTGGGTGGAGCGAGACAATTCCATCAAATCCACGCCTTCGCCGAGCGGCATGCCGCGCGTATGGATGGCAAGGATTTCGCGGCGGCCGCTTTCGTCGGGTACGCCAACCACGATTTCGCGATCAAAACGGCCGGGGCGGCGCAGTGCCTCGTCGATAGCGTCGGGGCGATTGGTGGCAGCGATCACGACAAGGTTGGCGCGCGCCTGCAGCCCGTCCATGAGCGTCAGCAGCTGGGCGACCAGCCGCTTTTCCGCTTCGCCGGACACGTTCTGCCGCTTGGGCGCAATGGAATCGATCTCGTCGATAAAGACGATGGCGGGCTGGCTACGCTCGGCTTCCTCGAACACTTCGCGCAGCCGTTTTTCGCTTTCGCCATAGGCAGAGCCCATGATCTCCGGCCCGTTGATGGTGAAGAACTCCGCATCGCTTTCATTGGCAACGGCCTGCGCGAGGCGCGTCTTGCCGGTGCCGGGCGGGCCGTGCAGCAACACGCCCTTGGGCGGATCGACGCCAAGCCGGGTGAAAAGCTCGGGATAGCGTAGCGGCAATTCCACCATTTCGCGCAAGGCCTTGATGGTGTCTTCCATGCCGCCGACATCATCGTAATTGATCATGCCGCGTGCATCGCGCGGTTCCTCGAATTCGGCGCGCAGCTCCACTTCGGTATTCTCGTCGATATGGACGATGCCCTTGGGCGTGGTGGAGACGACCTGCAGGCGGATCTGCGTCAGCGCATAGGCAGGCGTGTTGAACATGCGGCGCACTTCGGCCGGCACGTTCTGCACCGGCTGCTGACCATGCGTGGCGACGAGATCGCCGGTGGTGACAGGCTTGCGGAAGAAAACGCGCTTCAACGCCTCGGTCGGCCCCTGCAGCCGCATTTCGCGGCGGGCGGGGGCGAAGACGACGCGGGTGGCTGGCTTGCTGTCGGCTCGGGCCACGACAACATGCTCGCCAGATGCGGTTTCGGCATTGCCGCGCTGCAGACCGTCGAGCCGGATAACGTCGAGCGATTCATCCTCCGCATAAGCGGCAGCGGCGATGGCGACGGTTTCACGCTTGCCGGTGATGGAGACGACATCGCCTTCGGTAATACCAAGCGTCTGGAAGGCACTGCGCGGCATTCGCACGACGCCGCGACCCGATTCTTCCTGCCGGGCGGCAGCCACCTGCAGTTTCACTGTGCCCTTGTCCAAAGTCGCTGCGTCCGCGTCGGCCATTCGTGCCCTCGATCCTGCTCTTGTCTGTCGTGTCGGCAGACCTAGGAACGGCCCCGCCCCATTGCAAATGGATGAGCGGCAGCTTGGTGCCCGCTACGGCTTGGAGGGCATACCCCGAGCGCAGACAAAAAAAGACCCGGTCGTCGCCGACCGGGCCTTGGAAGTTTTGGGAGAGGATGCCTGAAAGGCAGGGAGAGATATGCTTCGACGCGCCGCTTTTCGCAAGTGCGAAAGGCTCAACATGTGTTGCATGACGCGCAACTCGACGATTTCTACGTTATTTAACAACGAGGTTTTACATCTCAGAGGAGCGGCGAAGCCGCGATTTCTCCATCTTCATCGCTCGAAAAAGTAAACTTTTGTGCAATGCAGCAGCCATGGGCTTGGCGGGTGACACATGCCAATCTTCGTTCTAATGCTCTGAGCCGAAGCACATTTGCGGCCATGCGAAGGACCCGACCGAATGCCAAAGATCTTCCCATCCGCCGAAGCGGCACTAGACGGCCTGCTGCGTGACGACATGCTGGTCGCCGCCGGAGGTTTCGGCCTTTGCGGCATTCCAGAGCGCTTGCTGGAAGCCATCCAGGCGAGCGGGGTGAAAAACCTCACTTTCGCCAGCAACAATGCCGGTATCGACAATGAAGGCATCGGCAAGCTGCTGCGCACCAAGCAGGTGAAGAAAATGATCTCGTCTTATGTCGGCGAGAATAAGGAGTTCGAGCGGCAATATCTCTCCGGCGAGCTGGAAGTGGAGTTCTGCCCGCAAGGCACGCTGGCAGAGCGCATGCGTGCGGGCGGTGCAGGCATTCCGGGCTTCTACACCAAGACCGGCGTCGGCACGCAGGTGGCCGAGGGCAAGGAAGTGAAGGAGTTCGCCAAAGGAACCGCAGACGGAGAGGGGCCGGAAGATTATATCCTGGAGCACGGCATTTTTGCCGATCTTTCCATCGTCAAAGCGTGGAAGGCGGACGAAACAGGCAATCTGATGTTCCGCAAGACCGCGCGCAATTTCAACCAGCCGGCCGCCACCTGCGGCAAGGTGTGCGTGGCCGAGGTCGAAGAAATCGTACCGGTCGGGGCGATGGATCCGGATTGCATCCACTTGCCGGGCGTCTTCGTCAATCGCATCGTAGTGGGCGCGCCCTATGACAAGAAGATCGAGTTCACCACCACGCGGGAGCGCGAGGACGCCTGATCGCGAACGATAGGAAGGAGGCGCGAGGATGATGACGAAGCGAAGCGCACTTCTGGCCGGCTTGGGGGGCATCTGCCTGCAAGGCTGCGTCGCGGCGGCGGCCATTCCCGTCATTGCCGGAGCGGGCAGCATTGTGCGCAGCGGCGTGTCGGGCGATGACGAAGCGCAAGCGCCCGAGGGCACCGTGATAGTCGCACAACCGCCGGCACAAGCGCCGTCATCAGACGTGCCGGAAACGGCAGCCAGCGCGCCCTATCTCGCGACCTCCGCGCCTGCCGAAGCCGCCGATGCGCCCACTACGCCAGTCGCGGCCGCACCCCCGCCGGCCGAGCCTGCCGTGCTGACGCCGCCACCCGCGCAAGAGCCGATCGCGCAGACCCGCGCTGCTTCACCGGCCATCTCCGAAGTCGAAGCCGCAGCGCAGGAAGCGCTCGCCTCGATCCGCGCGGCCGAGGCAGAACGCGTGTCTGGCATGGCTCCGGTCCCATCCGCCGCGGCCACTACCGGCGCACAGAGCGACAGCACCTATGCCGCCATTCGCAGCTATACGCTCCAGACACTGGCAGGCGGCATCCCACTGCCTTCGGCCCAGCTGGCGGACCCTTCGAGCCTGGAACCGGTGCGCCGCGAATGCGCAGGCGATCCGCCGACCATCGTCATCGATCTGGACCCGGCGGGCGATTTGGCACCAATCAGCGGGCCGATTGCCGTCAACACCGGGCTGGGCCGCGTGCTGGCGGAGATGCGCGCGCGCGGTGTGACCATTGCGTGGGTCACCAACCGCGGTGCCATGGATGCACGCGCCATTCGCGACAGACTCGTCGCTTCCGGCCTCGATCCCGAAGCGCGCGATGTCGTGTATGTCGAGCGCTATCCGGGCGAGAGCAAGCAATCGCGCCGCGATACGCTGGCGCAGAACCATTGCATCATCGCCATGGCCGGGGACGAGCGATCCGATTTCGACGACCTGTATAATTACCTGCGCGATGAAAGCGGCGCGCAAAGCCTCGAGCCGATGCTGGGAGCGGGCTGGTTCCTCATCGACAATCCGGTGGGACAATAGCGCGTATGGGTTTCACGCAGTTCCGCTCGCTGATGGCATGTATGACCGTGCTGCTCGCCAGCGCATGCGCCAGCGTTCCCCCGCCCCAGCCGCGCGTGCAGCACACGCCATGGCTGGCGCTGACGGTGGAACAGGGTGGCCAGCGCGTGCCCCTCACCAATCCCGCCTTGCGTGAAACCCATGCCGGGCTCGCTCGCGCTCCTTTCACGCTTGTGCTGCCCAACCGCGGGGAGGACGACACTTACCGTCTCGCAGGATGGCAGACGCGCGACATCATCGATCTTGCCGAGAACGCACCGCGTGCGCAATTGAACGGCATCCAGCCGCCGCCCTATTTCGATTACGCCACCGGCATGGCCGATACAGCCGCCGGGTCCGGCACGCTGATGCTCAACCTCGAAGGTCACCATCACCTCGCCGGATTGCGATTGGGGCCGGACCCCGACCGGCACACTGTCTTTTTCGGCGATGTGCTGGTCATCCATGACAACGGAGCCCGCGTGGAAATGCCCATCGAGGACGTGCGCGGACCCATCAATCTGGTCGTCTGGTTCGACGAAAACGACGACGCCATCATGCAGCATGGCGAATACGAATATCTCGTGCTGCAATTCGACCGCGCTTCGTGATAGGAGCGCGCCAACCAATCGCCTGACGACCTTACCGACCCAGAACAAGGACTGCCCGATGCCCGACACCACCAAGGGATGGACCCGCGACGACATGGCTGCCCGCGCCGCGCGCGAGCTGGAGGATGGCTATTACGTCAATCTGGGCATCGGCATCCCCACGCTGGTCGCCAACCACATCCCCGATGGGATGCAGGTGACCCTGCAGAGCGAAAACGGCATGCTGGGCATCGGCCCGTTCCCCTATCCGGACGAGGTCGATCCGGACCTTATCAATGCCGGCAAGCAGACCATTAGCGAGCTGCCCCATTCGGCCTATTTCGACAGCGCCACCAGCTTTTCCATGATCCGTGGCGGGCATATCGACCTCACCGTGCTGGGCGCGATGGAAGTGGCGGAGAATGGCGACATCGCCAACTGGATGATCCCCGGCAAGATGGTGAAAGGCATGGGCGGAGCGATGGACCTCGTCGCCGGCGTGAAGAAGATCATCGTGGTGATGGACCACACCAGCAAGCATGGCGATCCCAAGTTCATTCCCGAATGCACACTGCCGCTGACCGGCACGAACGTGGTCGACATGATCATCACCAATCTCGCCGTTTTCCACCGCCCCGACCATGACAGCGCCTTCCGCCTGATCGAACTGGCCCCCGGTGTCACAGCGGACGAGGTGGCAGCCAGCACGACGGCGAAGTACGAGATCGCGCTTTAGATTATGACGCGCGTCGCCCGGATCGTCTGGGTTGTCGCTTTCCTGATCGGAGCCTTCACGCACGCCCGCGACATCGTTATGGGCGGGTGGCTACCATACGATTTCGCACCGTTTCTACTTAACTGGTTCTGGACGCTTTTGCTGCCGCTCGACCTGTTGGCAGCTGGGCTGATCGCCTTTCGCAAACGCATCGGCGTCTTGCTGGGCGTCGCGATCATGCTGGCCGATGTCGGAGTGAACACATGGTATGCGCATGCGACCCAATGGCCTGCGCTGTTCGCTGCGTTGCAATGGCAGAGCATGTTCCTCGGTTTTGTGATCGGCACTGCACCTTTGCTGTGGCACTCTAACGCAAGCAAAACCGTTCGACTGTGAGACACTGACGGACTCGCCAACGCCGTTCGTCGATTGCTTGTCGCCATCGGGACAGGCTTGGCCGAAGCGCGGTCTATGACCGACTACACGCTCATCACCGCGAACCGGAACTACTCAAGCTGGAGCCTGCGCCCGTGGGTGCTGATGCGTGCGCTCGGTATTGTATTTGCGGACCGGATCGAGCCTTTCGCCAAGCCGGTCAATTATGACGAGTTTTGCGCCTTTTCGCCTACCGGGCAGGTGCCTGCGCTGGTCGACGGCGACCGCACGGTATGGGATTCGCTCGGCATTATGCTCTATCTGGCAGAGCGGCATGACGGTGTGTGGCCTTCAGACGAAGCAGCCCGCGCATTCGCCATGTGCGGCGTCGCCGAAATGCACGGCGGTTTCTCTACACTGCGCAATCAATGCCCCATGAATGTGGGCGTGCGGGTGCAAATGGGCGATCACGATGCAGCGCTGGTTAAGGACATTTTGCGCGTGCGCGAGCTATTCGAGGAGGGGCTGGAGCGATTTGGCGGGCCATGGCTGGCCGGGCCGGAATTCACTGCGCTCGATGCTTTCTTTGCGCCCGTCGCCTATCGCATCCGCACCTACAGTCTTGAGGTCGGCAACGGCCTCTCATGGGTGGAGCGCGTCCTCGCGCACCCGGCCATGCGCGAGTGGGAGGCTGCGGCGCTGAAGGAAAGCTGGCGCGAAGTCAGCCATGAGGCGGAGCTGCACACAGCTGGTGCCATCATCCAGGACTTCCGCACAGGCTGATTACCGAGGGCGCCGCTCGGCCTCTTGCTTGATCACGGCGAGGACGTTGTCGTGAATATCGCCGAGGAACAGCTCGCCCCATAAAGCGGCATAGCCGTTGAAGTGGGTCTGCGCTTCATAATCGGTGTAGAGCCGAAGGCGGTGGCGGCCATCGCCGAGCGGCTGCAACTCGTAGCCGCCAGAGAGGATGCGCATATATGGGCCGTCGGGGCGCAGATGCGGGTCGGTGATTTCCCAGCCAGCGCTCTGGCGGAAATCGAAATCCCAGCCGAGATGGCGGCCCGGCTCCCAGCGTGTGATGACTTCATCGAACACCACGCCGCGATCCCATGCCGCCTCGCGCCGCGCGCCGACACCTTCGCCATGGAGGTGGGCGTAGGCCGGGCGCGGCAAGCCGATGACATTTTGCGAGATGTTCCAGATACCCGCATCGCGGCGGACGGTGCCGATCCCTTCCATCATCGGCCAGATCGCCTCGGCAGGCGCGTCTATCACGATATCGCGGCTGACCGTGCGGTGATCCACCGGAACGGGGATCATGCTTTCGAGAAAGAGCGCCACCAGCGGGATGACCAACAGGCCGTGTGCACGGAATGTCTCGGCGACGGGCTCACCATCGTCGCGCGTGCGCAGCATCCATGTGAACAGCGCGCCCGCCAGACCGGACAGGATCCATAAAGGCGCAAGCATCGCAATGCAGACCGCGCCTTCCTGCAGCACGAAAATCGATACCAGCACCATGCCTACCGCGCTTACAATGGGCACCATGGCGTAATAGCGCCGGCTGCGCACCGCCATCGGATCGCCGATATAGGCGATGAAAGCGCAAATGGCCGCAGGCTGGATCATGGTGAAGCTGACGGTGACGACGCCATTATCGGGCCGCGCCCACTCGACGAAGAAGAAGCAAGCGACGGCCCACACTGCCGCGATCAGGCATGCGGACATGAAGCGCAATACCGGCCTGTTGCTACGGTCCTGCCAGAATGCCCCGATCACGCTTCGCCTCCTGTCGTGTCGCCATTGCATGTCCGCCTGCGACTCAATCTAAACTTGACCGTCGATGCGATTTCCTCTATTTCAGTTTTTACAGAAATAAAAGGCAAAAATGAAAATCACCGATATCCCAGAGGCCAGCGCCTTCATTCTCCACTGGGGTGAGATGGGTTCGCATTGGGGGGTCAACCGCTCGGTGAGCCAGGTGCACGCCCTGCTCTATCTCTCGAATGAACCGCTGCACGCGGAAGAGATTTGCGAGACGCTAGGTCTCGCGCGCAGCAATGTGTCGAGTGCGCTCAAGGAATTGCAGAGTTACGGCATCGTGAAGCGCAGCCATGTCATGGGTGACAGGCGCGATCATTTCGTGGCCGAAACCGACCTCTGGGAGATGCTGATGAGGATCAGCATAGAGCGCAAGAAGCGCGAGATCGACCCGACCTTGCTAGTGCTGTCGGACCTGTCGGCACAGATGGAGGGTCGCAAGGGCGTGCCCGACCATGTGCGCGAGCGGATCGAGCGGATGCACGATTTTCTCGGCAACCTCACCCACTGGTTCGACGATGTGCGCAATGTGCCAAAGCCCACGCTTGTCGCGCTGATGAAGCTGGGCGGCAAGGTCGCGCGCTTCATACCCACGCGCCGGCAGGGCGGCGAATAGGAGCGGCCATGACACAAGAACACACCCACAAAGATCGTGCCGAAGCCACGACCCCGTACCCGCGCGCCGTTAACGGCCTGCTGCAATTCCTGCTGGCGGCCTTTGTTGCCGTGATTGCGGGCGTCGTCGCAATCAGCTTCAACGTGGTGGCGTTCCACGGTGGCTTCGGGCCGAACGACATACCCGAAGGCTTGCTGATGATTGCGACCTTCGTTGCAATCTTCACGTTGGCTGGCATGGTGGCGATCGGGTTGCCGGTTACGGTGGTGCTGAAACTGATCGATCACGAACATGCCTGGCTTTACGCGTTGCTCGGCGCTCTCGCCGGTTTCCTCGCAACGGCCGTCGCAATCGGTCCGGCCAACCTGACGCGATGGGACGATTTCACCCTGCCTGCTATCGGCGCCCTGTGCGGGCTGACGGCAGGCGCCGTCTGGGGCCGATGGCGCGAGCGCGGGGCGAAGGTTGCTCCCGCAGCGAAACCTGCCAATCCTGTCCACGATTTATTGTTCTAGGCTTAGGCGCAGTGGACGATACCATTCCCATCGAAAATCATATCATGGCGTTCCTGAAGGCGACGCTTTACGGTGCGCTGGCCAGTGGTGGTTGGGTGTGGATTTTTACCGTCCCGTTAGGGCTTTTTGAAGTTGTGAAGGGCGAATGGGGCGGGCTCCTCATCGCCATACTTCCGCTGCTGGTGTCCGGTGCGGGAACGCTGGCTGGCATGTTCGCGCTCGCCATGCCGATTACAGCCGTACTGCAGGCTTTCGATGCCGAGACCCGCTTCATTTACTCTTGGGCAGGCTTAATAGGCGGCTTCTTTGCCCCGATTGCAGTCGTCGCTGCATTCTTCGGCTATGACCGCAGTGCCCTTGCCTTAGGGCTTTTCGGCGCGCTCGCTGGCTGGATGGCTGGTATGCACTGGGGTGATTGGCGGCAATATGGCGCGCTTGGCAAAGCAAATCGCTTCGCGGAAGACTTCGCTTAAGACCGCGTACCGACCGACGAAATGGCGATCCCATTGCGGGGTCGCCATTTTCGTTTATCCCGGTGGCAACGGGAGGTGTGATGCAGACACGCAGGCAATCGCCATGGCTGGCGCTGGGCACGCTCTCCGCCATCGCCACGGTCGGATTTATCGACCGCATCGTCGTCAACGTGCTGGTCGAACCGCTGAAAGCCGAGTTCGGCCTGTCGGACGCGCAGGTATCGCTGATGGCGTGGGCTTTTGCGCTTCTGAATGTCGTCGCGGGGTTCGTGACGGCGCGCTATGCGGAGCGGGTCCGGCGCCTCTCGCTCATCACCGCGGGCGTACTCTTCTGGTCGCTGGCGACGGCCCTGTGCGGTGCCGCCGCGAACTGGACGCAGCTGCTGGTGGCGCGCATGGGCGTGGGTCTGGGCGAGGCCATCGGATTGCCGCCCAACCAGTCGGTGATCGCCGACTATTTCCCGGCCAGCAAGCGCGGCCTCGCCATGTCGGTCCTGTTGCTTTCACCCCCGCTCGGCGCCTTTATCGGTTTTGTCGGCGGCGGCTGGATTGCGCAGACCTATGGCTGGCAGGTGACCTTCCTCGTCGCCGCGATACCCGGCTTCATCCTCGGCCTCGTTGCATGGGTGTTCGTGGCAGAGCCGCCGCGCGGGCAATTCGATGCCGAGAGCGCAGACGACGTGCCGCCCATCTCGGCCTTCGTCCAGCGCATCGCCAGCCTGCCGAGTGCGCGCAATATTATTGCGGGCGGCTTCATCGCTTCCGGTCTCAGCTATGCGCTCAATTTCTTCTTCGCTTCGCTGCTGGTGCGCAAGTTCGGCCTCGGACTAGCCGAAGCGGGTCTCTACACCGGGCTGTTAGCGAGCCTTCCGGCGGCACTATCGATCATCGGAGCAGGATGGCTCGGAGACCGGCTCGGTGCGCGCCATCCGGGAGCCTATGCACTGATCCCCGGCCTCGCCATGCTGGTCGGCGGGCCGCTCGCCGCTCTCGGCCTTTTGCAAGACGATCTTACCGTACTGCTCGCATGCATCGCAGGCTCGATCTTCCTCACCATGGGGTATCTCGGCCTGACCTTCGCCACCGTGCAGAACCTGATGCACCCGCGTATGCGCGCCACGGCATCGGCGACGATGAACGGGCTATTCACCGTCGCCGGCGGACTCGGCCCTTCGCTGGTCGGCCTGCTGAGCGACAGACTGAGCCTTATCCATGGCGAAGCGCAGGGTCTCGCGATGGCGATGGCCGCGGGCGCGCTGGTCTATGTGTGGGCGGCGGCGCATTACCTGCAAGCCGCGCGACACCTGCGCGCGGACATGGCGCGGATCGGCGCTAGCGCAAAAACGGCTTCGGCCTGACAGCGGAAAGGCTGCGCCAGAGCCATTCGAGCGGCCCCTGCCGGAAGAATCCCAGCCAAAGCGGTGACCAGACCAGCATCAATGCCATCGGCAGGAATGCCAGCGCGAACAATTCTACCCGGCTAAACGCGCGATACAGACCGGCCCCCCAGCTGTAGAACAGCAGCGCGAATATAAGGCTCGTCGCCACATAATTGGTGAGCGACAGCCGCCCCGCCGCCGTCAGCCGCCGCGTTAGCCATCCGCCTCTGGCAAAAGCCAGCATGGCAAGCGCGGCATACGCGATACCGAGCAACAGGTCGAAAGGCGCGGACCAGAACAGCGCGACTCCGCCGACCAGTCCGGGGTGGAAGTTCGTAGCGATGTTCAACCATGCGAAAGCGCTTAGCGCCGGAATGGCGATAGACGCTGTGACCAGGGCCAGGCGCCGCGTGCGCGCAGCGTCCCACTCGCCCTTCAGCAATCCGCCGCGCCACAGCGCGATGCCCGCGAGCATGGCCGACAGGTTCAAGACAAGCGAGGAAGAGAGAACCAGAAGCGCCTCCAGCGCGCCGTCCGCGCGCCGTTCGATACGTTCGCTAAAGCTCTCCACATTGCGCTGATCGAGCGAGGCAATCGTTTCAGGATCGGTACCGAACACGGCATTGGCGAGGGCCAGCGTGTCCGCCGTCGCGCCGAATCCTCCGGCAAACCAGCCGAGCGCGCCGACAGTGCCCATGCCGACATGCGCTGCCATCAGCGCTCCGGTGCACAGCCATAGCTGCCTCACGCCAAGATCGAAGACGAAAGGAAGGAGAAGACCGCAGACAGCGTAGAGCCGCAGAATGTCGTTATTCGCTAACAGGATCGCATGGGCGAGCCCGAACAAAAACAACACTGCCATGCGCGCATAGTGGCGCAGCAGCGGATTATTATCGTCGCGCTCGAACAGGATTGCGCAGCCTAGGCCGAAGAGCATGGCGAACAGAGTGCGAAACTTGTTGTCGACGAAGACAAAGCTCGTCGCCCATACCGCGATGTCGGCCACACCCTCATACCCGGCGGCCAGCGGGTTGAAATAGGCGGGCGAGGGCAGCGCATAGACGTAGATGTTCATTAGCGCGATGCCGCCCACGGCAGCGCCGCGAAGGGCATCGAGCGCGATGATACGCCTATGGTCGAATGGCGGCGACGGAGCGGTGAAACTCATCGCCGCCCCGTCAAATCAGCCCAATGCCGCTTTCAGATCGGAAGCGAGATCGGTCCGTTCCCAAGGGAAGAGGTCGCCATCCGCCGTCCGGCCGAAATGGCCATAGGCCGCGCTCTGGCGATAGATCGGCTTGTTGAGTCCCAGATAGGTGCGGATGCCGCGAGGCGTCAGACCGCCCAGCTTGTCCATACCGCGAATGGCATCCTCGATCGCGGCGTCGTCCGCCGTGCCGGTGCCATGAGTATCGACATAGAGCGAGAGCGGCTCCGACACGCCGATGGCATAAGCGATCTGGATGGTGCAGCGCGTGGCGAGCCCGGCGGCAACCACGTTCTTGGCGAGATGGCGCGTAATATAGGCCGCGCTGCGATCCACCTTGGTGGGGTCCTTGCCGCTGAAGGCGCCGCCACCATGCGGGGCCGCACCGCCATAGGTATCGACGATGATCTTCCGGCCCGTCAGGCCGGCATCGCCATCGGGTCCGCCAATCACGAAGCTGCCGGTCGGGTTGATGTGCCAGACCGTGTCCTCGGTCACGAAACCGTCGGGCAGGATATCGGCCACAACCGCCTTCACATAGGCGTGCAGTTCTTCTTCCTTCTCGCCTTCGTCGTAGCCTTCGGCGTGCTGGGTGGAGACGACCACAGCGGTACAGGCGACCGGCTTGCCGTTCTCATAGCGCAGCGTCACCTGGCTCTTGCTGTCCGGCTCCAGAAAGGCGGCGTGGCCGCTCTTGCGGTCGGCGGCGAGCCGCTCCAGGATCTTGTGGCTGTAATCGATGGGCGCGGGCATCAGGTCGGGCGTCTCGTCGCAGGCAAAGCCGAACATGATGCCCTGATCGCCCGCGCCTTCATCCTTGTTGCCGCTCGCATCCACGCCTTGCGCGATATGCGCGCTCTGACCGTGAAGGTGGTTTTCGAAGGTCAGCGATTCCCAGTGGAAACCGTCTTGCGCATAGCCGATATCCTTCACCACGCCGCGCACGGTGTCCTCGATTTCTTGCTCCACGCCTTCGGCCCAGTTGCCATCCGTATCCATGATGCCTTGCCCGCGAATTTCACCCGCCAGCACCACGCGCTGCGTCGTGGTAAGCGTTTCACAGGCGACCCGCGCCTCCGAGTCCTTGGAAAGAAACAGGTCGACGATGGCATCGGAAATTTGGTCGGACACCTTGTCCGGATGACCTTCGGAAACGCTTTCGGACGTGAACAGAAATGATTGGCGCATGTTGGAGATTGCCTTCTCGTATAGGTATTTGGGGAATTCGTTGCGGCGAGGCTCTAACGGGGCTGCCTCCGCATGGCAACCAGAGCAGCGGCAAGGAAAAGCACTGCCCAGAAAAGCGACAGTGCATTGCCGAATCGGGCGAAAGGCGTGGCAGATGCGGCGGGCGGAACCACGGTGTCGATGCGGCCCGCGACATACATGCCGAGATAATGGCGCACCACGCCGCGCGCGTCGATCACCGCGCTGATGCCGGTGGTGGTGGCGCGTAGCACTGGCAGCCCTTCCTCGATCGCGCGCATCCGCGCCTGCGCCATAAATTGCGGCGGGCCGAAACTGCCGAACCAGCCTTCGCTGGACGGGTTATAGATGAAGTCCGGCCGGTCGGCGCGATAGGTCACCTGGCCGGGGAAAATGATCTCATAACAGATTTGCGGGCTCGCCCTGCCATACTCGCCGAGATCGAGCGTTTGCGGACCGGGGCCGGGCCAGAAATCGATGGCGCCGGGCACGAGGCGCGAAAGGCCGAGCGGCTCCAGCAGGCTGCGCATGGGAAGATATTCACCGTAGGGGACCAGCTCGGCCTTGGAATAGCCCCCGAGTATTTCTCCGCTATGGTCTAACGCAATCACCGCGTTCCGCGCAGCCAACGCCCTTATTCGGCCTGTTTCGTCTGCCCCGATTTCAAGTTCGATGGCACCCGTCAGCAGCGCACTGCCTTCACCGATTGTTGCGCCCAGCCGGCGGCGCGCATAGCTAGGGCTGCCCATGGCCGTGGTGCGTGCGTAGAAGCGCTGCGGATAACCATCGCGCAAATAATCCGACATTCCGCTTTCCGGCCAAAGCACTAGGCGCCGTCCGTCCTGCGAGGCGGCGCGCCGCGTTTGCATGGCGAGGCGCGCATAGTTCGTCTCGAATTTCGTGACATCGCTGATATCGGGCTGCGGGATGTTGGGCTGGACCAGCGTGACCGCCAGCGTGCCCTCGCGCGGCGCGACCGGCGGCAGGTACATGCCGATGGTCAAAAGCGCGGCGACAATCGCGCCCGCGAACCATTGCCGCGCGCGCAGCATCTGCATGGCTGCAACGCTCACGAAAACGGCGAGGCCCGATGCGGCGTATGTGCCCATGACCGGCGCCATGGCAGCGAGTCCGGGCCGGTCGAACGGGCCGAGCAAGACCATCGCAAACGGATTCCACGCATAGCCGGTAAACACCCAGCCGCGCAGCCATTCGGTCACGATCCAGCCAGCACCCAGCGCCAGTGCAAATGCCAAACCACGTTCGCTTTTCACGACCGCACGGGCAAAGCCGGCGGCAATGGCAGGATAGACAGCGAGATATATCGCCAGCAGCGGCACGGCGAACCAGCCAAGCACTTCGGGCATTTCCGCCTGGAAGGTAAACGCCTTGGCGATCCAATTGTTCGAGACTGTGAAATGCGCCCAGCCGAACAGCCAGCCGCGCCATAGAACGCTTTTCCAGTTCGGCGCATCTGCAACGATCAGGCCGAACAGGCCCATGGCGACAAGCGCCACCGGCCACAGCCCGAGCGGCTGGAAGCCCGTGGCCGACAGCAGGCCGAGCGCCAGCGCGGAAAGCCGCGGGCGCTCGGTGAGAATATTGAGGAATGCGGGCTGAGCGTGCCTCATGTGCTGGCGCAAAGCCTCTTTATCGGCGGTGATTAGCTGACAGCTTCCAGCGCTTCTTCGCCGCCATCATCCTTGGGCTTGCGCACCGTGCGCGTGCGACGCTTTGGCTTTTCCTCGCCTTCATCGTCGGCACGGGCGATGGCCGGCGGCAGCAGGCCGGGATCGAGGCTGCCATCATCGTTCACGGCCTCTTCTGCATCCCTCGCCTTGCGGGGCTTGCGCGCCTTGGGCTTGCGAGTGTCCTTGGTGAACGGATTGTCATCGTCTTCCTGGTCGCCGGACGCGCCCTCATTGCCTTGGTCGAAATCGTCACCGTCCCGATCGTCGCGGCGCTGACGGTTGCCGCGCCTGCCGCGATTGCGATCCTGACGGGCATCGTCGCCATCGTCGTCGTCATCATCGGAGGACTGGTTATCGCCGCGTTCGGCATCGCGCTTGGCGCGGGCCTCGTCCTTCTGCGCCTTGTTGTCGGCGATCACGCGGAAATAGTGATCTGCAAACTGCAGGTAGTATTCGGTCTGCACCCGGTCGTCGTTCAAGGCAGCGTCATTCGCCAGCTTCTTGTACTTTTCCAGCATCTGCGGGGCATTGCCGCGTGCCCGAGAATCGATCCGGTTGGCCTGGTTCTGCGGGCCGCCCCCGCCACGATTGTTACCGCGACCACGACGACGATTGTTGTTTCTGTTGTTGTTCAAGGGAACTTCACTTCCTCACGTCAGGCGATGCACACGGCATGCGCCAATCGACCCCTCGCAATATTGCGCCACGCACACAGCATGGTGCTTGCTGCTTCCGTCTTTGCCTATATCGGCCGATAGCTTTCCCACCGCAAACCAGCAAATTTCGGAGTGTCGGCCGAGCGTCCCACGCTCATGGCCTGTGATTAGAGGTAGCTACTGATTCGCGCTTTGCCAAGCCCTTTGTCGCAGCACCAGGGCGCGGTCACGCTTGGCAAGGTCGTGGTGGGTTTCGACTCGGAAGCCCTGCGACTCTGCCAGCGCCGACACCGCCCGCGCCTGCAGTGCGCCAATCTCGAGCACTGCCACACCGCCTGGTGCCAACAGATTAGGCAGTTGCGGAATAATTATGCGGTAATCGTCCAGACCGTCTTCGCCGGCAAAAAGTGCGCATTGCGGCTCGAAATCGCGCACGTCGCGGTCCAGTTCGGCGTGGGTTTCGACATAGGGCGGGTTGGCGATAACGAGATCGAACCGGCCCAGCCCTTCGCGCCAGTCGTGCTTCGTCCAGTCCCGCTCCAGCAGCGTGGCGCGCTCACTCACGCCCAGTCGCGCGGCATTGCTTGACGCAATTTCCAGCGCGGCCTCAGAAGCGTCAATCCCCGTGCCCTTCGCTTCCGGAGATTCGGCCAGCAGGGACAACAGCAGCGCCCCAGATCCGGTGCCGAGATCGAGTACCGAACGCGCATCGGGGGCCGATTGCAGTGCCGCCAGCACCACGCTTTCGCTATCGCTGCGCGGAATGAGGACGGCAGGTGACACGGCGAAGCTACGGCCGAGAAACTCCTGGGTGCCGATGATATAGGCGACAGGTTCATACGCAGCGCGGCGGTCGATGAGCGTTGCGAATGTGTCCGGTGCTTCATCCTGCATATGACGCAGCAGCATCTCGGATCGTGACATGCCCAAAGCGTGCGCCATCAGCAACTCGGCATCGAGCCGAGCGGTTTCGCTGGTGGCCGAAAGGCGCTGCGCACCTTCGCGGATGGCTTGACCAACTACCAACTCCGCTCATCCTGAGCCGGTGGCGCTGAGCGCCGTCTGTGACTCCGAAGGGCTGCTTTTTCTTCAAGCGCGGCGCGAGAAGTGAAGGGCGACCCTTCGACAGGCTCAGGGTGAGCGGGGTCGTGATTACCCATCCATGGCCGCCAACCGCTTCGCCTCGTCCTCTGCGATCAGCGCGTCGACGAGTTCGCCAAGGCCGGTGCCTTCCAGCACTTCGGGCAGCTTGTGCAGCGTCAGCCCGATCCGGTGATCGGTCACGCGGCCTTGCGGGAAATTGTAGGTGCGGATGCGTTCGGAGCGGTCGCCGCTGCCGACCATGGCCTTACGCGCTTCGGCCTCGGCACCATGCGCATCCTCGCGGCGCTTTTCATACAGGCGCGCGCGCAGCACTCTCATCGCCTTGTCGCGGTTCTTGTGCTGGCTGCGCTCGTCCTGCATCGCGACGACGATGCCCGTGGGGATATGCGTGATGCGCACCGCGGAATCGGTCGTGTTGACGTGCTGGCCGCCCGCGCCGGACGAGCGATAGATGTCGATGCGCAGATCGTTGTCGTCGATAGAAACATCCACCTCGGTCGGCTCGGGCAGCACCGCGACGGTCGCCGCGCTGGTGTGAATGCGCCCGCCGCTCTCGGTGACGGGCACGCGCTGCACGCGGTGGACGCCGCTCTCGAATTTCAGCTTGGCGAACACGCCCGTGCCGGTGACATTGGCGACGATCTCCTTGAAGCCGCCTACGTCTGCTGCGGCCATGCTCACCGGCTCCACCTTCCAACCCTGCTCGGCAGCGAACTTCTCGTACATGCGATATAGATCACCTGCGAACAGCGCCGCCTCGTCACCCCCCGTGCCGGCGCGGATTTCCAGCATGGCAGGCCGCGCATCGGCTGCGTCTTTCGGCAGCATGGCAATGGACAGCGCGCGCTCGGCTTCGGGGAGCGCCTTCTTGAGCTGTGCGAGTTCCTCCTCCGCCATGGCCTTCATCTCGGGATCGGCGAGCATCTCGGTGAGGCCCGCGATTTCCTCGCGCATCGCGGCGACCTCGCCAGCGGATTTCGCTACGGGCTCCAACTCAGCATAGTCGCGGCTCGCCTGCACGAACGCCTCGCCCTCCAACTGGCCAGACGCCATGCGCGCTTCGAGCTCGGCGAAGCGATTGGCGATCTGGGAAAGGCGTTCGGCGGGGATGGTCATGCAATCTCGCTTCGTCATTCCCGCGAAGGCGGGGATCCAGCTTCCTTACTAGCGTCGGTCCAAAAGAAAAGCTGGACCCCGGATCAAGTCCGGGGTGACGAGCTATAAAATCGCGAAGCTGATCTCGCCGCCCTTTTGTAAAGTGTCAGCCTGATATTGAGACTGATCTTCAATCCGACCGTTTCTGAGCCAATCCCACACTCTCGAATAGAAAGCTCCACCGCTGTAGTCGCTTCGAATTCTGAGCAATGCGGTGCCCAGTTGATCGCTTGCACCTAAGACGACTAGATATCGCGCCTCAGACCTGCTGGCTTTGTCAAATCGCTTACGTCGAGAGCCCGAACTGAAAATTTCGACTGGGAAACCTTGCGGTCGCTCTCGATGGCTAAACGTGGCCCTAAGATACATGGCGAGATCTGCCGCTACCGATTGCAGACCATCGTCTTCCACTACAATGGCACAGACCGCGTCAACTTCACCCTTCTCACCCACCAGCATCGCCAGCCGCTCGATCCCCGCAGCCCAACCGACCGCCGGTGTCGGCGCGCCGCCGAGGCTTTCCATTAGCCCGTCATAACGCCCGCCGCCGAGGATCGTGCTCTGCGAACCCAGCGCATCCGCTGCTGCCGAGCCCTCATCGGGGATGAACTCGAACGCGGTGTGTCGGTAATAGTCGAGGCCGCGCACGAGGCTTTCCGCGCGCTTCCATCCTACGCCTGCCGCATCCAGCCCTCTCGTCACCGCATCAAAGAATGCCTTTGCCTCATCGGACAGGAAGGCATCGATCTTCGGCGCATCGGCGACGAATTGCCGGTCGCGGCGATCCTTCGAGTCCAGAATGCGCAGCGGGTTCTTCTCCAGCCGCTCCTGCGAATCCTCGCTCAGCTCGCCGCGCACTGCGCTGAAATACGCGACCAGCGCCGCGCGCCATGCCTCGCGGCTGTCGCCATCGCCCAGCGTGTTGAGGTGCAGCGTTACGCCCTCGATCCCGAGCTCGCGGATCACCTGGTCGGCCATCGCCAGCAGCTCGACATCGGCCTGCGGTTCCGCCGCGCCGATGATTTCGGCGTCGATCTGGTGGAACTGGCGATATCGGCCTTTTTGCGGGCGCTCGTAGCGGAACAGCGGCCCGTGCGTCGCGACCTTCAAAGGGGCGTGCTGCTGCCAGCCGTTCGACAGATAGGCGCGCGCTATCCCGGCGGTGAATTCGGGCCGCAGTGTCAGCGATTCCCCGCCGCGATCGTCGAAGGAATACATCTCCTTCGAGACCACATCGGTCGTCTCGCCGATGGCGCGGCTGAACACTTCGGTCTTTTCGAACACCGGCATTTCCACGCGGCGGAAGCGGTAAAGCTTGCGCACGCGCTCGAAGGTCTCGACCACGAAGGCGAAAGCCTCCGCCTCGGCGCCGAAAATGTCCTGCGTGCCGCGAATGGCCTGCGGTGTCTTTGCCTTGCCCATGGCCCGTGCCCTTACCGACCTATGTCGCAATGGCAAATCCCCTCTCGCCATTTCACAAGGGCTGCGCTAGGCGCTGCCCCAGTTTTGGGAGGGGGTGCCACCAGATTCCACAAGGGACACAAGCACCACCATGCGTATCGAACATATCCCGGTCGGCGACAATCCGCCCGAGAGCCTGAATGTCATCATCGAAGTGCCTACGGGCGGCGAGCCGGTGAAATACGAGTTCGACAAGCCGTCGGGCGCGCTGTTCGTCGACCGTATCCTGCATACGCCGATGCGCTATCCGGCCAATTACGGCTTCGTGCCGCACACGCTCTCGCCCGATGGCGACCCGCTGGACGCGCTGGTGATCGCGCGCAGCCCCTTCATCGCCGGCTGCGTGGTGCGCGCCCGCGCCATCGGCGTGCTTAACCTGGAAGACGAGCATGGCGGCGACGAGAAGCTGATCTGCGTGCCGGTGGACACCACCTTCCCCTACTATTCCGACATCGCTGAGACGAAGGACCTGCCCAGCATCATCTTCCAGCAGATCGAGCACTTCTTCACCCACTACAAGGATCTGGAAGCCGAAAAGTGGGTGCGCGTGGGCGCATGGGGCGATGCGGCGGAAGCCAAGCGCATCGTGCTTGAGAGCATTGAACGCGCAAAGGGGTAACGGCGGGCGACAGCAATTTACTTGGGCGAACAAACGGTTCAAAAGCCACGGCAATGACGCGCCCCGACGCGCGTCGCCGGATCGTTTTGCCTGAGAGGTTGCCACCTATGAATCGCACCAAGCTGTTTTCGCTCGCCCTGCTTGCAGGCGCGTCCACCCTCGCCGCGCCAGTATCTGCCGGCGAAGGCATGTTCACGCCCGACCAGTTGCCCGATATCGCAGCACAGTTGCGCGAAGCCGGGCTGGAGATGGACCCGGACCAGCTGGCCGACCTTACCGGCTTCCCCATGGGCGCGGTCGTCTCGCTTGGCGGATGCTCTGCCAGTTTCGTCTCGCCGCAGGGCCTGGTGGTGACGAACCATCACTGCGCGCGCGGATCGGTGCAGTACAATTCTACCGCCGAAAACAACTATCTCGAAAACGGCTTCCTCGCCCGCACGCTGGGCGAGGAACTGCCCGCCGCGCCCGGATCGCGCGTCTATATCACCACCGAAGTCACCGATGTGACGCAGCGCGTTCGCGAAGGCACGGAAGGCCTCGCCCCGCAGGAACGCTACGACACCGTCGAGCAGCGCCGCAAGGATATCACCGCTGAATGCGAGAGCGAGGTAGGCTATCGCTGCCAGGTCGCCAGCTTCTTCGGCGGGGCGCAATACAAGCTCATCAAGAGCCTGGAAGTGCGCGACGTGCGCATCGTTTACGCGCCTGCCGATTCCATCGGCAAATATGGCGGCGACATCGATAACTGGATGTGGCCGCGTCACACCGGCGATTTCGCCTTCTACCGCGCCTATGTCGCGCCCGATGGCTCGGCTGCCGATTACAGCGAGGACAATGTTCCCTACCAGCCCGAGCATCACCTGCAGGTAAGTGCCGGCGGACTGGATGAAGGCGATTTCGTGATGGTGGCGGGCTATCCCGGCTCCACCAGCCGCTACACGCTGCTGGCCGAGGTGGAGAACACCTTCAACTGGACTTATCCGACCTTCCAGGGCCTTCTCACCAACTGGATCGCTACGATCGAGGAAGCCGCGCCCGAAGGCTCGGACGCGCGTGTGCGCTATGAAAGCCGCCTTGCCGGGCTCAACAATTTCGAGAAGAACCTGCGCGGCCAGATCGAGGGCGCACGCCGTGTCGGCCTTGTAGATCGTCGCCGCGAGCGCGAGGAAGCACTCGCCGCGTGGATCGCCGCCGATTCCTCGCGCGCCAATTATGGCACGGCGATTGCCGCGCTGGCCGAGCTGTCGCAGGAAAGCGCGCAGGCCGCGCGCACCAGCTTCTGGTATGGCAATGCCACGCGCCCCGCGCTGCTGGGCGCGGCGCAGCGCCTCTACCGCCTTTCGCACGAACGCCAGCTTCCCGATGCCGAGCGCCAGCCCGGATACCAGGATCGCGACATGACGTTCTTCCGCCAGGGCCTGCAGGCGCTCGACCGCCGCTACGACCCGGCGGTCGACATGGCCGAGTGGCAGCTCTTCCTTGCCGGATACCTCCAGCAGCCCGCCGAAGAGCGCGTCGCCGTGTTCGACGAGGCGCTGGGGCTGACAGCCGACACCTCTGCCGACGACCTACCCACGATCCTCGCACGCTATTACGAAGGTACAACGCTGGGCGACACGGACACGCGCCTTGCCCTTCTGGATGCCAGCACGGCGGAGCTTGAAGCGAGCGACGATCCCTTCATGCAGCTCGCCGTGGCGCTCTACGATTACGAGCGCATGCTCGAAGCGCAGGGCGAGGAGCGCGCCGGTCGCTCGCTCGCGCTGCGCCCGCTTTACATGGAAGCGATCACGCAATGGCAGCAGGAGAATGGCCAGCTCGCCTATCCCGATGCCAACAGCACGCTGCGCATCACCTTCGGCAATGTGATGGGCGGATCGCCTTTCGACGGCATGGAATACCTGCCCTTCACCACGCTGGAAGGCATTGCGGCGAAGGATACGGGCGAAGAACCGTTCAATTCGCCCGAGCGCCAGTTGGAGCTGATCGAAGCGCAGGCCTATGGCGAGTACGAACTGGAATCGATCGGATCGGTGCCCGTCAACTTCCTCTCCGATCTCGACGTCACCGGCGGCAATAGCGGCTCTGCCACGCTCAACGCCAATGGCGAACTGGTGGGCCTGTTGTTCGACGGCACGTTCGAAAGCGTCAATTCCGACTGGGATTTCGACCCGCGCACGACGCGCTCCATTCACGTGGATTCGCGCTACATGCTGTGGGTGATGGACAACGTCGACGGCGCCGACGCGCTGATCGCGGAAATGGATGTGGTGGAGTAGGGAACTTACAATGCGGCGCGCTGCATAGTTGGGCGGCGCGCCGTGTTCCCTTTTTTCAGCTTCCGACCCGTTTACGGTCGTTGTCAGATGGCTTTTGATTACCTGATTTTTGTCGTCAGTTTGATGCTGACCAGGCGCCAGCGCAATCCATCTCGCTCGAACCGATACGAGTTACCTTTCTGGTCATCGCGATCAGAAGGAGAGGCGATAAACTCATCGATCCCTATTCGTTCAAACTCCCAATTCTCCGTTGTCTCCATCAATCGTGGCATCACTCCTGTCGAATCCTCAGAGTTAAGTTCGTCGGGTAGGCCTAAAGCGGCCGCGAATTGCCAGTCTCCATAAGGTTCGACGACGAAGGCTCTGATCGCATTTGGATCGGTCATCGCATCGAGAACAACGTGTTTTGTCAAAGGAAGCGGATATGTCTCGAATTGCGGCAACATCTGCTGCTCGAAGCTCGATCGCACTTTGTCACGATCGTAAAAAGCGGTCAGTTCCTGAGACGTTGTGTTCCAATCACTGAGCTGTGAGATAGCGTAACGAGGTGACAGAAAATACCAGCCCACGAAAAATAGCGCAGGTCCGAAAACGACCGCGGCAATCGAAAGAGAGCGCGCGAACCTCATGGCAGTCGGGGTCGTGCCCGATCAATTGCGCAACTGTTTAGTTTGTAACCAATCACTCAGGGTCTATCCGATTCAGCGGCAGCTTGAGGCGATATATTCTATAAAACCAGACAATCCGCTATCCACCCAGTTGCAGACATTCCATCGCCGCTATTAAGTCTCTCACTCCACCGGGCGGGAGTTATCCAGCAAATCCTTTTGCTGCGTGTCGCTTTCGGCGCGCTCTTCTTCCACCATGCGGACGATCTCGTCCTCGCCGGTTGCTTCGGTGTCCAGCGGCGCGCTGGCGTCGAGGCGCAGTTTGTCCGGTGACGGCGCGGGCTTGGCGTCTTGCGTTGGTGCGGGCGAAGATGCGGATGTGCTGCCATCCTTCTCGCCGACATTGAGGAAGGGCAGCGACGCGGTGCGCTGGTCGAAGCGCAGGCGGTAGATCGGCTCCGGCAGGGCAAAGCCCGCTTCCTCCAGCGCCGCCTTGCACACGGCGATGGCGCGGGTGTTAGCCTTGAACCAATTGGTCTCGCGCTGGTCCACCCAGCCGAGGAATTGCAGCACCACATTGGAATCGCCGACTTCGGTAATGCGCACCTCGGGCGCGGGATCGTCCAGCACGAATGGCATCGCGGCCAGCGTTTCCTTGCCCAGCCGCCGCGCGGCCTCGGCATCGTCATCCGCATCAACGCCCAGCACGAACTGGAAGCGGCGCTGCGGGTTGCGCGTGAAATTGAGGATCGTGCCCTTGAACACGGTCGAATTGGGGATGCGCAGATGGTTGCCATCCAGCGTCAGCATCACGGTCGCGCGGCTGGTAAGGCTGATGACGCGTCCCTCATGCGTATTGTCGATGATGATGTGGTCGTTGGCACGGAAAGGCTGGCGCAGGCTCAGCATAAGTGAGGCGACATAATTCTCCACCGTGTCGCGCATGGCGAAACCCAGTGCCAGGCCGATGACCCCGGCACCGCCCAGCACCGCGCCCATCAGCGCGCCCGCGCCCACCATGTCGAGCGCGACCACGATACCGATGATGACGAAAGTGAAGCGAATGGCGCTCACGATCAGCTCTGCCAGGAAGCTATTCGGGGCGACGCGCCGCCACAATCCGCCGAAGCTGGCGAGCAGGTAGCCGAAAGCAATGATGACCGCCGCCGTCAGCAGCGCCGCGCCGATCAGCGGCAGCATCCGGGTGAAATCCTCGAACCGGTCGCCCAGCCCGCCTATGCCGCCCGCGACATCGACGCTGACATCGCGCTCCGCCCCGTTTTCGACCGTCACCACGCCATCGACACCGGTGGCGATGCTCTCGGCGCGGGCAGCGGCCTCATCATCGGGCACGGTGCCGCCAAGCGTCACCACGCCTTCGTTTACATCGACGGTGACGCCTTGCAGGCTGGGCACATTCGCAAAAATATCTGTAAGGCGCGCCTCGATGCGCTCATCATCGCCCTCGGCCTGCTCTACCTCGATGGAGCCCGCTTCGGGGCCGGCAGGCTCCTCTTCTACCGCCGCGTCGCCGCCCAGCACGCCGCCGACCGTGGCCGACGCCGGCGCAGGGGGTAGCGCAGTTGCCAGCAGCAGCGCAGCGCATACCAGCCAGAAGCGTGTCAGAAGAGGGACGCCGCGCTCTTGAAGCCGACCGTCAGCAACACGGGCAATCCGATCGCGGTAATCCATAGAAAGGCAACCTCGCGCCGGAACACCGGTTCCAGCGCCGGATCGCGCGCCTCTTCATTCGACAGCCCCTCCCAGCGCATCTCGAACCAGCGGCAGGCGGGGATGATCGCGGCCACCAGCACGATCAGCGCGAAATACGGCATCACCGAGCCGTTGCCCGATTTCAGCTGCGTCATGGTGAGGAAAATGTGCAAGCCGGTATAAACCAGCAGCCCCCAGGCGACATGATCGCTGATCCGGCGACGCCAGTCGAGCGGTGTAGTGCGGCTTGCGGTCTTTTGCGACCGATGGAGCGCCTTTGGCATGCCCTTCTCCTCTCCAATCCCGATTCGTCGACTATTCCAGTTGGGACACTGGCTGGCAAGCCCGTCAATATTCTGTTCATCATTGGAACGCCGGTCCGCGGCGCTTTGGCGGACCTGTGACCGCTCACCATGCAGGAATCTTGCCAAACACCCTTCAAAGCCGCGCCAGCCATGCTAGATGAACGGGCATGAGTGCGCCCGAGAACACCACATTGGACGATCCATCGCTGACCAAGCCTGCGCTGAACGAGGCTGCCCTGGCCGATGCGCCATCCAATGCCGCGCCGGACCTGCCCGAAGCGGGCGGCCTCGAAGTGGTGTCCATCGCCAAGAGCTACGACAAGCGCGCTGTCCTCACCGACATTTCGCTGACCGTGGCGAAGGGGGAGGTGCTCGGCCTGCTCGGCCCCAATGGCGCGGGCAAGACGACGTGCTTCTATTCGATCATGGGGCTGGTGAAGCCCGATAGCGGCCGCATCCTGATGGACGGCGTGGATGTGACCAAGCTGCCCATGTATCGCCGCGCCATCCTCGGCCTCGGCTACCTGCCGCAGGAAACCAGTATCTTCCGTGGCATGACCGTGGAACAGAACATCAGTTGCGTGCTGGAAATGGTGGAGCCCGACAAGGCCACCCGGTCCGCCGAGCTGGAGCGGCTGCTCGATGAATTCGGCCTCACCCGCCTTCGCTCCAGCCCCGCCATGGCGCTGTCGGGCGGCGAACGGCGCCGCTGCGAAATCGCCCGCGCGCTGGCCGCCAACCCCTCCATCATGCTGCTGGACGAGCCCTTTGCCGGGATCGACCCGCTTTCCATCAGCGATATCCGCGACCTTGTGGCGGATTTGAAAACGCGCGGCATCGGCGTGCTGATCACAGACCACAATGTGCGCGAGACGCTGGAAATCGTCGACCGCGCCTGCATCATTTATGGCGGGCAGGTGCTGTTCGCCGGCTCTCCGCAGGAACTGGTGGCAGACGAGAATGTGAAGCGCCTGTATCTGGGCGACAATTTCACGCTGTGATGGCGGGCTCGCCAGCCTCCGTTCGTGCTGAGCGTGTCGAAGTACGAACCTGCGCGAGGGTTCTATTTCGCCCTTCGACAAGCTCAGGACGAACGGGAGCTCTTTAATCGAAATGGCCATCGGCCCGCGCCTAGACCTGCGCCAGTCGCAATCGCTGGTGATGACGCCGCAATTGCAGCAGGCGATCAAGCTGCTGGCGCTGTCCAATCTCGAAATCGAGACCTTCATCGGCGATGCGCTGGAGAACAATCCGCTGCTCGAAGCAGGCGAGATGCGTGTCGCCGATGGCGAAGCGCCCACAGAGCCTGAAATGCGCGATGCAACGTCGGCAGAAGGCGACGGCGCGCTCGATATCGACCAGAGCGCGCTGGACGTGGACCGCGACACCGGCGACTGGTCTGCCGCGCCTTCCGGCAGCGGCGTTGCGGGCGAAGGCTTCGGCCTCGAAAACCGTAGCGATGCCGCCCCCACCCTCGCCGATCACCTGGAAGAGCAGATCGGCGCCTGCGCCCCGTGTGCGCAAACCGCTTTTATCGCACGCTACGTAATCGGCTTGCTGGACGAGGCGGGCTACCTCTCTGCCGATCTGCGCGATATCGCCGTGGCGCTCGATGTGCCGCTGTCCCGCGTGGAAGCCGCGCTCGATTGCGTGCAATCGCTCGATCCCACGGGCGTTGGCGCGCGCTCGCTGTCCGAATGCCTCGCGCTGCAGGCCAAGGAGGCCGACCGCTACGATCCTTGCATGGAAGTGCTGATCAACAATCTGGAGCTGGTCGCCAAGGGCGCCTTCGCCCATCTCAAACGCATCTGCGATGTTGATGACGAGGATCTGGCGGACATGCTGTCAGAACTGCGCAGCTACGATCCCAAGCCCGGCCTTGCCTTCGGTGGCGGCGCGGCCAGCGCGGTGGTGCCCGACGTGCTGCTGAGCGAAGCCGTCGACGCCGAGACTGGTAAGAGCGGCTGGGATATCCAGCTGAACGAGGCGACGCTGCCGCGCCTTGTGGTCAATCGCGGATATTATCTGGAACTGCGGGAGGGCAGCACCGGCAAGGATGCGAAAGCCTGGCTGAGCGAGAAGCTGGCCGATGCGAACTGGCTGATCAAAGCGCTGGACCAGCGCGCCAAGACCATCCTCAAGGTCTCTGCCGAGATCGTGAAGCAACAGGACGGCTTTTTCCGCAAAGGCGTATCCGAACTGCGCCCGCTGACGCTGGCCAAGGTGGCCGAGGCCATCGAAATGCACGAAAGCACCGTCAGCCGGGTGACGAGCAACAAGTTCCTCCACTGCGAACGCGGCACATTCGAGCTGAAATACTTCTTCTCAAGCGGTGTAGGCAGCGCAGATGGCGAAGGGGCTAGTGCAGAAGCGGTAAAGGCCCGCATCAAGGCGCTGACCGATGCCGAGGACCCGAAGAAAATCCTCTCCGACGACAAGCTGGTGGAACTGCTGAAAGGCGAAGGTTTCGACCTCGCCCGCCGCACCGTGGCGAAATATCGCGAGGCGATCGGGATAGGCTCAAGCGTGCAGCGCCGACGGGCGAAGAAGCTGGCGGGACTGTAATTGCTAGCTTCTGGGCGGCCGCGCCGGCTTCCCCTTATGCTTGCTTTTCTTGCCCGGCTTACCTTTGCGCGCAAATTTGCCAGGCTTGCCGCCCGCCTTCTTGCCAACAGGCCTTGCGGATACGAAGGGCTTGCCGTCCCTGCGGTTCTGGCGCGCTTCCATGCGCGGACCTTCCGGGGATTCGGCAATATGGATCGCGTCCTGCTCGTCATCGCCCGACGTCGTGCGGGCCACAGCATCGGCGACCTTGGGCGCGACAGCGCGCGGCACCTGGAACCACGTCTCGTGCTGGCCGATGCGGATGGCGCCGATCTCGTTGCGGGTAATGTGGCCACGTCGGCAAATGAGCGGCAGGATCCAGCGCGGCTCGGCGTTCTGGCGGCGACCGATGCCCATTTTGAACCAGACAGTATCCTCGAAGCCCGGACGATGCCGGTCGGCTTTTGCCTTCTCGCGAGCCTCGGGCGTGTTGGCGAGCAATTCCTCGGGCTGCGGCATTTTCGCCCGGTGCGCCTGTACCAGTGCCGCAGCGATATCCTCGGGCGCCAACCGCTCCATCAGCTGGCTCGCCACCTTGCGGTCGGCATCGTCATATTCGGCAGGCTCGGTGAACTTTGCCATCAGCCGTTCGTGATCCTGCGCGCGGATCGCCTCTGCAGAAGGCGCGTCCATCCACTCGGCAGAAATCTTTGCGCCGCGCAGCATGCTCTCCACCCGTTTGCGGCGGTTATAGGGCACCACGATGGCGGCGGTGCCTTTCTTGCCCGCGCGCCCCGTGCGGCCGGAACGGTGTTGCAGCGTTTCGGCATCGCGCGGAATCTCGACATGGATGACGAGGCTGAGCGTCGGCAGGTCGAGCCCGCGCGCGGCCACGTCGGTCGCCACGCAGATACGCGCGCGCCGGTCGCGCAGCGCCTGCAGCGCCTGGTTGCGCTCGGATTGTGAATGCTCGCCCGACAGCGCCACCACGTCGAAACCGCGATTTTGCAGGGTCGCGTGCAGGCGCCTTACGCTGTCTCGCGTTGCGCAAAAGCAGATCGCCGTCTCCGCCTCGTGGAAGCGCAGCAGGTTCACCACCGCATTCTCGATTTCGGACGGGGCGACGGTGATCGCCTGGTAGGCAATATCGCCATGCCCGCGCGTTTCGCCCGCCAGCGACAGGCGCAGGGCATCGCTCTGATAGCGTTCGGCCAGCCGCACGATCGGCTTCGGCAGCGTGGCGGAGAACAGCAGCGTGCGGCGGTTGTCTGGCGCGGCGTCGAGAATTTCTTCGAGGTCGTCGCGAAAGCCCATGTCGAGCATCTCGTCCGCTTCATCGAGCACCACGCCGACAAGGCCCGACAGGTCGAGCGCCCCGCGTTCGAGATGGTCGCGCAGGCGGCCGGGCGTGCCCACGATGATTGCAGGGCCGGACCGCAATGCGCGGCGTTCCTTGCTTGCATCCATTCCGCCCACGCATGTCGCGATCCGTAGGGCTGCTTTCGCGTAGAGCCAGCCCAGTTCGCGGCTGACCTGCAGCGCCAGCTCCCGTGTCGGCGCTACGACCAGCGCCAGCGGCTTTTCGACCAGCGGAGTTCCGCGGATTTCGCTGAGCAACTCTGGCGCGATGGCAATGCCGAACGCCACTGTCTTGCCAGACCCTGTCTGCGCCGAAACGATCAGGTCGCGGCCATTGGCTTCGTCAGCGATGACGGCAGCCTGCACCGGCGTGGGGGCGTCATATCCCTGACCGGCCAGTGCTTCGCCAATGGGCTGGGGTAGTTGTTCAAAAGACATGTCAGCTCACGGCAGAGGGCAACGCCGCGCCAAGGTTCGGCGGGGGGAAGCAGAAGAAAGAAATGCAGCGCATCCAGAGCGCGGCCCGGGCAATCGGCGAGTCGAGCCCATTCGATTGCTGCGGTGCGGCATAGCGGGAATGGCCCGTCTTGGCTTCATGTTTCTGTGCTGGCCGCGCAGAGCAGGTCAAGCCAAGCGTCTGTGAGAGAAAAGTAGGTCGAGATTTTCCTTCCCTACATCCCCGGCGCCATGCCTGACTCTCGGGCATGAGCCGCATCCGGATTATCTTCTACATGCCAGCGGAAAAGGCCCCTCCGGCGCCGTCCCGGGTTTTCTCCATCAGGACAGTGCTCCAGGTGCTCCAGGTGCTCCAGGTTAGCACTCCACCCCGTCACACAGCTGTCACCGATCCGCAATCGCTCTGTCACCGCTCCGACCGGGCACGGTCACACAGGCCATCTATCGCGTCTCCCGAACCCAGGGAGGACACACATGACCGTAAACCGCCTGCTCGGCTCTGCCAGCATTGCCGCACTCGCTTTCGCCGCCGCGCCCGCCATGGCGCAGGAGGTCACCGGCACCGTGGCCGACGAGACCGACACCGTGTCGCTGCAATCGGCCGTCATCCGTATCGAGGAGCTGGACCGGCAGGCCGTCACCGAGCGCGACGGCAGCTATCGCTTCAACGATGTGCCCGTCGGCACCTACACGCTTACCGCCCGCTTCCAGGGCGTGCCTGCCGAAAGCCAGACAGTGGTCGTGCCCGCCGATGGCGTGGTGGTCGCGGACTTCCGTCTTGGCGGCGACAATGCCGAGACAATCCTCGTTTACGGCCAGCGCGCCAACCAGGCGAATGCCCTTGCGCGCGAATATGCGGATGACCGCGTAGTCGATGTCCTCACCCGCGATGCCATCGGCCAGTTCCCCGACCAGAACGTGGCCGAGAGCTTGCGCCGCCTTCCCGGCATCAACGTGCTGAACGACCAAGGCGAGGGCCGCTTCGTAGCCGTGCGCGGCCTTGACCCGACGCTCAACGCCACCTCGATCAACGGCGTGCGCGTGCCCTCGCCCGAAGGCGATACGCGCGCCGTCGCGCTGGATTTCATCTCCAGCGACATCATCGAGAGCATCGAGGTGTTCAAGTCTCTCACCCCGGACATGGATGCCGATACGATCGGCGCCAGCATCCAGATCAATACGGTCAGCGCGTTCGACCGGCGCGGCAACTTCCTCACCCTGTCGGCGGAAGGCAGCTATAACGAGTATTCCGAAGAACTGCGCCCGAAAGCGAGCGCCAACTTCGCCTATCGTCTGGCCGACGATATCGGCATTTCGGGCGGTGTCTCCTATTACAACCGCTTCTTCGAGACGGACAATATCGAGGCGGACGACTGGGAAGAGGATAACGGCCTCGTCTACGCCGAAGAGATCCAGTACCGCGATTACGACGTGGAGCGCGAGCGGATCAGCGGCTCGCTCGGCCTCGATTTCCGCCCGTCGGACACGACCGAGCTTTACGTGCGCGGCCTTTACAGCCGCTTCGACGACCAAGAATTCCGCCGCCGCTTGACCTTCGACTTCGGCGATGCCGATGTGGCAGGCTCCGGCACCAGCGCGCTTTACGATGGCGAAATCACGGTCGAGCGCGATGTAAAGGATCGCTTCGAGCGGCAGGAAACCTACTCGATCAGCCTTGGCGGCGAGACCGTGACCGGGCCGTGGACGCTGGAATATATGGGCAGCTATGCCCGCTCCAGCGAGCGCGAGGACAACAGCGTCGACCCGACCGAGTTCGAGCAGGAATTCGGCGATCTGGACGTAGCCATCGACTATTCGGATGAGCGCACGCCGCTTTATTCCGTATCGGGGATGGGCGCTGCGGACTTCTTCGATCCGGCGCAATACACGCTTAACGATGTGGAACTGACGCGCCTTTCGGACGCGGTCGACGAGGAATATACCGGCCGCGTCGACCTGGCCCGCGATTTCCTGATCGAGGGCGGCACCTTCACGCTGCAGACCGGCCTCAAGCTGCGCCTGCGCGAAAAGACGTTCGACGGCGAGATCGAGTTCTACGAGAACGACAATTACGTGCTGGCCGATGTGCTGGGCGTCGGTCCTACCTACCGCATCACCGATCTTGCACCCCTGCCGGGCCTTGGTGAGGCAACCGATTTCTTCTTCGACAATTTCGGCGATTTCGAGCTGCAAGTCGCCGACAGCCTGTTCGACAGCGCGGCATCGGATTACGCCATCGAAGAGGATATCTATGCAGGCTACCTGCTTGGCCGTTTCGAAAGCGACACGCTGACAGTGATCGGCGGCGTACGCTACGAGCATACGCAGACCGACATATTCGGGAATTTCGTTCTTTTGGTGGAGGAAGACGGCACATTGCCCAATGGCGATATCGCGACCGACGACACGGTGATCGTATCGCCGCAGGTGACACCGGCCAATTACGGGCGCTTCCTGCCAAGCCTCAACATTCGCTGGGAGCCGCAGCAGGATCTCGTCTTCCGCGCAGCGGGCTATCGCAGCCTTGTGCGCCCCGGCTTCTCGCAGATCGCCCCGCGTTTCATCGCGGAGCAGAATGACGATGACGAGGTAGAAGGCGAATTCGGCAATCCCGATCTCGACCCGTATGAGGCGTGGAACCTCGACCTTGGCGTCGACTACTACTTCTCCGGCAATGGTGCCGTCAGCCTCGGCCTTTTCTACAAGGATGTGTCGAACTACATCGTCGATGTCGAATATGAGAGCGATGGCGCAGACCGGCTGGTCTTCAATGGCATTGCGTTCGATGAGGCCGTCATCCCGGTGAATGGCGAGCGCTCGGAAATCTTCGGGATTGAAGCCGGGTTCGCCATGCAGTGGGACATGCTGCCCGCACCCTTCGACGGCATCCTGACACAGGCGAACTACACCTACACCAATGCCGAAGGCGTCGTGCCGGGCGGCGGGGTGGATGTGCTGGGCGCGGTCGGCCCGACCCGCACCATCGACCTGCCCGCCACCAGCGAGCATACGTTCAACGCCGTGCTCGGTTACGAGAAAGGCCCGATAAGCCTGCGCCTCGCAGGCACCTATCGCGACGATTATCTGGACGAGCTGGGCGGTTCGCCCGAGGAAGACCGCTTCGTCGACAGCCACTTCCAGCTCGATGCGACGGCGCGCTATCGCATCACGCCGAACATCCAGGTTTTCGCGCAGGCAGTGAACCTGACCGATGCGGAATATTTCGCCTTCAACAATCTCGGCGGACGGCAGAACAATTATCAGTACGAAATCTATGGCCGCACCTTCAAAGGCGGCGTGCGGGTGACGTTCTGATGCGCCGGGTCCACGCACTTCTTCCTGCCGCCCTGCTGGCAGGCTGCGTCACCACACCCACCGGATTGCCGCCCGTAGTAGTCTATGCTGCTGGCGAGACGGTGCCGGTGGGCACGGTGAATGACGATGCGGCAGACGATCCGGCGATCTGGCGCAATCCCGCCGATCCGTCACAAAGCCTGATCGTAGCGACCGACAAGAAGGCGGGCCTTTATGTTTATGGTCTTGATGGCGCGGTGCGCAGCTTTTCCGCGCTGGGGCAGGTCAACAATGTCGATCTGGTCGAACTGCCCGATGGTCGCGTTCTGGTAGCTGCCAGCGACCGCAACGACCCGATGACCGCGCATATCGTCACCGCGCTGCTCGATACGGCCAGCGGCGAACTCACCGTGCTAAGCCGCCATTCGGTTGGCAATGGCGAGGGCTATGGCTTCTGCATGGCGTTCGACGCGGCCACTGGCATGATCCGCTATTTCAGCGCGGTGAAGGAAGGGGCAGTCTATCTCACCTCGCAACCGCTGGAAGCCGGTCTCGATAGCGACACGACCACCACGCTGTTCCATACCCTGCCCAGCCAGCCAGAGGGCTGCGTCCACGATCCGCGCACGGACAGGCTTTATGTTGGCGAGGAAGCGGGCGGCATTTGGGTGCTCGATTTCGAAACCGATACGCGCGAACTGCTCGCACCGATCGACAACCAATATCTCGTCGCCGATGTCGAAGGATTAGCGCTGGCACCTGAAGGCGAGAATGGCGGCTATCTGATCGCATCGAGCCAGGGCGACAATGCCTATGCCGTCTACCGCCTGTCCGACATGGCCCCGTTGGGCCGCTTCGCGATTGCGCAGGGCGAGTACGGATCGGCGGAAGAGACCGACGGCATCGCGCTGGTGGTGGGTGATTTCGGCCCGGACTATCCCGGCGGGCTGTTCGTGGCGCAGGATGGCCTCAATGCACCCAATCCGCAGAACTTTAAGTTGGTGGCATGGGAGGCAATCAGGGAGGCACTCGTGTTGGACTGAGACTTCGGGGGCTCCAAGCAAAGGTTTTCCTCTGATGGGTGCGCAGCATCAGCTTTAGATCACCACCAGTGTCGCTGCCGAAATGTCGCCTGCCTCAGCGCTTATTTTTACACATGGAACAGCCTTGCCAGCGCATGCCCGTTCTCGACGAAACGCTGTTTTTCACCCCTTCTGCCTCACCGTGATTGTCCGTAGCCACTAACCCGCGCCAACTGCGGACCGAGCGAAAATTAAGGCTTTTCGGGTGTCACCAGAAAGACTCACTCGAAAAGTCTTAACGCGTGAAACGCTTTATTAACCTTTTTTGGTGAGAACTGCCGTGGTTAATTCAAGGCAACACCTCCCATGCGCTTGGCGATGCGAGGGGCCCGCGAAGGGACATAAAGGGGTAAAGCAATGCGTGTTCTGCTGATCGAAGACGAGCCGACAACGGCCAAGGCCATCGAGCTTATGCTCACCACCGAAGGCTTTAACGTCTATTCGACGGACCTTGGCGAAGAAGGCCTCGATCTGGGCAAGCTGTATGATTACGACATCATCCTGCTCGACCTGAACCTGCCCGACATGCACGGTTACGACGTCCTGAAGAAGCTGCGCGTTGCCAAGGTGCAGACGCCTGTTCTTATCCTTTCCGGCATTGCCGAGATGGACAGCAAGATCCGCAGCTTCGGCTTCGGCGCCGACGATTATGTGACCAAGCCCTTCCACCGTGACGAACTGGTTGCCCGCATCCACGCCGTGGTGCGCCGTTCCAAGGGCCACAGCCAGTCGGTCATCCGCACCGGCAAGCTCGCAGTGAACCTCGATGCCAAGACTGTCGAAGTCGATGGCGCCCGTGTCCACCTGACCGGCAAGGAATATGCGATGCTGGAGCTGCTCTCGCTGCGCAAGGGCACCACGCTGACCAAGGAAATGTTCCTCAACCACCTCTATGGCGGGATGGACGAGCCGGAACTCAAGATCATCGACGTGTTCATCTGCAAGCTGCGCAAGAAACTCTCCAGCGCATGCGGCGGCGAGAACTACATCGAAACCGTATGGGGCCGCGGCTATGTGCTGCGCGATCCCGACGCAGAGCAGGAAGCTGCCTGAAGCTGATACCCGATGGACGGGATAGAGAACGCCTCCGGCAGCCCGCGCTGCCGGGGGCGTTTCGCTTTCTTACACTATCGCAAGCTTGCCATCCGCCCGATCTCGGTTACGCTTTCGGCCATGACGACATTGCTCCGATCGTTCGGCGTGGCCGTTGCGGCCCTTCTCCTCGCTCCAGCCACGGCGAGCGCGCAGGCAACGCAATATGATGGCGACATCATGTTTCTGACCCGCGTGATCGAGCGCGAATATGCGGGCTTCGACACCAAGACCGAAGGAAACCGGCGGCAGGAATACGAAGCGCAGCTTTCGCTGATGAACGAGCGGATCGCCGCCAATCCGGAAGCGCGCATCCACGCCATATCCGCCCTGCTCGACTGGTTCGCCGACGGGCACCTGGCGATCCAGTCCAACATCGTCTCGCCGGACGATCCCTATCCAGATGCCGCGCCGGAGCGGCATTATCGCATCTTCGACCTGCCCTTCGCGTTCACTTTCACGCGCCTTTCCGACCATACCGTAATGCTGCGCGTTCCGCATTTCGGGATGGACGCAGCGGACGAGCTGGCAGCATTGCTGGAACAGCATCACGACACCATCACCTCTACGCCCAATCTCATCATCGACATGCGCGGGAACAGCGGCGGGTCCGACCTGACCTATGCGCCGCTCATGGCCTATCTCTACACCCGTCCGATCTATTCCGTCGGTGCCGAACTGCGCGTGTCACAGCGCAATCTTGACTATCTTCGCGAGCTGGGCGGCGATGAAGACATGCCGCAGGAAGTGCGAAATCTGGTGGCCAATGTTCTGGCAAGCGCAGAGCAAGGCGCGGATTACGTGCCACTCGGCGAAGATGCCGTGAGCATCGAGACCTATCCGCAAGTTTACGACTTTCCCCGCCGCGTCGGCATTCTTGCAGAGGGCGCAGGGTCCTCGGGCGACCAGTTCGCCATAGATGCGCGGTTCAGTGACAAGGTGACGTTCTTCGGCGGGCCGACGGCCGGCGTGATCGACTATTCAAACGTTATCGAAGCGACGTCGCCATCGGGCGATTTCACGCTGCGCTGGCCCATGACCCGCTCCATGCGCCTGCCCGAAGAGCCGTTCGACAATGTCGGCGTACCGGCAGACGTGCCCTTCGGCGACGATGTGGCGGACCATGTCGAGGCCGCGCGGCTTTGGCTGGAAAGCAGGTGCGACTGTCTGGACAGCGCTGTCGCCGCCCATTAGCGCAGCGCAGCATGACGGCTTTCAAGGATGGCGACCCGACCACGCTCAACCGGCTTTATGGCCGTAGCCAGGGCAAGCCGCTGCGCGCGGGCCAGCAGGAACTGGTCGACAATCTCCTGCCGCAGATCGCAGTGCCAACCGATGGTCCGGTCACGGCGGAGCGCCTGTTCGGCGAGGATTGCCCGCTGCATTTCGAGATCGGCTTCGGCGGCGGCGAGCATATGGCCTATCGCGCGGACCTGCTGCCCAATCACGGTTTCATCGGCGCGGAACCGTTTCTCAATGGTGTAGCGCAGGCACTTGGCCATGTGCGCGACGGGCATGAAGGCGGCGGGCGGCTGCCCAACATTCGCATCCATCACGGCGACGCGCTGGCGGTGCTTGCCCGCATTCCCGATGGCGCGCTCACCATGGCATATCTTCTCCATCCAGACCCGTGGCCGAAAAATCGCCATGCCAAACGCCGCATGATGAATGACGGACCTGTCCAGCTGATAGCCGACAAATTGAAGCCGGGCGGCGAGTTCCGCTTCGGCACCGACCACCCCGTCTATGTCCGCCATGCGCTGATGGTGATGCGCCGCTTTACCGATCCCGAAACGGGGCCATTCGAATGGGTGGCCGAGAAGCCCGATGATTTTCGCGTCCGCCCCTCGGGCTGGAGCGAGACGCGCTACGAACACAAGGCGCGCACGCAGATGGGGCACGAGGTCTGGTACTTCCGCTACCGTCGCAGATAGGTTTGGAACGGCTGCGCGGCGGTGTCCGTTGATTGGCGAACAGCCATGAAGGACACACGGATATGAGCGAGAAGACAGCCATCGTCATCGGCGCATCGCGGGGCATCGGCCTTGGTTTGGCAAAGGAACTGGCGGGACGCGGATACCGCGTCATCGCCACTGAACGCAGCGAAAGCGAGGCGCTGCGCGAGGCGGCAAAAGCGCACGAGCCTGCCATCGAGATCGCCAAATGCGACGTTACCGATCATGACAGCGTGGCGGGCCTGGGCGGCAAGCTGGAAGATGGCAGCCTCGACCTGCTGATCGTGAATGCCGGGGTTTACGGCCCGGACGACCAGTCGCTCTCCGCCGTCGATCGCGACAGCATTGCCGATATCGTCGAAACCAATGCCATCGGACCGATCCGGTCGGCACAGGCCCTGCTACCTTTGCTGAAGGATGGCGGCACGATTGGCATGATGACGAGCAAGATGGGCTCCATCGACGATAGCTCGGGCGGCGCCAACCACTACCGCGTCAGCAAGGTGGTGCAGAACATGCTCGCCCGCTCGCTCTTCGAGAATCATGCCAAGGAACGCGGAATTGCGGTCGTCTCGCAGCATCCCGGCTGGGTGCAGACCGATATGGGCGGCGAGAATGCACCTATCGATGTGGATACGAGCGTGCGCGGTATCGTGGATGTGCTGGAAGGCCAGTCGGCCGCCGAACACCGCTTTGTCGCGTATGACGGCGCGGAGATCGCGTGGTGAGCAAGATCGACACTGTTGAAATCGACACCATCTACATCGACCAGCTACAGGACATGGTGAGTGCCGACCGGCAATCGCTCGAATTTACCAAGCGCCTGCGCGATGCCGCCAGCCATCCGCGACTGGTGGAAGCCTTGACCAATGGCGTTTGCGGCATTTCCGACGGGCTTGATATCGTGATGGCTACGCTGAAGCGTCACGATGCCGATCCCGAGGCCAATCGCTCGCTCGGCATGGCGGGCCTGATCGCGGAGGCGGAGGAGCGCATTTTCGCTCGGCAGTTCGACGCCGACCAGGCGCGCGACGCCATGATCGTGGCGCAATATCTGCGCATCACGCATTACGGCCTCGCAGCTTACGAAGCGCTCACCGCTCTGGCGAAGGGCGCAAACGATAGCGAGGGCGCCGATGAATTGCAGACCTGCCTCGACAATGCCCGCGACGGACATGCCGATATGCAAGATGTGATCGCCGCCCTGCTGGGCGATGAAGCAAGGCCGGACTAGCCGACGATCCCGGCACTGGCCAGCACGGCCAGCGTCAGCAATTCCGGCGCGATCGAGGTCATCGGCGCAATCTGCACCGGCTTCTCCATGCCGATCAGCATGGGCCCGATCACCACATCGCCCGACAATTCGCGCAGCAGCTTCGCCGATAGGTTTGCGCTCTGCAGGCCCGGCATGATGAGGACGTTGGCGGGCCCCGACAAGCGGCTGAAGGGATAGAGCTCCATCACCGTCTGGTTGAGCGCGGCATCGGGTGCCATCTCGCCTTCATATTCGAAATTCACGCTTTCATCGGCATCGAGGATGGCCACTGCATCGCGGATATTGCCAAGCCACTTCCCGCTGGGATTGCCGAAGGTGGAATAGGACATGAAGCCGACGCGCGGCTCGTGGCCCATGCGCCGCGCCACGGCGGCGGTTTCCTTGGCGATATAGGCCAGCTGTTCCGAGGTCGGCCGTTCGTTGATCGTCGTATCGGCGAGGAAAGTCGTGTGGTTCTTGCCGATCACCATGTGGATGCCGAATGGCGTCGCGCCTTCCTTCTCGTCCAGAACGCGGGCAACTTCGCGCGCGGTCTGGCTGAATGTGCGCGTGAGGCCAGTAATCATGCCGTCGCCTTCGCCCGTCGCGACCAGCAGGGCGGCGAACACGTTACGCTCCTGGTTGACCATGCGGCGCACGTCGCGCTCGGTATAGCCGCGCCGCTGCAGGCGCTTGTAGAGATAGTCCACCATCGGCTCGATGCGCTCGAAATTCGCCGAATTTGCGATTTCGAAGCTTTCGGGATCCTCTACCGCCAGCTCTTCCAGCTTCTCCAAGACCTTTTCGGTCCGGCCCACCAGGATGGGCGTGCCATAGCCGAAATCGCGGAACTGGATGGCGGCGCGAAGGGCAACCTCTTCTTCCGCCTCGGCAAAAACCATGCGCTTGGGGTTGGCCTTGGCGTCCTCATACACGCGGGTGAGTGCGGAGGTCGTCGGGTTGAGCCGCGCACGCAGCGACATCGCGTATTCTTCGAAATCCTCGATGGGATCCTGCGCGACGCCCGTATCCATCGCAGCCTTGGCGACCGCGCAGGAAACACGCTCCATCAGCCTCGGATCGAAGGGCGCAGGAATGATATATTCGCGGCCAAACTGGTGGTTCACACCGTAAGCGGCGGCCACCTCTTCGGGCACACGCTCACGCGCCAGCTCCGCAATCGCCCGGGCGGCGGCAACTTTCATCTCCTCGTTGATCGCGGTGGAGCGCACATCCAGCGCGCCGCGGAAAATGAAGGGGAAGCCCAGCACATTGTTGACCTGGTTGGGATAGTCGCTGCGCCCGGTCGCGATGATCGCATCGGGGCGCACTTTCTTCGCCTCGTCCGGCATGATCTCGGGCACCGGATTGGCCATGGCGAAGATGATCGGCTGGTCGGCCATCTTCTTCACCCATTCCGGCTTCAGCGCGCCGGCAGCGGAGAGGCCAAGGAAAATGTCGGCCCCTTCCAGCGCTTCTTCCAGCGTGCGGTGCGGCGTGTCGACGGCATGCGCGCTCTTCCATTGGTCGACATTGTCGCGACCCGGATAGATCGGGCCGGAGCGGTCGCATACGATGACGTTTTCATGCGGAACCCCCATCGCCTTGATTAGCGCGGTGCAGGCCAGTGCCGATGCGCCCGCCCCGTTCACCACCATGCGGCAGTCTTTCAAGTCGCGGCCGGTCAGATGCGCGGCATTGAGCAGGCCTGCCGCCGCGATGATCGCCGTGCCGTGCTGGTCGTCATGCATGATCGGGATGTTCATCCGTTCACGCAGAGCCTGCTCGATGATGAAGCATTCCGGCGCGGCGATGTCTTCAAGATTGATGCCGCCGAAGCTCGGCTCCAGCAGGGCAACCGCCTCGATAAATTTGTCCGGATCTTCGGTGTCGATCTCGAGGTCGATGGAATCGACATCGGCAAACCGCTTGAACAGCACCGCCTTGCCTTCCATCACCGGCTTGGATGCCAGCGCGCCCAGATTGCCGAGGCCGAGAATGGCCGTGCCGTTGGAGATGACGGCCACAAGGTTGGAGCGCGCGGTGTAACGCGCCGCCAGCGCCGGATCGCGGGCAATCTCTTCGACAGGAACGGCAACACCGGGAGAATAGGCAAGGCTGAGATCGCGCTGCGTGGTCATCGGCTTGGAAGCGATGATCTCGATCTTACCGGGGCGGATCGCCTCGTGGTAATACAGCGCCTCGCGGTCGGTGAAGCTGTTCTTCTTCTTGTCGGCCAAGCCGTTTCTCCTTGTCTGGCGTGGCCATAGAGCGCGATCGGCGCTTGCGATAGGGGAAAGAGCGCGCCCCGCCCTTCCCGAATCGGTGCAGCGCTGGGTAGTCCGGACAGCGCAATGGCCGGCTCCGAAACCCCGATGATGAAGCAATATTTCGACCTCAAGAAAGAGGCCGGAGACTGCTTGCTGTTCTACCGGATGGGGGACTTTTTCGAGCTGTTTTTTCATGATGCGAAAACGGCTGCGGGCATTCTCGACATCGCTCTCACGACGCGCGGCGAAAGCGACGGGGAGCCGGTGCCGATGTGCGGCGTACCGGTCCATTCGGCCGAAGGCTATCTCGCGCGGCTGATCAAGCATGGCTGCCGGGTGGCGATTGCCGAGCAGGTGGAGACGCCCGAGGAGGCGAAGGAGCGCGCCCGCGCCGAGGGACGGCCCGTGTCGAAGGCGCTGGTAAAGCGCGACATCGTGCGTTTCGTCACGGCTGGCACACTGACAGAGGAAGCGCTGCTGGAGCCGCGCCGCGCGAACATGCTGGCAGCGGTATGCGAACTGCGCGGCATGTGCGGGATCGCCTCCTGCGATATCTCGACCGGCGCGATGGTGCTGGAAGAATGCGCGCCTGAGCGGATGCCCGCCGTCCTCGCACGCATCGGGGCCACCGAAACGGTCGCGCCGGACGGATGGGACGATGCGCCCTTCGATGCCGTCATCCGGCCGCGCGGCGACTTCGCCAGCGACGACGGAGAAGCGCGACTGAAGGCGGTGCACGGCGTCGCCACGCTCGACGGTTTCGGACAGTTCTCACGCGCCATGCTGGCCGCGGCAGGCGGGCTTGTCGGCTATCTCGACCATGCGGGGCGCGGTTCGCTGCCGCTACTGCTGCCGCCGACAGCGCGCAATTCCGGCGAGCATATGGCGATGGACGAGGCAACGCGCGCAAGCCTGGAAATCCTGGTGTCGCAACAGGGCGGGCGGCAGGGCAGCCTGATCGCCGCCATTGATCGCTGCGTGACCGGCGGTGGCGCGCGGCAATTGGCCGACGACCTCGCGGCGCCCCTGGCGGACGAAGCGGCTATTGATGCCCGCCTGGCGCTCGTCGGTTTTCTGCTCGCAGACCCGTTGATGCGCGCCGACATACGGGCGCTGCTCCGCAGCCTCCCCGACATTGGGCGGGCGCTCGGGCGACTGGTAGCGGGGCGCGGCAGCCCGCGCGATCTTGGGCAAATCCGCGACGGCCTGACCGAAGCGCGCCGCCTGCATGAGGCGCTGGCGAGCCAGCCGGATCGCCCTGCCCTGCTCGACGACCTGCTGCCCGTCTTGCGCGGACACGGCGAATTGACCGACCTGCTCTCTCGCGCGCTTGTACCTTCCCCGCCGACGGAACGGCAGAATGGCGGCTATATCGCCAATGGCTACGATGCGGCGCTGGATGAATTGCGCGAGGTTTCCGGCAATGCCCGCCGCGCCATCGCCGCGATGGAAGCGCGCTACCGCGAGCAGACCGATACGCCCTCGCTGAAGATCAGGCATAACGGCGTGCTCGGCTATTTCATCGAGGTGCCCAGCAAGCATGCCGACAAGCTGATGGCGGCCAATAGCGGCTTCACCCACCGGCAGACCATGGCCAATGCGGTGCGCTTCAACTCGGTCAGCCTGCACGAAGAAGCGAGCCGCATCGCCGAGGCTGGCGGACACGCGCTAGCCGCGGAAGATGCGCATTTCGAGGACATGTGCGAACGGATCGGCGCGCGGCGTGAAGCCATCGCCGCCACCGCCGCCGCTTTGGCGCGACTGGATGTTGCCGCAGGACAGGCGGAGCGCGCTTCCGACGGGGAATGGTGTCGGCCTACCATCGTCGCCGAGCCGGTGCTTGACATCCACGCAGGGCGACATCCCGTGGTGGAGGCGGCACTGGCGGCGGGCAAGGAGCGGTTCGTTGCCAATGATTGCTCGCTTTCCCCCGACGACCGGCTGTGGCTCGTCGGCGGACCGAACATGGGCGGCAAGTCGACCTTCCTGCGACAGAACGCTCTGATCGTGCTGATGGCGCAGGCCGGCGGCTACGTGCCTGCGCGGTCTGCCACCGTCGGGCTGGTCGACCAGCTTTTCAGCCGCGTGGGCGCATCGGACAATCTGGCGCGCGGGCGCTCCACCTTCATGGTCGAGATGGTAGAAACCGCCGCCATCCTCAGCCAGGCCGGAGAACGCAGCTTCGTGATCCTCGACGAAGTGGGGCGCGGCACCAGCACCTATGACGGGCTGGCGCTCGCATGGGCGGTGGCCGAAGCCATTCACGAGACAAACCGCGCACGCTGCCTTTTCGCAACGCATTATCACGAGATGGCCCGATTGGCCGATAGCTGCGACGCGCTGAGCCTACATCACGTGCGCGCCAAGGAATATAAAGGCGATCTGGTGCTGCTGCACGAACTCGCCGAGGGCGCAGCCGATCGGTCCTACGGCCTCGCCGTGGCGAAGCTGGCCGGCGTGCCTGCGCCGGTCTTAAAACGCGCGCGTTCGGTGCTGAACAAACTGGAGAAAGGCCGCGCGGAAACAGGCGGCCTGGCTGCCGGGCTCGGTGAATTGCCGCTCTTTGCCGCCGCTATCGAGGCCGAGGAAGAACAGTGCGACACGCTGCGCGACCGCCTCAACGAAACCGACGTCGATGCCCTGTCGCCGCGCGAGGCGCTGGACTTGCTTTACGAGCTGAAGCGCGAGGCGGGCGAAAGCTAGGCCGTTGCTTTTCCGCCAATGCGCTTTAGCGTTGCGCTATGGCCGATCACAACATCGATGAGGGTGACGACAAAAGCACCAAATGGGCGGAGAATCGCACTGATTGGGCCGAGGACCGCACCATCATGGCCCTCGAGCGCACCTTTGCGGGCTGGATGCGCACCGCTTTCGCCGCCATTGCCATCGGTATAGGTTTTCGCGCGCTCTTCGGAGAATTCGATCCGCCGTGGCTGGCAAAGGCGATCGCCACGATGTTCATCAGCCTCGCCGTCGTCTTCGCCATCGGCGCAGAAAAGCGAGCCTGCCGCGCGTTCGAACGATTGTCTTCACACGCGGTAGACTCGCCAAAGCTCCCGAACCTCAAATTCATCGCCTATGCGATTTCGGCAGGCGCCGTGCTTTTGATCATAGCCCTGTGGGTTCTGAATGACGGCGACCTGACGGGCTGATTACTCGCCCGGAACGTCCGCACCGTCCGATGTCAGTTCGGGGTCGACCTTGTTAGCCTTGCCGTATTTATCTTCGTTATCGTCGTGATTGGGTTCGCCTTCATAGGCGCCCATGTCGATGCGGCCCGAGCTTTCCATGTCGCGCATGTGATCGACCGTATCCTGCGTCGAATCGTTCATCAGGCCGGACTTGTTGTCGCTCTTCGCACTCTCGGTCGGGCTGCCGGTTTCTTCCGTCAGCGCCTGTGCCTGCTCGGACACTTCCTGCGCCTGCATGCGGTGATCGTCCTGCTCGTCATTATGCGTTTCGGGCGCGAGTTTCGCCTGACGCTGTTCCTGGCTTTCCGGCCTATCTGTCCGCTTGTCTGTCACGATATATCTCCTTTGCCCCGTCAACGGGCCGCGAGGGAGACAGGTTCCACGAATTAGCGGTTGGCACCCGGCGTCCAGAGCACGTCATCCTGCCCATTGCCATTAGCGATGCGCGCAGCGGTAAACAAATAGTCCGACAGGCGGTTGATGAAGGCGAGGGCTGCGGGATTGACGTCGTCTTCATCGGCAAGCGCCGTCATGCTGCGTTCGGCGCGGCGGGCCACGGTCCGCGCGTGGTGCAGGCGCGCGGCGAGCTCGCTGCCGCCGGGCAGGATGAAGCTGGTGAGCGGCTCGAGCGCCTCGTTCAACGCATCGATGCGCGTCTCCACCCATTCGGCCTGGGCGGGCACGATCCGCAGCACCATTTCGGATGGCTCGAAATCCTTGCCGCCTACCTCGCCGAGCGGCGTTGCGAGATCTGCGCCAAGGTCGAACATGTCGTTTTGCAGGCGGATGAGATCGTCGCGTAATTCGCCTTCCGCGACCACGGCGCAAAATCCCAGCGCGGCATTTGCCTCATCGACATCGCCCACGGCCTGCATCCGGCCCGCATGTTTCGGCAGACGCGAACCGTCGACAAGGCCAGTTGTGCCGTCGTCTCCGGTGCGGGTGTAAATCTTGTTGAGCTTGACCAAAGCGCCCTCCGGTAGCGGCTTGGAATGGTTCGGTCACGAAAGTGACCGCAAGGCCGAACGGCCGCCCGCAGCGGGCGCAGCTCTGCTGCGCGTCTAGCGAGGACGCTCCCACGGATGTGGGAGCGCAAACCAAAGGTCAATTATTGATCATCATCAGCACTGCCACGGCGACGATCGCCAGCGCCTGATACTTGATGCGGTTGAACATCGCCTTGTTCTGCCGCTCCATCAGCACTTTGGAATTCTCGCCGCCCGTCTCCAGATCGACCTTGGTCGTCTGCAGGAAAGCAATGATGCCGCGCACGAGCGAGGCGACCACCATGATGGCGAGGAGGATGATGAGGATGACGAGAAATGTGTTCATGTGCCGTCAGGTGGGTATCGGGAGAGGGAAATGCCATGCGGTATTTGGTCTAGGCGCAGTTTCTCCGCCACGATCCGCCCATCTTCGCCCGCTTCGCGCATCTCGGCAAGGCCGTAGCCGCGCTCTCCGGAACGACGGCTCTTGGCCAGCTTCCGGCCATCCGCTTCCACCAGCAGGGCATGATGGTGCCAGCGCGGCACGGGCAAGCCCAGCAGCGCCTGCAGCAGTCGATGGATGTGGCTGGCGAATACGAGGTCCGCGCCGCGCGTTACCAGCGTCACGCCATCGGCTGCGTCGTCCAGCGTCGCGGCAAGGTGATAGCTGGCAGGTGCATCCTTGCGCACGAGGACTACGTCGCCGAACTGGCGCGGGTCTGCGGTAACGACCCCGGCACGCTCATCTTCCCATTCCAGCGGCCCAGTCTCTGCGAGCGCCGCCTCTATGTTTAATCGCAGCGCGGAAGGGCGTGACGGGTCGAACGCCTTGCCCTTGCATGTGCCGGGATAGATCAAGCCTTCGGGGCCGATCGTCGGCTCCAGCGCCTCGATCTCGGCGCGGGTGCAGGTGCAGCGATAGAGCAGCCCGCGCGCCATCAGATCGCGCGCGGCGGCTTCGTAGCTGTCCAGCCGGGTGGATTGCGCGGGCACCTCTTCCCATTCCAGGCCAAGCCATTCGAGATCGCGGCGGAATTCGTCTGCCAGTTCGGCCCGGGACCGCGCCCCGTCGATATCCTCGATACGCAGCAGGAAGCGGCCGCCCGCCGCGCGCGCCAGATCATGCGCCTTTACTGCCGAATAGGCATGGCCGAGATGCAGCGGGCCATTCGGGCTGGGGGCGAAGCGGGTGACGATCATCCTGTTCGCCGCCATTGCACAGCCCGCTGACGTGGAAAAGCCTGTGGAAAGCCTGTCTGTAACAGGGTTGACGTTTTCGGATGCAAATGCAGGGTCAGGTCAAGCAACGGAGAACGCAGCTGTGTTCAAAGCCGAACTGCTCGAACGGGCCGCCAATTTCCGCTCTTCCGCGGATGATCCCGAACGCAATCTCGAAAGCTGCCCGGCGCTGGTGCTCAATGCCGATTACACGCCGCTGTCCTATTACCCGCTCAGCCTGTGGCCGTGGCAGACAGCGATCAAGGCGGTGTTCCTCGAGCGCGTCGATATCGTGGCGAGCTACGACCGCGCCGTTCATTCGCAAACGCTGGACATGAAGGTGCCGAGTGTCATCGCGCTGCGGCAATATGTAAAGCCGAGCGAATTTCCCGCCTTCACCCGCTTCAACCTGTTCCTGCGCGATCGCTTTTCCTGCCAGTATTGCGGCAGCCAGAAAGACCTGACCTACGACCATGTCATTCCACGCCGCCTCGGCGGGAAAACGACGTGGGAAAATATCGCTACCGCTTGCGCGCCATGCAACATGAAGAAGGGTGGGCGCACACCGCAGCAGGCCCATATGGCGCTGAGCATGAAGCCGATCCGACCGACCAGCTGGCAGTTGCAGCAGCATGGTAAGCGTTTCCCGCCAAATTTCCTGCACGAGACATGGCGGGACTGGCTCTATTGGGACATCGAGCTGGAGGCGTAGGCGCGAGTTGGAGCGCCGAAGCGGCATTAAGCCGACCCTCTGATGTATGCAGCAGACCGTTCTTCGAGTTAGGAATGGCCTTACTCAAACGTCATCCCGGACTTGATCCGGGATCCCGCTTTTTGTCACCGGACATGGAAGTAAGCTGGACCTTGGATCAAGTCCGGGGTGACGATGAGGATTTCTCTGGCGCCACCCTGTTCAAGTCACCGCCCCACGCTGCGCATACTCAACCTTCCGCCATTCCCCGCTGTCCAAGATATCGCGCAATTCGGTCACCAGCCGCGCGCAATCGACGTAGCGGACATAGGCGGGCGCAAAGCCCATGCGCAGAACGTCCGGCGCGCGGAAATCGCCGATGATCCTGCGGGCAATCAGCGCTTGGCACAGCGCGTAGGCATCCGCGTGACGCCATGACAGCTGGCTGCCGCGCGTTTCGGGATCGGCGGGTGAGACGCATTCGAGTTCCGGCACCACCTGCGCCATTGCTTCGCGCGTGAATTCGGACAGCGCACGGCTTTTCGCAACCAGCGCATCCACCCCGATGCCCGCCATAAGGTCCACGCCAACTTCCAGCGCGCTCATGGAGAGGATTTGCGGGGTACCGCATAGCAGGCGGTCGATACCCGGAGCCGGTTCGTAATCGTCGGTGAAATCGAAGGGGCGTGCGTGGCCCATCCAGCCGCTCAATGGCTGTTTCAATGCTTGTTGGTGCCGCTCAGCGACGAAGGCAAAGGCAGGCGCGCCGGGGCCGCCATTGAGATATTTATAGCCGCAACCGACCGCAAAATCCGCGCCCACCGCGTTCAGATCTACCGGCACGGCGCCCACGCTGTGCGACAAGTCCCACAGCACCAGCGCGCCCGCGTCATGCGCGGCCTTCGTCAGGCGCGCCATGTCGAACATTTCGCCTGTCTTGTAATGGACATGGGTCAGCATCAGCAGCGCGACATTGTCGTCCAGCGCCGCTTCGATGTCGGCGCGCTCTGCCAGACATCGCTCGGCGAGGTCTTGCATTTCCAGCCCCTCGACCATGTAGAGATCGGTCGGGAAATTGCCGGGTTCGGACAGCACGACCTTGCGGCCGGGACGCATCGCCAGCGCCGCCGAGATCAGCTTGAACAGGTTGATCGAGACGCTGTCGGCTACGATGACTTCGCCGCGTCGCGCGCCGATAAGCGGAGCGATCTTCGCGCCGATGCGCTGGGGCAGGTCGATCCAGCCGGCACCCTCGCCATCGGCATCGTTCCAGCTGGAAATCAGGCGCTGACCCCATTCGCTCTGCACGACTTCGGCAATGCGGGCGGGCGCGGCCTTGGGCAAAGCGCCCAGAGAATTGCCGTCGAAATAGGCGACGTCATCGGCAATCTCGAACAGCGCGCGGCACTCGCGCAGCGTGTCGGAGGCATCGAGGCGGGCGGCTTCCTTACGCAAATCGGTCAAAGTTCCGTCCTCACGGCGAGCAATTCGGGAAAGAAGCCCTTCTTCAGCACGCTTTCCAGATAGGGCACGCCCGCCGTGCCGCCCGTGCCTTTCTTGAAGCCGATGATCCTCTCCACAGTCTTGAGATGGCCGAAGCGCCAGCGCTGGAAATGGTATTCCAGGTCCACCAGCTTCTCGGCCAGTTCGTACAAATCCCAATGCGTGGCGGGATCACGGTAAACCTGCGTCCAAGCCGCAGTCACAGCGTCGATCGGCTCGTGCGGCGCGCGCAATTCGCTTTCGACGAGTTTGACGGGAATGTCGAAACCGCGGCGACGAAGCAGGCGCAGGGTCTCTCCATAAAGGCTGGGCCGGTCGAGCTCGGCCTTCAGCTTTGCAGCGACCTCCGGCGTTGCCTCATGCATGGTCACCATATCCGGATTTCGGCCGCCGAGGATAAACTCCATCAGCCGGTATTGCGCCGACTGGAACCCGCTGGAGCCGCCCAGATGCGGGCGGATGAGCGAGTATTCGTGCGGCGTCATGGTGGCTAGCACATCCCAGCTGGAAATCAGCTGACGCTGGGCCTGCGCCACGCGGCTCAGCATTTTGAAGGCCGGGCCGAGATTATCCGCAATCACCAGTTCGCGCGCGGCCTCCAGCTCGTGCAGGCACAGTTTCAGCCACAATTCGCTCGCCTGGTGGACGATGATGAATAGGAATTCGTCATGCGCCTGCGACGCCGGATGCTGCGCCGAGAGGATGCGTTCGAGATCGAGATAGGAGGAATAGGTAACGTCGCTCGCCATGGGCGGTGCCTAGGGCAAGCGCGCGGTAAAGAAAACTACTGCTCGATGATCCGGTCGGCCGGGTGATGTTTGTCGAGATGCTTCTTGATAATCCGCAGATTGCGCGTGTTGGAGCGGAACATGAAGTCGAACAGGTCGCCGGCGACGGGCACCGCACCCACCGCGCTGTCGAAAGCGACATTGCCCGCCATGCGCAGCAGCTTCCATTTGGGGAGCCCCAGATTGCGCGCTTCCCACACGATATAGGCGCCCATGGCCATGGAGATGACATCGCCCACTACCGGAACAAGTCCGATAATGCCGTCCAGCCCCACCGGGCGGTTGATACCGGGGATCACAAAGCTGCGCTCCAACACCTTTTCCATCATCTCGATCCGGCGGCGGATGGAGAGCGGGTCGTTGCCCAGCGGCATGTCCGCCGTCATCGGGATCGGCCTGGTTGCCTGGGGCCGCGCAGCTTGGGGACGGGTGGCGCCGGTATCGCCAGCGCGCGGCTGGCCCACAGGGCTCAGCGGGTCGTCATTCATGGTGAAGAAACCTCCCTCATGCGCCTTATCTGGGGATCAGGGCTAGGTCCGGCAAGGGATGGAAGGCGTAGGCATTGGCGGTGAACCCCTCGACACTGCCGCGCACCAGTGACCAGCGCAGCGGCGAGGCGATGGGGATATACACGTTCTCCAGCGTCAGCGCCGCTTCGGCCTGGGCCAGCATGCGGGCGCGCTGTGCCGGGTCGCGCTGGGCGATGGCCTGTTCCACCATGGCGTCCACTTCCTCTGCGCACAGGCCGCGGCCAAGGCCGCAATGGAACTGGTTGAGGAACCACAGCGGCGAGGCATAGCGCGCCACGCGGTCTATCATCACCATGTCCGCTGAGCGCGCATCCTCGACGCGCAGCAGCAGGATGTCGATGCCGATCAGCTGCGCGGCAAGATCGTTGAACAACGCTTCCCAGCCGGAGCCTGCGGGCATGGCGACCGTGATGGTGGCCGGGCGCGAGAGGTCTCCCTCATCGAACTGCCGCCGCCACTCGGCGATGCGCGCGGCAGCTTCGGCACGTAGATCTGCAATCTCCTCGTCCTGCCACCGTTCGTTCACGAGGCCGGGGTCGGAAGGCAGGTCGGGCGAGACGGGACGCGTGGTGACTGTCCAGCCGCCGACATTGAAATCGGCCAGCAGCGCCTCGCGGTCGATGGCCATGGCGATCCCTTCGCGCACGCCGCTATTCGACAGCAGCCCGTACTGCGCGAGGATGTGCAGGCCGAACAGCCCATAGGGCGTTTCCACCCGCAGTGTGCCCGCCGACAGCGGACCGGGATCGACCTGCATGATCGAGCCGAGCGTGCCGCCGAGCACCACTTCGGCCTCGCCCGCATCGAACATGGCGATGGCCTCGGCAGGCGAGCCGAAATGCACGCGCAGCTCGCGCACATCTTCGCGCCAGTCCTCATCCTCCGGGAGGCCGCGTTCCAGCGGCGGCTTGAAATCGAGCGCGATGCCCTCCTCTCCGCGCGCCAGCGTCATCGGTCCGGTTTCGCCGCCCGGCTGGCGTAGCGCCAATTCGGGCTGGGCGAGCAATTGCACGAGGTAGGGCACGGGCGCGGACAGGCGGATTTCGATCACCCGCCCCGCCATGGCGCGCACCTCTTCCACCAGCGCGAGGTCTTGCGCCAGCGACGTGCCATCCAGTCCGTCAATAGATTCCTCCAGCGCCTGCTCCACGCTGGCCGCCGTCATTTCGGTGCCGTCGGGCCATGTCGATCCCTGACGCAGGCGGAAAATGAACGTCTGCCCTTCATCCACCACGATCCAGGCCTCTGCCAGTGCGGGCACGACCTCGCCCTGCGCGTTGAGCGAGACAAGGCCGGATTGCGTCGCGGCGCGGATGTGCTGCGCGGGGCCGGACAGGCGCAGGCTGGAGGTGAGGATAGCATCCTCGCTCCCGATCAGCGCGACATCCACCGCACCGTCGTCAGCACTGCCGCAAGCGGACGTCGCGGCAAGAAGCGTCAGGGGAAGGAGAACGAAACGGCGCAGCATGGGCTGCCAGCGATAGGCCGCGATGCAGGCTGCTTCAAGCGGCTGCAACGCGTTTCGGGACCAGGATCAGACCTTGCGCAGATTGCCCTGCGGTTCTGTCTTCGCGATGGTGGAGCCGGATACCGATCCGCGCGCCAGCTTCGGGTCGATCTCGTCCACGAACGCTATTCCCACGCGGTTGTCCTGCTTCCAAGCGATGGTGCCTTCGACCGTGCCGAGATTGCGCAGTTCCACTTCCACCAGCGCGCCGCGAATGGCCGTGAAGTCGCCTTCCGCCATCATGCCGCCCGCAGAGAGGTTGCGCACTTTCACGCGGTGCACCTGGTCCTGCCCGTCAACCAGCAACTGGGCGAGCAGGAACAAGCTGTCACGATCGACCTGGCGGGTATCGACATTGTTCATCGCTGGCTTTCGCTTCCTGTCCGGCTTTGCGGAGCGCAGCAAAAATGGCCGCAACTACCGCGTGTTAGATATACGGCGTCGGTGGGAGGAACTGCCTAACCATTCGTTAAGGGCCGGCAGGCTGCTTGGCGCTGTCCCGAAACGGGTCAATCGTCGCGCGAAATCTTCTCGCGGCGCTCATGGGCCTGCTGCGCTTCGACAGTCATCGTGGCGATAGGCCGCGCGATCAGGCGATTGATTCCGATGGGATCGCCGGTGACATCGCACCAGCCGTATTCGCCGCCATCGATTCGGCGCAGTGCAGCGTCGATCTTGGAAACCAGCTTGCGCTGGCGATCGCGCGTGCGCAGTTCGATGCCCCAATCGGTTTCGCTGGAGGCGCGGTCGTTCAGATCGGGCTCGCGGATGGGGCCGTCCTGCAGGTTTTGCAGCGTGTTCTCCGCCGCTTCGACAATGCTGCGCTTCCATTCCAGCAGCAAAACCCTGAAATAATTCAGCTGCTTGTCGGACATGTACTCTTCATCGTCGCTAGGAGAATAATCCGCAGGCAATGCCCGTTTCGCCTTGGCGAGAATATCGATGTCGTCATGGGCGGCGGTTGCCATTCAGTCACTCCAAAGCCCGGAACGGGTCGTGGCTCTCCCTGCGGTTTCCCGGCGATCGTCCCGTTGGCAGGATCTGCTGCGCCGGCAACCAAAGCCGTGGTCGGCGCGCCTATAAGACGCCGCCTGACAGGGCACAAGCAGCAATCCCGGATTAGCCGAGGAAAGCGTTAGCCATGACAAAATTGCCGCGCCGTTAACCATTTCTTGACCACGTTCGTCAAAACCTTGGGCCATCCGGACGACAGGGGACCGGAAGGAAACAGGGAGATTGCGATCATGGAACTGGCCAAGATCGAAACATTCGCCAAACTCGAAGCGGCCGACATGGCCCGTGCCGACATGCTGGTGGCCAATTGCCTCGCCGCCGCAGCCGATGGCGATACCAATGCCTATTACGATTTGGGTGTGGCCTATTCGACCGGCAGCCACGGGGTGAATTGCGACCTGATCGAGGCGCATAAATGGTTCAACCTGGCCGCCAGCCAGGGCCACGAGGCGGCCAGCTGGTGCCGCGCGGATATCTCCGACGAGATGACAGCGATGGAAATCGCCGACGCCCAGCGCCGCGCCCGCGAATGGCTGCGTCAGGCCAATAGCGGCCGCCGGGCTGCTTGATCAGATCTTGCGAAACGGCGTGTGAGACGACAGATGCATCCGCTCCATCCGCATTCCCATCCGCTCGCGGGAGAGGAAGTCTTCCACGGCTTCGCGAAAGCCTGGATCGGCGATGAAGTGCATCGAGACGGTGGCCTGGGGCTCGTAGCCGCGTGCCAGTTTGTGGCCGCCTTGCGCTCCTGCCTCGACCCGCGATAGGCCCCGCTCGATCGCTGCATCGATGGCGCGGTAGTAGCATAGCTCGAAATGCAGGAAGCGCCGTTCCAGCGTGCATCCCCAATACCGGCCATACAGCGTGTCGCCGCCGATGAAGTTGAGCGCTCCGGCGATCGGCCGGTCATCCTCGTAAGCGAGCAGAAGTAACAGCCTCTCGCCCATCCTCTCTCCCATCAGGTCGAACGCCTCGCGCGTGAGGTAAGGCGTGCCCCATTTGCGCGCGCCGGTATCCTGGTAGAACAGCCAGAAAGCGTCCCAATGCTCAGGGCGGATATCGTTACCCGACAGCGCCTCGAACCGCAGCCCCTCGCAAGCCGCTGCGCGTTCCTTTCGCAGATCCTTGCGCTTTCGCGATGTGAGTGCGGCAAGGAAATCTTCGAAGCTCGCATAGCCGCGATTGATCCAGTGGAACTGCACGTCCTCGCGCCGCAGCCAGCCGGCCGCTTCGAACAGCTCCACCTGCTCCGGCGCCACGAATGTCGCATGCGCGCTGGAAAATCCGTTCTGCGCCACCAACTGCTCCGCCGCGGCCAGCATGGCAAGGGCGTAGGCCGGATCGGCGAGCAACAGGCGAGGGCCCGTCGCAGGCGTGAACGGCACGCTGATCTGCAGCTTGGGATAATAGTCGCCGCCCGCCCGCTCCCACGCATCGGCCCAGGCATGATCGAACACATATTCGCCCTGGCTGTGGCCCTTCAGGTACGCGGGAAGCGCGCCCAGCAGATTGCCGCTATCGCCTTCCAGTAAAAGCGGCGCCGACTGCCACCCGGTGCCCGGCCCGACACTGCCGGATTCTTCCAGTAGCGAGAGAAACGCATGGCTAACAAACGGGTTGTCGCCGCCTGCCAGCGCATCCCAGCGAGCCGCATCAACGCTGCCTACGGAAGCTGCCAGTCTTGCGGTGAGAGCGCCATCGGCCATTCAGCCCATCTAGGAAGCGGCATCCCATGCCGCCACCCCTGCGCCTTCCATGATTGGCCAGGCGCCCGCTTCGGTGACCGTGTGAAAATGCTCGGCGCTGTTTACCGTCCAGCTGAACAGCATCCGGCCCTCGGCGGCCTGTTTGCGGGCGAAGCGATTGGGCAGGTCGCGCACATCGAGGGCGAGGAAATGCGGGTCGGCCCGGCGCAGCGCAGCGCGGCGGCGGAACTTGGCCGCCAGCGTCCGCGACCCTTGGTCGGTGATGACGAGGCCGCGCGGCAAGTCGGGCTCGCGCGCGGCGAACCATGCAGGCACGCGCTTGTCGAAGCTCATCACGCCGACAGCGCCGCCATAACCATCGAGATCGCGGCGGATGGCGCGGCACAGCGGATCGACCGGACGGCCATCGTCCATCTTCACTTCCAGCAGCAGCGGCACCTGCCCGCCGACAAGGTTGAGCACATCGCGCAGCGTGGGGATCGTCTCTTTGCTCCCCAGCAGCGTCATGGCCGTGAGGTCGCCGACAGGGCGTGCCCCCATCGAGCCGCTGCGGCCCGTCAGGCGCGCGAGGCCTGCATCATGAAACACCATGGCGCGCCCGTCGCTGCTCTTGCGAATGTCGCATTCGATGCCCAGCCCCCGTTCCATGGCGGCGCTGAAAGCGGCGAGCGAGTTTTCGGGCCGCGCATCGTCATGCAGGCCGCGATGGGCATAGGCCCAACCCGCCAGCGCCTGCGCAAGGCCGCTATCAGCCAAGGGCGATCACCGCATCGACTTCAACGGCGGCACCGACCGGCAGGCACGGCACGCCCACGGCGGCACGGGCATGGCGGCCAGCATCGCCGAATATTTCGGCCATCAGGTCCGACGCGCCGTTCACGACCTTGTGCTGATCGGTAAAATCGGGGGTGGAGGCGACGAAGCCGCCCAGTTTCACCACCTGCTTTACCCGGTCGAGCGAGCCAATTTCGTTGCGCAGCTGCGAAAGAATCATCAGCCCGCATGCGCGTGCGGCTGCAATGGCGTCTTCCAGCGCCACATCCTTGCCCAGCGTTCCAGTGACGACTTCGCCATCGACGAAAGGCAGTTGGCCGGACACGAATGCCATGTCGCCATGCACCATGACAGGCACATAGCTCGCCAGCGGCGCGGAGCTTTCGGGCAGGACGATTCCAAGGTCTTTCAGGCGCGCTTCGTAACTCACAGGCGTTCTCCATGCAGCGTTTCGAGAATCCATGGCAGCGCCGCATCCCATGTGTCGATGCGCGCATGGGCATGGCCAGCCTCCAGCGCGCAGGGGATGTGCGGGGCGACGCTCGGCTCGCCGCAGAAATGCAAGCGATGGACATGCGGCGCTTCTTTCAGCGCGGATTTGTGATGGCCTGCGATGTCGTCGATGAAAACGGATCGACGCGCCCCGTGATCGGCGACGATGCGGCGCAGCAGCTTCCCCTTTGGCCCCTGATTGGTGAATACCGGCGCAGTGATTCCGACAGCCTCCAACTGGCGCTTGCGCGCCGCATTGCGCTCATCGGTCAGATTGGTGAGGACCACCACATCCGCCTCGCGCTGCAATTCGGCAATGGCTGCGACGGCTCCGGCGATCGGCTGCTGCGTCACCATCTGTGTGTCGAAGAAACCACCGAGCAACTCCCAGACTTCTTCCTCGCGAATGTCGTCATCGCTGCCCCGCCGCTTCATCGACTGGACGAAAGGATCGCCTTCCAGCGCGAACTCGACATCGTGCTCGGCATCCAGCCAGTCGCGAAAATGGCGGACCATGTGCAACAGCACCTCGTCGCAATCGGTAATGACAAGGGGCTTGCTCATCGCCGCAGCTCCCGCCCGGCGGCAACCAGTTCTTCCGGCGGCATGTCCAGCGCGTCGGCTGCGCCCAGCAGGTCCGGTTCATGCGCTTCGAGAAATTCGAACACCGCGCGGTGGGTGGACGGCTCGCCAATGGCGTCCCGCAGGCCATCCGGCGTCAGGCCCGTCAGGTCGAGGAAACGCTGCGCCCTGCCGTCGTCCGACAGCACCCAGCCGAGCGCCGCCAATGCCAGCGCCGAGGCATCCTTTACCGAATCTTTACCATCACGTAGAATTGTCACACATCCTGAATAGGGATATTGGATAAGCCACCGCACATAGAGGCGGAGGCGATCGGGGGCTAAATGACGAAGCGTATCCTCGTTGTCGAGGACAACGATCTCAACCGCAAACTTTTCTGCGACGTATTGCAGGCAGGCGGCTTTTCCGTGGAGCCGTGTGCCGACGGACACAAGGCCATCGAGCGGGCGCGGGCATTCACGCCGAATCTCGTAGTGATGGATATCCAGTTGCAGGATGTTTCCGGCCTGGATCTCATTGCGACGCTGAAAGATGATGTGGACCTGCGCGAAGTGCCAGTGCTCGCCGTGACCGCCTATGCGGGCAAGGGCGATGAAGAGCGCATTCGCGATTCGGGAGCGGAAGGCTATCTCTCCAAACCTGTCAGCATCGGCCCCTTCATGGCCGCGGTAAAAGGCCTGATGGCAGAGCAGGCCGACGAGGCGGCCTGACACGCCTTCCCCTCAGGCCAGCTTGACAAGGCCGCTTCGCAAAGCTTTGCCGTTGCCATCCGGCGTGCCATAGGGCGCGCAGCATTTATTTGACCACAGGATGGCACACCCGATGGACCGCACAGAAGTCGATACTCGCATCCGCTCTATCATCGAGCCGTTCAACAAGAAGGGTGTCACGATTACCGAAGACACCACTTTTGCTGGTGACCTGGAGTTCGACAGCCTGACCGTGATGGATTTCGTCGCCGAGATCGAGGATGCCTTCGACATCATCATCTCGATGAATCAGCAGGCCGAAATCGAGAAATACGGCCAGCTGGTCGATGCCGTGCACAAGCAGGCGAGCGAGTAAGCGCGCGATGAGCGAAGGCATCATGCAGTCCGACCAGCCGGTTACCCGTACCGGCGATGCGCCAGACCTATTCAGCAAGTTCGACGACATGATCGCGCTGCGCCAAGGCTTGCTCGACAGCGGCGTGGACGATCCGTTCTCGCTGGTGATGGAGAAGGTGCTCTCCCCCACCCGCGCGATTTGCAACGGACGCGATACGATCCTGCTGGGCACCTACAATTACATGGGGATGACCTTCGACCCCGATGTGGTTGCGGCGGGCAAGCAAGCGCTCGACGATTTCGGCACCGGCACCACCGGCAGCCGCGTGCTGAACGGCACGTATCAGGGCCACAAGGAATGCGAGGACGCGCTGCGCGAATTCTACGCCATGGACCACGCCATGGTGTTCTCGACCGGTTACCAGGCCAATCTTGGCATCATCTCCACCATCGCTGGGAAAGGCGATTATGTGGTGCTCGACATCGATAGCCATGCCAGCATCTGGGATGGCTGCGCGATGGGCAATGCCGAGATCGTGCCGTTCAAGCACAACGATGTGTCCGCCATGGAAAAACGGCTGAAGCGCATTCCCGACGATGCCGGCAAGCTTGTCGTGCTGGAAGGCGTTTATTCCATGCTCGGCGATGTCGCCCCGCTGAAAGAAATGGTGCAGGTCGCCAAGGATGCAGGCGCCATGGTGCTGGTGGATGAGGCGCATTCGATGGGCTTTATCGGCGAGAACGGGCGCGGCGTGGTGGAAGATGCGGGGGTAATCGACGATGTCGATCTCATCATCGGCACTTTCTCCAAGAGTGTGGGCACGGTCGGCGGCTTCTGCGTGTCCAACCACCCAAAGTTCGAGATCATGCGCCTCGCCTGCCGCCCTTACGTGTTCACAGCCAGCCTGCCGCCTTCCGTGGTGGCGACCGCCGCGACCAGCATCCGCAAGCTGATGCACGCGAAGGACAAGCGCGACCATCTCTGGGATAATTCCAAGCGATTGCACAAGGGCCTGACCGATTTGGGCTTCAAGCTCGGCACGGATGAAGCGCAAAGCGCGATCGTCGCCGTCATCATGCCGGATCTGGAACAGGGCGCTGCCATGTGGAGCGCGCTGCTGCATGAAGGGCTCTACGTGAACCTCGCCCGCCCGCCAGCCACGCCAGCCAACATGACCCTGCTGCGCTGCTCGCTCTGCGCCGAGCATTCGGAGGAAGAGGTCAGCACCATCCTCGGCATGTTTGGACGCGCCGGTAAGGCTGTGGGGATTATCTAGGCTGCTGTAATACAGGCTTTTATCCTGCGTTCTTGCAAATTCTTATGTTGCAGGATAAAGGTATACGGTGGAAGACCGGGTCAGGCCATTCTCCGATGAGCAAGCGCGAGCGCTGATCAATCTTCGCGCGCGCTACGAAGCGCTAATCGAGGCGGAGCGCGGCTTGGCAGCGCTGCCCTACAACCTTGTGCGGAAAAAGGTCGGCCAGCGTGAATATCTCTATGAGGTCATAGATAGGAAGAATAACGGAAAGAGCCTCGGGCCCCTGACGCCGGAACGCGAGCAGCAGTTCGGCGAGTACCGCAGCGAGAAACACAAGTGGCAAGACCGGCGGAGCAAGGCGAAAGCACTGGTCGAGGAGACCTACCGCATTGCCCGCCCACTTCGATTGCCACTGCTTGCAGAAGCGCCGGGTCCCATCTTAAGAGAGATAGACAAGCGGCGCCTGTTTGACGGCACGGTTCTGATCGTCGGCACGAACTGCCTGCCTGCTTATATGCTCGAAGCTGGCGGCACGATCCGGAACGTGCCTGACGAAACAGCCGATATCGACCTCGCTTGGTCCGCGAGTGAGCGGCAGGAAGACGAACGGCTGTGGCAGGCGCTCAAAGCCGTCGACCCGACCTTCACGCTCAATACCGAACGCGAATTCCAGGCGCGTAACCGTGATGCCTACGAGGTCGAACTTCTCGTCGCCCCGTCGCGGGCTGCTACCCTTGGCCCGCGCGACAAGCCGCGGCCCATACCGCTGCCGGAACAGGAATGGCTGCTGCTGGGCACTCCGGTCGACCAGGTCGTGCCGTGCCGCGATGGCAGTGCAGCGCGTCTAGTCGCGCCTGACCCGCGCTGGTTCGCATTGCACAAGTTATGGCTAGGGCGACAGGCGAAACGTAACCCGCTGAAACGGCGCAAGGATCTGGCGCAGGGCGATGCCGTGCTCGATGCCGTGGCCGAGGCCATGCCGCAATATCCGCTGGACGATGCCTTCGTGGGGAGCCTGCCACCCGAACTCGCTCCGCTCTTTAAGAAATGGCGCGGTGACCGCTGAGTGGTAGCGGAACAAGAACGGCTCCTGCCCGTCTCCCCTTCAAAAGGAGACAAGCCACATGAAAACGACGAATACCGGCAGCGCCACTTACGAAGGCCTTGGCAAAGGCGGTAAGGGCCATGTGTCGACCGGCTCGGGCGCGCTGGCTGCGCAGCCCTATGGCTTCCAGACGCGGTTCGAGGATGCAGCCGGCACAAATCCCGAAGAACTGATCGCCGCGGCCCATGCGAGTTGCTTCACCATGGCGCTCAGCTTCAAGCTCGCCGAGGCGGGGCATGAAGATGGCAGCGTCGTCACCCATGCCGAGGTGACGCTGGAGAAAGGCGATGACGGGTTCACGGTCACGAAGTCGGCTCTCGCCACTAAAGGCAAGGTGCCCGGCATGGACCAGGCGAAGTTCGAGGAACTGGCGCAGGAAGCCAAGAAAGGCTGCCCGATCTCCAAGCTGCTGAATGCCGAGATTACGCTGGAGACGCGCTTCGAAGGTTAGGCCCCGCGGTCCGGCTCGTCGGTCGACGGATAGAGCCACCCCGCAACAATGACGGCGAGCACGGCTCCGGCGAGCTGCGCGACTACGAAGCCCGGCACATCGCCGGGCGCAATGCCCGCGAAGGTGTTGGACAGGCTGCGCACGACAGAAATCGCCGGATTGGCAAAACTCGTAGAGCTGGTGAACCAATACGCCGATGTGATGTATAGCCCTACCGCCGCGGGAATGGCGGCAGGACGCACTCTCAGCAAGGCAAGGATCGTGAAAACGAGCCCAAAAGTCGCCACCAGTTCTCCGCTCCATTGCCCGATGCCGGTGCGCGCCTTGGTGGAGAATTGCAGGATCGGCAGGTCGAACATCAGGTGTACGGCCCAGGCGCCCAGCGCGCCCGCCGCGACCTGCACGGCCACGTAGCCCGCAGCGAGGCGCCAGCCGATCTCGCGGCGGAGCGCGAAAGCGAGCGTGACCGCCGGATTAAAATGCGCACCCGACACGGGGCCGAGGGCCGCGATTAAAACATAAAGGATAGCGCCCGTTGCAATCGTATTGGCGAGCAGCGCAACGGCGACATTGCCGGCGGCCAGTTGTTCACCCATGACGCCAGAGCCGATGACGCCTGCAAACAGAAAGAAGCTGCCAAGCGCTTCTGCTGCCACACGGCGCTGCCAATCAATCTTTCCACCAGCCATGTTGCCCCCTGCCGATTACCGTGATCGCTTTTGTCATCGCAGCCATATGTAACGCGTGCGCCCCGGCCCGCGAACTCCTGTCCATCACCATCACAGGAGACAATACCATGCAAAAAGCAACAACCGCCGCCGCCCCTACTGCCGACCGCAGCGCCATCACCATGCTTGGCGGAACCGCCTCGGCGTTTCTCGCCATGCTGACCGTCGTGGCCACCACGTCCACCGCCGCCGTTTCGATGATGATGTAAGCCTTAGAGGCCTTCCAGATCCTGCATGGAGGTGACGGCGGCGCAGGGGTCGCCGCCCTCCGTGCTTTCATCGCTGCCGCCCAGTTGGGTGATGGCGATGAAACCGCCCACCACCAACACGACAAAGACAGTGGTCACCGTTCCCAGATACTTCTCGATGAAGCCCTTGATGGGCGCTCCGAACAGCTGGAAAAGCACGCCCACCACCATGAAAATCAGCGCCCGGCCCGCCAGCGCCGCCACAAGGAAGGTGGCGAGGTTCATCTCGATGAAGCCCGCTGTTATGGTCATCAGCTTGAACGGGATGGGCGTGCCCGCCGCAAGAAACACCGCCATCGCGCCCTGTTCGCGAATATAGCATGCCGCCTGCGGGAAGCTTTCGCGCAGGCCGAGCACGCCCAGCATCCAGTCGCCGATCGTATCGTACAGGAACGCGCCGATCATGTATCCGAGCAGTCCGCCCAGCACGCTGGCGATAGTGGCAATCGCCGCAAAGCGGGTCGCCTTTTTCGGCTCCGCCAGGCACATCAGGCCCAGCAGGGGGTGCGGCGGGATCGGGAAAAAGCTCGATTCGATGAAGCAGAAGAAAGCCAGCCACCACGTCGCATGCGGATGCGCGGCTTTCTCCATCGTCCAGTCATACAGACCGTGCAGCAGGCGCATCATGTGGCGGAAAATCCTGTCCCTTTACGTCCGTGCGGCACTAGGCGAGCCCGCCACGGGGCGCAAGTCCAACAAAATAACCGATATGGCACTTTGTGATTGACATCGTGACGCTCTTTGGTTAGAGAAACGGAACATCGCGATAAACCGAGTCGGCGGCATGATGTCGTTACGGGGCGGCCTCTACGGAGGACCGCCCTTTTTCGTGTCAGCCACCAGGTCGCGCCGAAGGGGTCGAACAGATGGCGAAACGGGTAAAGCCCAGGAAAGGGCAGAAGCATCAGAACCTGCCGCAAAACTGGAAGTTCATCTTCCTAGAGCAGTTGGCAGAAACATCGAATGTCACCAAGGCTGCGGCAGAGTGCGGCGCCATGACATCCTATGTCTACAAACATCGGCGCGAAGACCCGGATTTCCGCCGTAAGTGGAACGCTGCCCTGCTCGAAGGCTATGAGCATCTCGAAATGGAAACGCTCGAGCGCTTGCGCTTCGGCACCAAGTCTGGCGACCCGAAATTCGACATCCCCAATGCGCTCCGCCTGCTTGCTGCGCACAAGGAAAGCGCAGCGCGCGAAAAGGCACGGCGCGGCAAGCGGGACCGGGCAACCGTACTCGCCAGCCTCAATGCCAAGCTCGACAAGATGCGCGAGCGACGCGCGGCGGCGGAAAGGCTGTTGGCGGACGACACGGCAAACACGCGGGCGAAGCATGACGGCAATTGAGCGCGGCGCGGTCCTCTCACGGCTGGACGATGACAAGCGTGGCAAGTTCCTGGGGGAACTGAGCGATGACGAAAACGACATTCTCGAAAGTTACTGGCCCCTCTGGGCGCGCGCAGAACAGATGCCGCCCGCCGCGCGCTGGCGGCTGTGGCTCATCTGCGCCGGACGCGGATTCGGCAAGACTCGCGCCGGGGCCGAATGGGTACGCCATATTGCAGAAGAGCATGATGAAGCACGCATTGCCCTTGTCGCCCGCTCGATCGGCGAAGCGCGCGCCGTCATGGTCGAGGGCGAAAGCGGTATCCTCGCCTGCTGCGACGGCAGCGAGGACCGGCCCTTTTTCGAGCCGTCGCTACGGCGGCTGACCTGGCCCAGCGGCGCGCAGGCAACGCTCTATTCCGCTGGCGAGCCGGAAAGCCTGCGCGGTCCGCAGCACAGCCATGCCTGGTGCGATGAGATCGCAAAGTGGGACAATGCCGGGGATCGGGCCCTGACGACGTGGGACAATCTCCAGATGGGCCTGCGCCTGGGCGAGCATCCGCAAGTGCTGGCGACGACCACGCCGCGCGCCGTGCCGCTGATGCGGCGATTGATGGGTGACGGGTCGGACGGCGATGTCGTGGTAACGCGCGGCAGCTCTTACGACAATGCCGAGAATCTCCCGGCGGAGTTCCTCGCCGCGATGAAACGCCAGTATGGCAGCAGCGCGCTCGGCCGGCAGGAGCTGGACGGCAAATTGCTGGAGGATGTCGACGGCGCGCTCTGGTCGCGCTCCATGCTGGAGGCGTGCCGCGAGCCGTTCTCGGCCGAGAGCATTGTGCGCATCGTCATCGGTGTCGATCCGCCCGCATCATCGCGCGGCGATGCCTGCGGGATCGTGGTGGCGGGCGTCACCGCGGATGGGCAGGGCAAGGTGCTGGCCGATGCTTCCATCGCGCAGCCCAGCCCGGACCAGTGGGCGCGCCGCGTTGCCGCGACGGCAGCGGAATGGCGCGCGGACCGGGTGGTGGCCGAAGCCAACCAAGGCGGCGAGATGGTCGCCAGCGTATTGCGCGCGGCGGACTGCCAGATGCCGCTCAAACTGGTGCATGCCAGCCACGGCAAGGTCGCCCGCGCCGAGCCCGTGGCCGCGCTGTACGAGACAGGCCGCGTGAACCATGTCGGCCACTTCCCGGCGCTGGAAGACGAATTATGCGGCCTGATGACCGGCGGCGATTACCAAGGCCCCGGCCACTCGCCCGACCGCGCCGATGCGCTGGTCTGGGCGCTGACCGAGCTGATGCTGGGGCGGCGGGGCGAGCCGAGGGTGAGACGGTTTTGAAAGGAAGGTTTATGTCAGATGACGATCAAAAGCTCATAATTTTCCTAACGGCGCTTACGCGCCTTTGTCATGCGACCGGCTTCGGGATCGCCGGCAATCCAGAAGTCTATGTGATTGAACAGGACGACTATCATCGAAGGTTTTCCATCGATGACAACTCGAAGCTTGCTTTTTGCTAGTTCGGAATCCGGAGCGTTAGACCAGAGTTGGGTCCAGGCGGAACACCCAAAGCAGGCTCAACGCCCTGAGTTTGTCGCAAGTCATCCAAGATCGCTTCCGGGTCGATGCGGCTCCCAATTTTCTCCTCTGAAGCCTGTCGCGGTTCGCGCACATCTTTCGCGCGATATACTTCAAGTTCGGCGATGCCTTCGCTGATTGCACGTACGCACAGACCACGAGCGTAATAGCGCCCAAACTCTCCTTCACCCAAAGTTTCGTGTGCGTTGTATGGCACCTTTGCCATCGTAAAACCGCCCTTCGGTTTACGTCGCTGCACCTCGTCCTTGAGGTAGCCGTTCTCTCTAATGGCAGCCGCCAATGTCTCATCGCTCCCGCTATGCGCAGCTTGTCGCAGAATTGTCACCCAGTCCCGTTCTCCTGCGTGATTGAGGTAATTGCTAACGTAGACGTTACCAGATTCGGCATCCCTATCAATCTCCTGAAGCATGGCTTCACGAGTAGCTTCGTCCAGATTTTCAAACCTCAGGCCCATCCGATCTCTCCTGCATGTGTCTCTGGCAGATGGGATCTTGCAGCGCGCTGTCAATCAAATCGATCCAGTTTGGAGTAATCCCATGCCCCTCCTCGACACGCTCCGCGCCGCCTTCAAGGGCGGTGGCGGGGCTTCCGTGCCGCTTGCGCGCGGCTTTCACTCGCCTTGGTCCTATGCATACCAGAATGGCGGCGCGCGTCCGGCGTTCGATTACCGTGATGCGGTGCGCACCGCCTTCCTCGATAATCCGGTGGCGCAGCGCGCGGTCCGGATCGTCGCGGAGGGGGTCGGTGGCGCGCCGATTACCGCGTCGGATGACGCTGCGCTTTCGCTGATCGGCGCGAGCCATGAGGGGCAATCGCTGCTGGAAGTGCTCGCCGCCAACCTGCTGCTGCACGGCAATGCCTTCGTGCAGGTGGTGCGCGGCAGCGGGCGGCACCCCGCCACGCTTTTCGCCCTGCGACCCGAGCGTGTTTCCGTCATGCAAGGTAGCGATGGCTGGCCCACCGGCTATCGCTATCGCATTGGCGACGAAGTACGCGACCTGCCGCTGGAAGACGAGGATGGTTGGCCGACGCTCATCCACCTTAAAAGCTTCCACCCGGCAGACGACCATTACGGCGCGGGCTGCCTCTCGGCGGCGGAAAAGGCGGTCGCCATCCATAATGCTGCGGCCAGCTGGAACCTCGCATTGCTGGAGAACGCCGCAAGGCCATCGGGCGCGCTGGTCTATGACAATGGCGCGGATACGAGCGGCCTCACAGCAGAGCAATTCGCGCGGCTGAAGGAAGAGCTCGCCAGCGCCTATCAGGGCGGCGGAAATGCCGGGCGGCCCATGCTGCTGGAAGGTGGGCTGAAATGGCAGAGCCTTTCGCTTTCGCCTGCCGACATGGATTTTGCCGAATTGAAAGCGGCTGCGGCGCGCGACATCGCGCTCGCTTTCGGCGTGCCGCCCATGCTGCTCGGCCTGCCGGGCGATAACACCTATGCCAATTACCGGGAGGCCAATCGTGCGCTGTGGCGGCTGACCTTGCTGCCGCTGACGGGCAAGATCCTCGACGGCCTGTCGCTCGGCCTCAAGCCGTGGTTCCCCGGGCTGGCGCTGTCGGTCGATCTCGACCGCGTGCCCGCGCTTTCGGAAGACCGCGAGAAGCTGTGGAAGCAGGTGAGCGAGGCCGATTTCCTCACCGACGATGAGAAGCGCGGCCTGCTGGGCCTCGCCCCGCTTGAAACCGGAGATAATCCATGAACCGCCAGGACATGCTGGCCGCGCTGATGGCGCAGGCCAATGAAACGGGTGCCGACCTGATGACGCTGCGCGCCATTGTCGAGGAAGCCAGCGAACTGGGCGCGGACCGCGTGCTCGACCGGCTCGGCCTCGATGATGACAAGGCCCATTCCGACCTCGACGAATTGCGCGACCTGCTCTCCGCCTGGCGTGCGGCCAAGGCGAGCGCGTGGAAGGCCGCCGTCGAATGGGCGGTGCGCGGGCTGATGGCGCTGCTGCTGATCGGTATTGCCGTCCGCCTCGGCGTGCCGGGACTGCTGCGATGATCCGCTTTGCCGGTTATGCCGCGCTGTTCGATGTGGCCGACGCCGCGCGCGATACGATCGTAAAAGGCGCGTTCACCCGCACGTTGGCGCAGCGCCAGCAATCACGCCAGCCCATCCCGCTTTACTGGCAACACCGGCCCGACCAGCAGATCGGCACGGTCGAACTGGCCGAAGAGGATACGCGCGGCCTGCGCGTTATCGCTCGGATCGACAATCCCGACGCGCGCGCCGCCGCCGCCCTCGCGGCACGCGAAGTGAACGGCCTGAGCTTCGGCTACCGCGCCCGCGGTTACGAAAATACGCCGCAGGGCCGCGTCCTGCGAGAGGTCGACCTGTTCGAAGTCAGCCTCGTCACCCATCCCCTGCAACCCGGCGCACGGGTGCATTTGCTCACCTGATCCTCCCCGAAACGGGGAGGGGGACCATCCGCAGGATGGTGGAGGGGCACCGGTGCCGCTCCGCTCATTCGAGGGTGCCCCTCCACCACACTTCGTGTGGTCCCCCTCCCCCGTGCGGGGGAGGAATTTCCTCCCAAGAAAGGTAAGACCCCTATGGATATCCAGATCCCTACCCAGACCGTGATGGCGGACACGCCCAACCAGTCGCTTTCCGACAGTTTCGATATCGTCGCGCGGCAGGACAAAGCCGAGGCGGCCATCGCTACGCTGCGCTCGGACGTCGACGAGGTGAAGGCCCGCGTCGACAAGATCGGCATGGCAGCCGTGCGACCCGCCATCGGCGGTGCATCCACAGCGCCCAGTGCCGAAGTGAAAGGCTTTGTCGACGGCTATCTGCGCCGTGGCCGCGAGAGCGAGGTGAAGTCCATCTCTGCCACCACGCCCGCCGATGGCGGCTATGCCGTGCCGCGCGAAATCGACGCGATGATTGCCAGCGAGTTGAAGGAAATCTCGCCCATCCGCGGCCTCGCCCAGGTGGTGCAGGTCGGCTCTGCCGGATACCGTAAGCTCATCACCACCGGCGGCACGGCGTCGGGCTGGGTCGGCGAAGCGGCTGCGCGTCCGGAAACCGATACGCCCGAATTTGCCGAAATCGCTCCGCCTTCGGGCGAGCTCTATGCAAATCCGGCAGCGAGCCAGTCCATGCTGGACGATGCCGCATTCGACCTCGAAGGCTGGCTGGCGAGCGAGATCGCGATGGAATTTGCCCGCGCCGAAGGGGCTGCCTTCGTGAATGGCACGGGTAACGACCAGCCGCTCGGCTTCCTCTCCTCTCCCACCTCACTGGCGGGGGATGCGGTGCGCAGCTTCGGCAGCCTGCAATATATCGGATCGGGCGATGCCAATGGCTTCGACGCCAATCCGGAAAGCCGGCTGATCGACCTCGTCCACACGATGAAAGCCGGCCATCGCCAAGGCGCAAGCTGGGTGATGAACTCGGCGACCTTGTCCGAAGTCCGCAAGCTGAAGACCACCGATGGCGCGTTCCTGTGGCAGCCGGGCCTGGTGGAAGGCCAGCCAGATCGCCTGCTGGGCTATCCGGTAGTCGAGGCGGAAGACATGCCCGATGTGGCAGGCGGCACCTTCCCCATCGCCTTCGGCAATTTTAAGGCGGGCTACATCATCGCCGAACGCAGCGCGACGCAGGTGCTGCGCGATCCGTTCACCAACAAGCCCTTCGTCCACTTCTACGCGACCAAGCGCGTGGGCGGGCAGGTGCTCGATTCGAGCGCGATCAAGCTGCTGAAAATCGAGGCCTGACCTGTCTTTCGATCCGGCATCCGCCGGATCGTCCTCGCTAGACGCGCAGCAAGCTGCGCCCGCTGCGGGCGGCCGTTCGGCCTTGCCGTCACTCCCATGACGGTGCTCCGCAGCGGGCCAGCAACCTCACGAAAGTCTCGGACGCGACCAGCGACCGACAGAGGGCGAATGCCCGACCGCAGGTGCCGCGCAGCGATGCGAAGCGAACAGCACCGAGGACGCGCCCGCGGATGCGGGTGCGAAAAACAAATGAAAACAAGGAGACTGCCATGAGGCGGGCTATTGTCGTGCCGCCCGTGCTGGCGGCCGATGCTTTGGACGAGCTCAAGAGCTGGCTCGCCATCACCACCACGCGCGATGACGAGTCGCTAGGCGATCTGCTGCGCGCGGCACTGGAAGCCTGCGAGGGCTTTACCGGCACTATGCCGCTAGAAACCGGCTGCGAGGAAGTGCTGACCGCCAGCTATGAGTGGCAAGCGCTCAGTGCCTCGCCGATCATAGCCATTACAGGCGTGGAGGCGGTCGCCCTGGATGGCACGCGCAGTGCACTGCCAGTCGAAGCCTACACGATCGATATCACGGCAGGCGGGTGCGGAAGGGTGCGCCTCACCCGCACCTGTCCATCGAGCCGCATCGCCGTGCGCTTCGATGCGGGTTTGTCGGCCAGCTGGATCGGGCTTCCAGATGGCATGCGGCACGGCGTCATTCGCCTCGCTGCGCATTATTATCGCGAGCGCGATGCCGGCGACAGGCCGGCCACACCGCCCGCCTCCGTCAGCGCGCTATGGCGTCCCTGGCGCCGAATGCGGCTCGCATGATCGGCGCGCGAATGAACGGCTTTGCCGGTCTCGCCCGCAAGCTTTCCGACCGCGCCGAGGCGGTCGCCGAACGCGCTGCTTCGCGACGCCGCAAGGCTTCGCATGAAGGCTGGCGCGATGCGCGCGCGCTCTGGCCGGATTTCACCGAAGGAGAGCGATGATGGAAACACAGCTTCGCATTGCGCTTGTCCAATGGCTGGCCGGCGATCCGGTCCTGTCCGACGCGCTCAACGACATCACCGAAGAAGCGCCATCGCGCGCCAGCATTCCGTGGCTGGGCATCGCCGCCAGCGCCAGCGTCGACTGGAGCACCAAGGATCGCCGCGGCCGCGAGGTGCGCGTCGCGCTCGAACTGCAGACGCGCGGCGATGCTTCCGGCGAGACCGCCGCAATTGCCAGCCAGGTGGAAGAGCGCATCGAGACGATGACTGCCGCCCAAAGCGGCTTTGCCATTGCCAGCATCACCTTTCTGCGCGCCCGCGCCGAGCAGCGCGAACGCAATATCCGCGCCGTTCTGCTCGAATACCGTTTCCGAATTCTCGAAACCTGACACCCGAACGGAGAACCATCCATGACCGCTCAGAAAGGCAGTGCCTTCCTTCTCAAGATCGGCGACGGCGCGCAGCCGCCCGCTTACGAAACCGTCGCCGGACTGCGCACCACGCAGATGTCGATCAACGGCGATGCCGTGGTTGTGACGCACAAGGAGTCGGGCGGCTGGCGAGACCTGCTGTCCGGCGCGGGAACGCGATCGGTTTCGGTCAGTGCCGCCGGTATCTTCCTAGGCAGCACCGCCGAAGCCTCGATCCGCGCCCATGCGCTGGCCGGGACGATCGAGGATTACGAACTCTCCTTCGAAGGCGGCGAGCGATTGCGCGGTCGCTTCCTCGTGCAGCGGCTTGACTATGCGGGCGACTTCAACGGCGAGCGCAATTACACGCTGCAGCTGGAAAGCAGCGGCGCGGTGGTGGCCGTATGAGCCCGACCGCGCCTGCCAATCCTGAGCGCGGCGAAGCGAGGCTGGACGTCGCTGGATGCGCCGTTACCCTGCGCCCGACTTTCACCGCGCTCGTCGCCGCAGAAGAGGAGCTCGGGCCGCTTTTCGCTATGGTCGAGCGGGCGAGCGAAGGACAGCTGCGCCTGTCCGAGATCGCCACGCTGTTCTGGCATTGCTGCGATCCGGCGCAGGCAATCTCGCGTGAAGCAGTGGGCGAAGCCGTGCTCGCCATGGGCCTTGCCGAAGCGGCCAAGCCGCTCCGCACGCTGCTGAAGCAGATCCTGCAAGGCAGCGCGTGACGCAGCTTTTCGCCGACAATGCAGCGCAATTGGCAGGAGCGGTAGGCCGGCTGCTCGGCTGGCCGCCCGACTGGTTCTGGCGAAGCACGCCTGCGGAGATCGCAGCCATCCTCGCCTCGCCCGGCGGCGAACCGGCCACGGTGACGCGCGACCAGATCGCACAATTGATGAAGGACAACCCCGATGGATGAGACGATCGATACGCTGATGGTCGATATTCGCGCCAGCACCAGCGGTTTTCGCGCCGATGTCGAAGGCATGCGCGCCACGCTCGACAATTCGCTGCTCGGCGGATTTACGCGCGCAGGCGATGTGCTCGAACGCAGCCTGCTCTCGGCGATCCGTCGCGGCAAGCTGGGCTTCGACGAGTTGAAGGAAGCCGCGCTCAGCGCGCTCAACCAGATCGCCGCACAGGCGGTGCAATCGGGCATCTCGCAACTGTTCGGCGGTACGCCGGGCGGTGGTGGCGGCGCGCAAGGCGGTGGCCTCGGCTCCATGCTCGGCAGCCTGTTCGGCTCGCTTCTCGGCCTGCCCGGCCGCGCAACCGGCGGGCCGGTGGCACCGGGAAGCGCCTACATCGTCGGCGAGCGCGGCCCTGAACTGTTCGTGCCTACCAGCTCCGGTCGCGTGGAAACCGGCATGCCTGGCGCAAGCGCGCGCGATGTACGCGTTTCGATCAACCTTGCAGCCCCGCGCGGCACCGATGCGCCGGTCATGCTCAGGCGCTCTTCGCGCCAGGTCGCCAGCGCCGTCGCGCGGGCGATGCGCGAAGGATAGGAGGCGGACATGGCCTATTGGCTTGCGCGGGAGCGCGAAGGTCAGACCACCGATGTCATCCAGCGTTTCGATGCGCGCTATTGGACCGTCGATTTCCCGCGCGGCGATATGGCGAGCGTCGTCACCACGGCGCCCGATGCGCTGCGCGTGGATTGCGAACTGCATCTGGGCAATGGTCTCGTCGGCCTGATCTGGGAAAGCGAGGATCGCTTCGACCATCCGCTGCTGTCCTACGATACGGACCGCAATTTCGCCCTCACCACGCTGCGCTTTCGCTGGCAATCGGACGGTGTCCTGCCGCTCGATGCCGTTCACGGGCCTACGCTGACCTTGGAGGGCCGCGACGCGGGCGGCAATGCGCGCACATGGTATGTCCGGCTGTGGAACTACGCCGTCGGCACGCCGACCGATGCCGTGGTGACGCTGCCCTTTTCGCAGCTGCAGGAAGGCTGGATGGCCGATGGCGCAGCTGTGGACCCGGCGGATATCGACCGCATGTTCATCTCGCTGGTCGCGCCGGGCTACGATCCCGCCGCGACCGGCCTCCTGCCGCAATCGGCGACCGGGTGGGTCGAGCTTAGCGACATCCATTGCGATGGCGACCGGTCCATGCTGACCATCGGCGATGCACTGCTGCCACCGCACGGTCTCGGCATGTGCACTGCCTATGACGACAGCTACAACCTGACGCCTGCGCGCATGCTGCGCCAATGCCTGCATCTCGGCTACCGCGATGCGCTGGTCCACTATGTCGGCATGAGCCATTATTACCGGCTGGTCCGGGATGGCGGCAATCTGCAGGTTACGGGAAATGCAGAGCTCAATACGCCGTGCACCGCTTGGCACACGGATTATTTCGCGCGCTGTGCAGAATACGGTTTCGAGCCGATTGTCTCGCTTTCCTTCGAATTGCTTGCCGAGCACTCGCCGCTAAGCTGGAGCCAACGCGCCTTCAATGGCGACGTCGCTCTCACCGGCTGGAGCCCACCATCCACGCTGCTTTCGCCATATTCCAATGCGGTCCGCTTCTTCCTCGATAATATCGCGGAAGCCTTTGTGAGCCTGACCATGGCGGCCGGACTGCCCGTGAAGTTCCAGATCGGTGAGCCATGGTGGTGGGTCATGGCCGATGGAAGGCCGTGCCTTTACGATGACAACGTGCTCGCCTCACTGCCGAATTCACCGGATATTCCCGACCTTTCCGAGCCGCTTACGTTCGAACAGATCAAGCATCTGAACTGGTGCGGCAGCATCCTTGCCCTGACGACCAGACGCCTTCGCGATGCGGTTCGCAGAGCAGCTGGCGGCAATGCCGAAGTGTATCTGCTCGTTTTCACGCCCACCGTCCTAGATTCGAAATGGCCCGAATTGCGTCGCGCAAATATGCCGACAGGCTGGGCATACCCCGCCTATGACAGGCTTCAACTAGAAGATTACGACTGGCTGACGGTTGGTGCAGAGGCCTTGCGACTGCGCGCGTATGACACCGTGCAGCAGCGCCTGTCCTACCCGCTGGAACTGCAGGACTACCTTTCCGGATTCGTGCTGCTGCCGGAAGATGCATCTGACTATTGGCGGCATATCGATGCAGGTGTGGACGAGGCCATCGAGCGCGGCGTGGAGCGGCAATTCGTCTGGGCGTTCCCGCAAGTCCTGCGCGATGGATATGTCCGCCTTCCCCCCATTCCCAAGGAGGACCTGGTGCAATCATTCGACGATGTGCTCTACCCGCTGGCGTTGGGCCGCGATGCCTCTGCAAGCCCAGAATTTTCGACCGCAATCTCGCTAACCGCATCCGGCCATGAGCGGCGCAACAGCCAGTGGAGCGATGCGCGGATGAATTACGACGTTGGCCCGGGCATTCGTTCGCAGGCAGAGCTGGGCGTGCTGCTGGAGTTCTTCCGTGCCCGGCGCGGCCCGGCCCGGGGCTTCCGCCTTGCCGATCCCTTCGATCATAGCTCTAACGGGCTGACCGGTTCGCCCACCGCGACCGACCAGCTGATCGGCATTGGCGACGGGTTGGCAGCAACATACCAGCTGGCCAAGAGCTATGGACCGGCTGACGATCCGCAGGTGCGGCCCATCACCCGTCCCCGCGCCGACACCATCGTCGTCAGCGTCGACGGTGTCGCGAATACCGCCTGGACGCTGCGCGATGGCGGCCGGATCGTCTTCACCTACGCGCCGGCCGATGGCGCGGAAGTGCGCGCCGGTTTCCTCTTCGACGTTCCCGTCCGCTTTGCGCAGGATCGGCTAGACATCAGCGGCGCAACCTTCGCTGCGGGCGATGCGCCCTCCGTTCCGCTGATCGAAATCCGCGAGGACGTATGAGCCACACCTTCTTCGCGCGCGAGCTGGAAGGGGTGGCCACCTTCTGGCGGATCATCCGCAAGGATGGCGCCATGCTCGCTTTCACCAGTCATGACCGGGCTCTGGTGTTCGACGATATCACGCACCTCTCAGCCCCGGGCATGCTGCCTTCGGCTATCCGCCGCACGGCGCAGCTGGAGCGCGACACGGTGGAGGTCGATGGCGTGCTGTCGCATGACAGCATCACGGAGGACGACCTGCTGCAAGGGCGCTATGCCGATGCGCGAATCTCGATTGGCCTGGTCGACTGGGAAACGCTGGATCGCGCGACCCTATTCACCGGCACGCTCGGCAATATCAGTGCGCAGGACAATGCGTTCTCGGCCGAGCTCCGCTCCGCCAAGGCGGCGCTGGAAGAAGATTTCGTGCCGCGCACCAGTCCGACCTGCCGCGCATCCTTTTGCGATGCGGATTGCAGGCTCAATCCGGCAATGTTCACCGCCATCGCCACGGTGGTCAGCGTCGATCCCGAGCGCAACAGCGTGTTGTTCGACGGCATTACAGCTTCCGATTGCCTGCATGGCGACCTCTGGTGGATCGACGGTCAGCATGCTGGCAGGCGAACGCGGATCATCGATCTCGATGGGAGCAGTCTCGTGCTCGAAATGCCCATTTCCGGTGACATACAACCAGGCACCCGCGCTTATGTGCGCGAGGGTTGCGATCATACCGTGGCGACTTGCGCGGCCCGGTTCGGCAATGCGGTAAACTTCCAGGGCGAGCCCTTCCTGCCCGGCAACGACCTGCTGACCCGCTACCCCACGAGCTCTTCGTGACCACTGCCATGCGTTTCGCCGAAGCGGCGACCCAGCTGATCGGCACACCATTTCGTTTCCGCGGGCGCGATACGGCAAGCGGCGTCGATTGCGTCGGACTTGTCGCCTTGGCCCTCTCGCACTCCGGGCATACTATACCGCCGCTGCCAGCCTACCGGATGCGAACCGCCTCCATCGCGCAGTTCGATTCCGTGCTGGCTCGGCTCCCCCTCCGCCGGGTGGAAGGCGTGAAGAGCGCCGGTGACATCATCCTGCTCTCACCCTCTGCGTCGCAATTGCATCTCGCCATCATCGGCGAGCGGGGCGACCTCATCCACGCTCATGCCGGGCTTGGCCGAGTGGTCGCCAGCCCGCCCACGCTGGCCTGGCCCAGTACGGCGCATTGGCGCCTCGTCACCGACTGAAAGGGTTTCCATGGCAACTATCGTTTTATCCGCGGTCGGCACAGCCATCGGCGGACCGATCGGCTCTACCATCGGCGCGATGATCGGCAGCCAGATCGACCAGATGATCTTCGGCCCCGGCGATCGCGAGGGACCGCGTCTGGAAGAACTGGCTGTCACCACTTCAAGCTACGGGGCTGCTTTGCCGCGCCACTTCGGCACCATGCGCGCTGCCGGCTCGATCATCTGGGCGACCGACCTGGTCGAGAGCAGCGAGGATGTAGGCGGCGGCAAGGGTCAGCCCTCGACGACCACCTACAGCTATTCCAGCAGCTTTGCCGTGGCGCTGGCCAGTCGTCCGATCCGTTCCGTGCGCCGCATCTGGGCCGATGGCAATTTGCTGCGCGGCGCAGCAGGTGACCTGAAGGTCGGCGGTGAACTGCGGGTCTATCATGGGACCGGAGACCAGTTGCCCGATCCATTACTGGCATCGGCGGAAGGCGCGCGGTGCCCCGCCTATCGCGGGCTTGCCTATTGCGTCTTCGAAGACCTCCAGCTGGGCGACTACGGCAATCGCATTCCCGCTCTGACATTCGAAATCGTCGCCGACGATGGCGAGGTATCGCTCGCCGACATGGCGGCGCCCGCCGATACCCCGCAAGCGATTGCGCGAGACCTACCGTCGCTGGAAGGGTTCACCGATGGCGGAGGGCCGCTTCGCGACACGCTTGGTGCGATAGGTCAGGCGTATCCTTTCATGTGCGACACAAGCCGGTCGCGTCTCGACCTGTTCGATGGCAACCCAGAGAGCGACCCCGTTGCGACTTTACCGGTTGCTGTCGTGGACCCCTCGCCAGACGCATTTGGCGGCAGCAAGGGCCTTTCACGGCGGCAGCGCGCGGACGCGATGCGCGTGCCGACTGGCATGCGATATTACGATGTCGAGCGTGATTTCCAGCCAGGGCTACAGCGCGCCGGCGGACAGGCGCGCAAGGGCCGCAGCCGTATTCTCGAATTTCCCGGCGCTCTGGCAGCGAGGACGGCACGCGAACTTGCCGATGGCGCGGCGCAACGTGCCAGCTGGTCGCAGGAAATGCTCGCCTATCGCGTCGCGGAAATCGATCCTGCCCTTACGCCGGGCCGCTTGGTCACCGTTCCGGGCCATCACGGCAAATGGCGTATCGAGGCGTGGGAATGGCGTGACACGGGTCTGGAGCTGGAGCTCATCCGCCTTCCCCATCGGAAGGGTGTTCCCGCCACCACGGATGCGGGACGCTCGCTCACCCCGCGCGATGAGGTTCCCGGAGAAACCCTGCTCATGGCTTTTGAACTGCCCTGGGATGGCACCGCTTCCAGCGATGTCCGCCAGATCTTCGCCGCCCCCTCTTCGGCAACGAGTGGATGGACCGGCGCAACGCTTTACGCCGAGAGCGGCGGCAGTCTGGTGCCGATCGGCGGAACGGGCACACGGCGCAGCATTATCGGTCACGCCGAAAGCGCGCTCGCCCCGGGCAGTGCGGCCTTCATTGATCGCCAAGCGAGTGTCGAAGTGCAACTCGGCTCGGCCGATTTTCTCCTGTCCTCGGTGACTGCCGAGGATATTGCCGACGGTGCGAACCGCGCTCTTCTGGGTGACGAAATTATCCAGTTCTGCGCTGCCGAACCGCTTGGCATTGGCCGTTGGCGGCTGCGCGGCCTTCTGCGGGGGCGCGGCGGGACGGAACATCTAGCGCAGCAGGCCGTGCCCGCTGGTGCGAATTTCGTGCTTCTCGATGGCAAGCCGCTCGTGCTCGACCCGGCGAAAATCGGCAGCAGCACCTCGGTTGCAGCGATCGGCCTGGCCGACAGCGCTGCGGTCAGTGCCGAGATCGCCGGGCTTGGCTCCACCAGACGCCCGCTTGCGCCGGTCCGCCTCATGTGCGTGATACGGGCGGATGGGGGCTGGACATTGTGCTGGACACGCCGTTCGCGCGGCAGCTGGACCTGGGATGGCGTGGTCGATGTGCCGCTCAACGAGCAGAGCGAGCTCTATGAGATTGGCATCGGCGATCCGGACCAGCCGGACATGGCGTGGCAAAGCCCATTGCCCGAGCTTCAGCTCGCCCCGACCGAAGTGAGCAAACTCCAGACCGACCATGCAGGCAAAGCATTGTGGGTCCGCCAAATCGGCAGCCACGCGCGCTCACCGGCTTCCCTTTTTACCGATATCGCCTGAGGAGATCCCATGTCGGACGCATATACCTTCACGAGCAAAACGCCGCGCTTCGGCCTGCCGAACCTGTTCAGCGGCCAAGCGCAGAAAGAAATCACGGTCAATGAAGCACTCGCCCGCCTGGATGCGCTGCTGCATATGCGCGTGCTTGGTGTATCGAATGGCCCGCCTACCAATCCGGAAGAGGGCGATAGCTGGATCGTCGATAGCCAGCCCACAGGCGCTTGGTCCGGACATCCCGATGTGATGGCACACTATCAAAGCGGCACCTGGCTGTTCACGCAGCCTCAAGAAGGCATGGTGCTCTACGACGACGATGCCGGGCAGTTCATCAATTATCGCGGCGGCTGGCAGCGCGCCGCTAATGTCTCAGCCGCTACAGGCGGTAGCGTGGAAGACGTCGAGAGCCGCGCAGCCATCGCCGCGATTATTGACGTGCTCAAGGCAGCGGCGATCATACCGCAGACCTGAGGGACACAAATGACGAGGTTCGCGTTGACGTAGCGTAATCATGAGGGAGATCATCATGCGCGCTATGAAATTCGGACTGGCCGCCATCGCCGTAACTGCCTTGTCGGCCTGTTCCACCGTCTACGAGCAAGCGGCTGACACCGTCGGAACTGCGTCTGTACTCAATCGCGCAGGCGAACAAGTCGGCGTGGCGAACCTCTACTCCCTCGCCGGAGAAGTAACGCTGTCGGTCTCCTTCACAAGCTTGCCCGCAGGCACGAGCGCAGTCCACCTCCACACCACCGGCGATTGCAGCGCGGGCGACTTCACCTCCGCCGGCGGCCACCTCAATCCCGGCGACAACCAGCATGGTACGCTCAATCCGCAAGGCGCGCATCTGGGCGACCTGCCCAATATCGAGATCGGCTCCGATGGCAGTGGTTCGATGAGCGCGATACTGCGGGGACGCAGCGCCGAAGTACTCCCGCAAATCTTCGACGGCGATGGCACAGCGCTGGTCGTTCACGAAGGGCCCGACGATTATCGCACCGATCCGGCAGGCGCTGCCGGAGCGCGTATCGCATGCGGCGTGTTCTCGGAAAGCTAGGCCCGATCCGGCGTCGCAGCGTAGCGCGTCGAATCCACCACGCCCGCCTCTGCGAGGCCCTTCCGGCGCAGCCTGCAGCTGTCGCACAGGCCGCACGCAAGGCCGTCTGCCGTCGGGTCGTAGCATGACCAGCTCCAGCTGGCATCCAAGCCCAACCGCGCGCATTCACGCGCAATCTCGGCCTTCGTCATATGCTGGAGAGGCGCGTGGATCTCGAACGGCGATCCTTCGACGCCCTGCTTCGTGCCAAGGCGCGCCGTTTCTGCGAAACTCGCAATGAATTCCGGGCGACAATCGGGATAGCCCGAATAGTCGAGCGCATTTACGCCGATGAAAATATCGCTCGATCCCGCGCTTTCGGCAAAGGCGGTCGTCAACGCGAGGAAGAGCAAGTTACGCGCAGGCACATAGGTTACAGGAATGTCGTTGCCGACGCCGGACTTGGGGACGTCGATATCGTCGGTCAGCGCCGATTTGCCGAATTGCCGCAAGTCGAGCGGCAAGGACACATGCCGCTCCACGCCGAGCTTGTCAGCGATAGCGCGCGCGGACTGCAATTCGCGAACGTGCCGCTGCCCATAATCGATCGTGAGAGCATGCAGGCGATAGCCCTGTTCCTTGGCCAGAGCTGCCGTGACCATCGAATCAAGGCCGCCGGACAGCAGGATGACGCCGATTTTCGCTAATTCAGTCATGCAAGAGGCGGTAGGTTCTCGCCCCAAGGCGGGCAAGGCTTAACAGCTACCCACGCGGCGCGCTTCGCCTTCCACGGAGAATGGCCGGCCGCCTTCGATTCCCCGACTGCGAACCTGCACAAGCCCGGCGCCCTCCCGCCGGATGGTCGTCCGCCCGTATCCATTGCCCCGACAAGTGTATTGCACGGTCACTTCGTTCGGGTCGTCCTGGACAACAAAACGCTCGCACCCCGGCTGGCGATGGCGGATCTGAATGAGTTCGCGGCCCGACCGCACGCATATCCGGGAACGCGAGCCGTCGGAACGCAGGCGCAATTCCCACTGCCCACGCTCGAGCCGGTCGAGCATGGCAAGCTCCGGCGCCTGCGCGGCAACCGGCGTCAGCGCGAGGGCCGCCGCAAGCGCAGCGCTGGCAAATCCGAGACCGAGCCGTATTCCAATCATGCCCATTCCTACCTTCTCTCCGTCCCATACCACGGCAGCGATGAGCGGCCAATTGCCCCGTATGGGCGATAAAGCGTTAACGCAGGCCCTTAGTCCTGGATCGCGAAGACCTTCGAACAGAACGCACAATCGACCATGATTATCCCGTCCTCGTCCGCCATCTCGCGCCGGTCTTCCTTCGGGAAGCGAGCCAGCACATCCTCGAAATGCGCTTCCGTGCAGCGACACCCCTTGGCGATCGCATGGCCCGGCATGATGAGCACCTTGTCTTCCTCATGATAGAGGCGCCACACGATCTCTTCCAAAGACAGATCGCGCTCGACCAACTCCTCGTGCCGCAGGCTCTCGGCCATGATCGACACATGCTCCCACTCGGGATCATCGAGCCGGACATGCAGCCTTTCCCGCCCCTCTTCGCCTTCCGGCATATGCTGGACCAGGAAGCCGGCGGCGAGCGTCTGCGCGCCGCTCGAAGAGATTGCAGTGCGTATCAGCGTCGGGATCTGCTCGCTCTGCCGGAAATAGCTTTCCACCGCAGCAGATAGCGTTGCGCCTTCCAGCGGCACGATGCCCTGATAGCGTTTGCCGGTCTTCGCGATGTCGAAAGTGATCGCAAGATGCGCCTTTCCAAACAGGCTTTCGAGCGAGGGATTGGCGCCGCTTTCGGCGAGCTTTTCGGGGTCATGGTCGACATAGCCGCGCAGCTTCCCGTCGCGGTAATCGCAGACCAGTAGCGATACGATGCCGCCTTCGCCCTGCGCCTGTACGGTGATCTGGTCGTCCTCCCCCTTCAGCAGTCCGCCCATCATTGTCGTCAGCACGAGCGCTTCGGCCAAGCAATGCTTGAGCGAAGGCGCGTAATCGTGCGCAGCCAGTATCTCATCGAGCACAGGTCCGAGGCGAACGCAGCGCCCGCGCGAATTGCGCGATGGGATCGCGAAGCCGAGCAGTTCGTCAGTGTATGTGGTGGGGGTCTTTTCCGTCATGCGCCGCATATGGGGCGCATCGCGCGGATTAAAAGCGCGCTAGCCCAGCTTCCCGAAGCACCACAGCAGGATGGATTTCTGCGCGTGGATGCGGTTCTCCGCTTCGTCGAACACCACCGATTGCGGGCCTTCGAATACATCGCTGCTGACTTCGTCGCCCACATGGGCGGGTAGGCAATGCAGGAAAATCGCATCAGGCTTCGCATGCGCCATCAGCGCGGCATCGACGCGATAGGGCTGCATCGCGGCCAGCTTTTCATCGGCATGTTCCTGCCCCATCGACACCCATGTATCGGTGACGATGACGTCTGCATCCTTCGCCGCTGCCGCCGCATCATGCGTAAGCCTAACAGTGCTGCCGGCAGCGCGCGCCATACGCACGAATTCGGCGTCCGGCGCATAGCCCTTCGGCGTTGCTACGCGCACGTTGAACTTCATCAGCGCCGCCGCCTCCAGCACGGAATGCAGCACATTATTGCCATCTCCGAACCACGCGACTTCCAGTCCCGGCAGCGCCTTGCGATGTTCGATCATCGTCAGCAGGTCGGCGACGATCTGGCAGGGATGGGAGCGGTCGGTCAGACCGTTGATCACGGGAACATGCGCGTGGGCCGCCATCTCCTCGATCTTCGTATGGTCATCGGTGCGGACCATGATGGCATCGGCCATGCGGCTGAGAACGCGCGCCGTATCGGCAATGCTTTCGCCGCGACCCAGTTGCGAAGTCGATGCATCCAGAATCAGCGCGCTTCCGCCGAGCTGGCGCATCGCGATATCGAAACTGACGCGCGTGCGGGTCGAGCTTTTTTCGAACACCATCGCCAGAACATGGCCTGCAAGAGGCTTGTCGCTATCGGGCGCGCCTTTCGGCAGGCCGCGTCGCGCGGCCTTACGCACGATGGCGTCGTCGATCATGGAGGCGATGGTTTCACCGCCCGCATCCGACAGGTCGAGGAAATTCCGGACGACCGGCGCAAGATCGAGCGCGTCATCCGCCATCAGGCGGCTTCCGGCACCTTGAAGGATGCGGCACCGGCGGACAGTTTTTCGAAGAACTCGTCCATCTCTGCATCGCCGATAACCAACGGCGGCAAAACGCGCAGCGTGTGATCGCCCGCTGCGACCATCAGCAGCTCGTGATTGTCACGCAGGTGCACCATGAACGGTCTCGGCTCGACCTTCATGCGGATGCCAAGCATCAGGCCCATTCCGCGCACGCTCTCGAACAGGTCGGGATAATTTCCGATGAACTGCTCGATGCGGCTGCGCAGGCGCTCTCCCTTGGCCCGCACCTCTTCCAGAAATTCCGGATTGGCGACGGCATCCATCACGGCATTGCCCGCCGCCATGGCGAGCGGGTTGCCGCCGTAAGTGGACCCATGCGTGCCGAAGACCATGCCCCGCGCCGCCTTTTCAGTCGCGAGGCAAGCGCCCATCGGGAAGCCACCGCCCAGACCCTTGGCACTGGCGAGGATATCGGGCTCAATGCCGTAATTCTCGTACGCGAAAAGCTTGCCGGTGCGCGCCACGCCGCATTGCACCTCGTCCAGGGCCAGCATCAGGTCATGCTCGTCGGCCAATTCGCGCAGGCCCTTCATGAAGCCTTCGCTCGCCGGACGGATACCGCCCTCACCTTGGATAGGTTCGACCAGAAAGCCTGCGGTATGCGGACCGATGGCCGCTTTCGCGCCTTCCAGATCGTCGAACTCAACATATGTGAAACCAGGCAGCAGCGGGTTGAACCCCTTGTGCATCTTTTCCTGATTGGACGCGCTGATCGTCGCCATCGTGCGGCCATGGAAGGCGTTCTTGAAAGTGATGATCTCGAAGCGTTCTTCATTGCCTTCGTGCTGGTGGTAGGCGCGCGCCGTCTTGATCGCGCATTCCACCGACTCCGCGCCCGAATTGGTGAAGAACACCGTGTCGGCAAATGTGTGATCCACCAGCTTCTGTGCCAGCGCCTCGCCCTGCGGACTGCCATAGAGGTTGGAGACGTGCATCAGGCGCGACGCCTGGTCCTGGATTGCCGAAATCAGCCCCTTGTGGCTGTGGCCCAGCAGGTTCACCGCGATGCCCGACGCAAAGTCGAGATAGCGCGTGCCGTTCTCGTCGATCAGGTGACAATGATCGCCCTCCACCGGGCGGACGCCGCAGCGCGGATAGACGGGCATGAGCGGTGTGATGGTCATGAAAGGGCTCCTCTCCCAATCCCTCAAAACAAAAGCGGCCCCGCCAAGGGCCGCGCCAGACTGGCCTTAGGGCAGGCCTCTATGCATAGTGGCGCGGCCGGTCAAACGCATGACCGGCCGCCACCGCACTGTATCCTCAGCCCTGGACAGGCACCAGGTTGACGGCCGAGTGCTTGCCACGGCGATCGACTTCCAGATCGAATTCGAACCGGTCGCCTTCGGCAATGCCGGGAAGGCCCGAACGCTCCACCGCGCTGATATGGACGAAAGCATCTTCCTTGCCGTCGTCGCGCGTGATGAAGCCGAAGCCCTTCATGGAATTGAAGAACTTGACGGTGCCCACGGCTTTCTCACCGGTCAGCTCGCGCTGCGGAGCACGCGCCGGTGCCTCGATAACGTCGCCGACGACCTGGATGTCGGCTGCAGAGATCTTTCCGCCGCGATCGACGAGGTTGAATTGCAGCTCCTGCCCTTCGGCGAGGCCTTCCAGCCCGGCACGTTCGACTTGGCTGATATGCACGAAAACGTCCTCGCCGCCCTCATCGCGCTGGATGAAGCCGAAGCCTTTCTGGGCGTTGAAGAACTTTACCTTGCCCTGGCCGGTACCGACGACCTGTGCCGGCATGCCGCTGCCACCACCGCCGCGCGGTCCGCCGCGGTCGCCGCCGCCAAAACCGCCACCGCGATTGCCGCCACCGCCGCCATAGCCGCCACGGTTTCCGCCGCCGTAGCCGCCACCGCTGCCACCGCCGCGATCGTCGTTGAAGCGACCACCGCCGCCACCGCCGCCATATCCGCCGCGGTCATTGCCGCCATCGCGCCAGCCGCCGCCATCGCCGGGAGGGGAACCGTCCATAAAGGGATCGAACCCTTCTTCACCGATATTGTCTCGCTTGTCGCGACCCCGACCTCGACGTCCTCGATCATAACCCATGTATTCGAACAACCTTCAATCCCGCCCTGAACCTTGCCGCCGGCGACGCGAGCGAATTACCCGCCGACAGGGAGATTTGGGTGGACCCCAGCGCTCCAGGTTGCGGTATATAACGGGGAATTGTTCGAGACGCGAACATTTTAAGATGACAGCGATGTTACGCTTCGAATGTTATGTGCCCGCGCGGCGGCTATTGTGGAATGGCGGCACTTGCCGCATTGTCTCCATCGTTCTTCTCATCATGGAGGTTTCTGCCGAAATGGCCGACTTTCGCCGCCTGACAGATCGCATTTCGGTCAGCCCGCAAATCACCCCGCAAGAGGTGGCGGAAGCTGCCGCGCAAGGCTTCGCGCTCATCGTCAACAACCGTCCCGATGGCGAGGAGACCGGCCAGCCGAGCGGCGAATCGGTGGAGGCCGCCGCGCGCGCGCACGGACTGCGCTACATCGCCATACCGGTGGGGCACGAAGGCTTGGGCGAGGACCAGATTACCGCGATGAAAGACGCGCTGGCAGATGCAGAGGGCAAGACGCTCGCCTTCTGCCGTTCGGGCACGCGTTCGACCTATCTGTGGGCTCTGGCCGAAGCGGCCCGTGGCGAGAAACCGGCCTTGCTGCGCGCGCATGCGGTTGACGCCGGTTATGATCTTTCGCCCATAGCGCCCACGCTCGACGTTATCGCCACACGCGCCCACGGCTGAGGCATGAGCGGCGAGCTTTGGCAGTTCGCCGGATCGCTGGCAGCAGTCCTCGCGCTGGTGGCGCTCACCTGGTTTTTGGGCTTTCGCAGCGAGGCGCGGCTGGAATGCGAAGAGGAAGCGCGCGAGCTTATCCGGCTGGCACCCGGTGGTTTCACTCATGTCAGGATCGCGGTGGATCGAGATGGCGGCGGTGCCATCGCCCGCGACGATGCCGGACGCTTGCTGGTGCTGGTGGCTCATGGCAACCAGTTCGTTGCCCGGCTGCTGTCTGCCGAAGCCAGCCTGCATGCCGATGGCGATCTGCTGACCGTCAGCGACAGCGGCCTGCCTGCACGCAAGCTCTCCCTCGACCTCGGCACCCAAGCGTCAGACTGGACCGGTTAAGCCCCCACCCGTATTGAGCGGGCATGGACTTCGATCCGGTCGCCTATGCCATACCCGTCTTTATCGCGCTGATCCTTGCAGAATTGCTCTGGTCGCGGCGGGGCGGTGCGCGCTCTGCCTATGAGTGGCGCGATACCGGCACGTCGCTCGCCATCGGCCTGGGCAGTACGGTTGCGGGCGCGCTCACCGGCGGGGCGGTGGTCAGCATGCTGGTGGCAGTGCACGACCTCTCGCCGCTTGCCATCGGCTGGGCGTGGTGGGCCTGGCCACTCTGCTTCGTGCTGGACGATCTGGCCTATTACTGGTTCCACCGCTGCGCGCACCGCGTGCGCTGGTTCTGGGCGAGCCATGTAAACCATCATTCCAGCCAGCATTACAATCTCTCCACCGCGCTGCGGCAAAGCTGGACGGGCTTTTTCGCTCTCAGCTTCATCTTCCGCCTGCCGCTGGCCGCCATCGGGTTCGAGCCGGGCATGATCCTCATCTGCGGCGGCATCAATCTCGTCTACCAGTTCTGGATCCATACCGAGGCGGTAAAGCGCATGCCGCGCTGGTTCGAGGCGGTGATGAACACGCCCTCGCACCACCGCGTGCATCATGCCGTCAATGCGCGCTATCTCGACCGGAACTATGCCGGCACCTTCATCGTGTGGGACAAGCTGTTCGGCACCTTCGCTGCCGAGGATGACGCGGACCGCATCCGCTATGGCATCGTCAGCCAGCTGGGCACGTTCAATGTGCTCTACGCCGTGTTCCACGAATGGATCGGCATTGCCCGCGACGTGTGGCGCGCGCCGTGGCGGCACAAGCTCTCCTACCTGCTGCGCGAACCGGGCTGGAGCCATGATGGCAGCCGCGAGACATCGGACATGATCCGGCAGCGCTGGGAGCGCGAGCAGGCTGACTGATCTCCAGCAAAAAAGGGGCCGGAGCACGAAGCCCCGGCCCATCTGAGTTGTGCGTTCGCAGGAGGAACGAGTGTTGGCGAGGCGAGCGAGAGAGGAGAGAGAGCCCGCCCCGCCAATCTGGTGACGCTCAGCCGGTGCGAGCGAAGTCGGGATAGGCTTCCACGCCGGTTTCGTGGACATCGAGACCGGCGATCTCGATCTCTTCCGACGGACGGACGCCGATGGTGTATTTGAGCGCGAGCCACACCACCGCCGATGCGGCGCACACCCACACCATCGTCAGCAACACGCCGACCAGCTGGCCGAGGAAGGTGACGCCGGAATCGGGCGCTGCGGTCAGCGCGACAACGAGCGTGCCCCAGATACCCGCAAACAGGTGGACGGGAATTGCGCCCACCACATCGTCGATCTTCAGCCTGTCGAGCAGCGGCACGGTGAACACCACGATTACGCCGCCGATTGCGCCAATCAGGATGGACTGGCCCACGCTGGGCGCCAGCGGCTCTGCCGTGATGGCAACCAAGCCGGCCAGCGCGCCGTTTAGCGCCATGGTGACGTCGGCCTTCTTGTAGCGCAGCTGTGTCAGGATGATCGTCGCCACCACGCCGCCGCACGCGGCCATATTGGTGTTGACGAAAATCTTCGACACATCCGATACATCGCCCACCGTGCCCATGGCCAGCTGCGATGCGCCGTTGAAGCCGAACCAGCCCAGCCACAGGATGAAGGTGCCCAGCGTAGCGAGCGGGATATTGGTGCCGGGGAAGACATTCACCTGCCCGTTCGGCCCGTAGCGGCCAAGGCGCGGCCCGATAATCAGCGCACCGACCAGCGCAGCCCATCCGCCGGTCGAGTGGACGAGGGTGGACCCTGCAAAGTCGGAGAAATCGTGCACGCTATCGAGATAGCCGCCGCCCCATTCCCAGCTGACTACGACCGGGTAGATGACAGCTGTCAGCACGGTCACGAAGATGAAGAAGGGCACGATCTTGATCCGCTCTGCGACAGTGCCCGACACGATGGAGGCGGTGGTGGCGCAGAACACCATCTGGAAGAACCAGTCGGACGCGACCGAATAGCCGGTTTCCAGGTCGGCCTCTCCCACGCCCTGCATGCCGTAAGTCGTGCCGCCAATGCCGAACAGGCCGAGGCTGTTTTCAGCAAAATTGGGATAGGCGATGTTGTAGCCGATCACCCAGAACATCAGGCCGGCTATGGAATAGAGGCCGATATTCTTGAGGCACTGCGTGCTGGTATTCTTGGCGCGGACAAGCCCCGCTTCTAGCATGGCGAAACCCGCCGCCATCCACATCACCAGGAAGCCGCCGATCAGGAAAAGCAGCGTGTTGAAGATATAGGCCGTGCCGCCGCCGACCGCATCGCTCGCGGCTTCGGCAGCAGGAGCGGCGAGGGCAGGCTGCGACATTGCGAGGCTGGCAGCCAGCGCAGCGCCGATCTTGAGGATAGCATTTCTCATCTGGTCAGACCCCCTGGTCACAATGCGGTTTCGTCGGTTTCGCCGGTGCGGATGCGCGTGGTCGATGCGAGGTCGAGCACGAAAATCTTGCCGTCACCGATGCTTTGCGTGCTGGCGGTTTCGCGGATCGCCTCGACCACCTTTGGCGCCAGATCGTCGCTGACGGCGATCTCCAGCTTCACCTTAGGCAGCATGTTCACCGAATATTCGGCGCCGCGGTAAATCTCGGTCTGGCCTTTCTGGCGACCGAAGCCTTTCACTTCCGACACGGTCATGCCGGCGACGCCCAGTTCGGCGAGCACTTCGCGCACCTCGTCGAGCTTGAATGGTTTGATGATGGCGATGACGAATTTCACATCTGACCCCCATATTGGTCCCTGCGACAGACCGGGCACAGCCGGTTGTCATTGTGCAATGCACAAGACGTGCCAGACGCAATTCTCGCGATGCTGCGGGGTCAGGAAACTTAGTTTATTGCAAATTTGTGAACTGCCGCGCACAAAGCGCACGCAGGCTGCTCAATAATTGGGCAAGTCCAGCGTCACGACGATCGGCAGGTGATCGGATGCCTGCCGCGACAGCGCCGTCTTGTGCACTTTCGCCTCCACGCATTCCCAATGACCGGTGTGCATCACCCGGTCGAGCGGCAGGAGCGGACGGCGCGCCGGAAAGCTCGGCCCCGGCTGCACCATTTCCCAATGCGCGGCGAGGCCACGATCCCCGCCGATGGGGCGCACCCACTCATTGCAATCGCCCAGCATCACCGCCGGTGTTCCCGGCGCCCGGCTGGCCGTGCACAGATGCGCGAATTGCCGCTTGCGCCTGAGACCGGTGAGATCGAGATGCATGCCGGTGACGCAGATCGGCTGCCCGGCGACTTCCAGCTGTGCCCGCACCGCCCCGCGCGGTTCCAGCTGCGGCAGGTGCTCCGCCTCCACTTTGAGCACGGCAATCCCGTCTTTCACCAGCAGCGCGTTGCCGTGCCAGCCCATGCTCGCAGGCTTTGTCGGCCGCGAGACGATCTGCCAGCCGGCCGCCACCAGCTCCGCGCGGTCGAGCACGGCGCGGCGATTGCCCATGCGCAGGTCGATTTCCTGCAAAGCGATGATGTCGGCTTCCAGCTCCGCGATCACATCGAGGATGCGATCCGGATCGCGGCGGCGGTCGCCCCCGATGCCCTTGTGGATGTTGTAGCTGGCGAAAGTGAGGCGCATCAGCGCCCGTCTATATAGCGGTCGGTCGGTCGCGTCGGCAGGCCATCAATGCTGCTGGTGCGGCTCTTGACCTTGGCCTCCCATTTCTCCGGATCGGCCTGGGCGTGATATTTCTTCAGCGTTTCGCGCTCCGCCTCATAATCCATAAACGGCACGCCCCAGCCGCAGCTGGTCTGCACGCTCTCGACGGCAATATCGAAAATCTGCCGCGTGCCCGGCAGCAGCACGAAATGCGCCGAGAGCTCATCCCAGCCCTCATCCGCCGGCAGGACCGGCGTGCCCGTGCCGTAAATGCGCAGGATCAGCGCGGGCTGCTGGAAATTGCAAAACATGATGGTGATGCGTCCATCGGCCAGCAAATGGGCATTGGTCTCGTTCCCAGACCCGCCAAGGTCGAGATAGGCGACCCGGTCGGGCGCGATCACGCGGAAGGCATCGTAACCCTTGGGCGACAGATTGATCCGCGCATCGGCCGCAGCGGTGGCAACGAAGAAGACCGGCTGGCCCTCGATCATGGTGATATGCTTGTCGGTGAGCGTGTCGGTGAAGTCGGCCATGGACGCTTATCTACAATACATCGTCATGCCCGCGAAGGCGGGAATCCAGCTTTCTGATAAAACCGAGCGTGGAGACTGTCCTACACGCTCCGCAGATGCCACCGCCTGCCCGCTCTTTGAAATATTCGATCGACGTCGAACGACGAAAACTTTCGGCGAAGTGTCAACTTCGCTCGATCAGCGTAAACTCTTGATAATAGAACCAAATACCGCAAAAACCGTCATCGTCCCGATGTCGGCTTTGTCGACTTCGCGCCTACCGTTCCTTCGTGGCCGAAAACTTCAAGTCGGGGTTTTTCTCTTCCTGATAGCCGACATCCCACGCGCTCTTCGCCATGAAAACCATGTCGCCATCGCGGTCCTTCGCCAGATTGCCCTGGTTGAAACGCTCGAACTCCCTCAGCGCCTCGTCCGAGCCTTTCAGCCAGCGCGCGGTGGCAAAGGGGGAGGCTTCGAGATTGGCTTCCACCTTATACTCCGCCGACAGCCGCGAAATCAGCACGTCGAGCTGCAACTGCCCGACCACGCCGACAATGCTGGAACCGCCAATCTCGGGGTAGAACACCTGAATCACGCCTTCTTCCGAGAGGTCGTCCAGCGCCTTTCTTAGCTGCTTTGTCTTGGTGGGATCCTTCAACTGCACGCGGCGGAGGATTTCTGGCGCGAAATTGGGCAGGCCGGTAAAGCGGATCTTGTCCTTCTCGCTCAGCGTATCGCCAACCCGCAGAGTGCCGTGATTGGGGATGCCGATGATGTCGCCGGGCTCCGCCGTATCGGCAATCTCGCGATCCTGCGCAAAGAACAGGATCGGCGAATGCACCGCGATGGGCTTGCCGAGGCCCGAGGGCGTCAGTTTCATGCCGCGTTTGAACGTGCCCGACACCTGCCGCATGAACGCGATGCGGTCGCGGTGGTTCGGGTCCATATTCGCCTGCACCTTGAAGATGAAGCCGGTCACTTCGTCATGGTCGGGCGTAATCCGCTCTTCCCCGGCCGGTTGCGGGCGCGGCGGCGGGGCGTGGCGGGCGATGGCATCGATCAGTTCCTCGACGCCGAAATTCTTAAGTGCGCTGCCGAAATAGACGGGCGTCAGGTCGCCATTGCGATAGGCTTCAAGGTTGAATTCGGGATAGCCGGCCTGCGCCAGCTGGTATTCTTCCTCGTAATCCTCGGGAATCTCCGCATCGCCGTCGCGCTTGCCCAGATATTCCTTCGAACCGCCTTCGGGCCGCGCGACTTCGCCGGTGCGGAAATCGAGCAGGCCTTCGAACAGGCCGCCCATGCCGATCGGCCACATTTGCGGCGACACATCCAGCGCAAGCATGTCCGCCACCTCGTCCAGGGTCTCGAACGGGTCGCGGCCCTCGCGGTCCACTTTGTTGACGAAGGTAATGATCGGCACGCTGCGCAAGCGGCAGACTTCGAACAGCTTGCGCGTCTGCGGCTCGATACCCTTGGCTGCATCGATCACCATGATAGCGGAATCGACCGCCGTCAGCGTGCGATAGGTGTCTTCGGAGAAATCCTCGTGTCCCGGCGTATCGAGCAGGTTGAAGGTGATGGTCTCGCCCCCACCGATTTCGGCGAATTCCTTCTCGAAAGTCATCACGCTGGAGGTGACCGAGATGCCGCGCTGCTGCTCGATCTTCATCCAGTCGGACCGCGCCCGCCGCGCCTCGCCGCGCGCCTTCACCTGGCCCGCCTGGTGGATCGCGCCGCCCTGCAGCAGCAGCTTTTCCGTCAGCGTGGTCTTACCCGCGTCAGGGTGCGAGATGATGGCGAAGGTTCTTCTGTTTGACATGAGGCTCAGCCGCGCAGTTCCGCGTCCAGCTTGGCTGCGGCCGCGACCACCGCGTCGCTGATCGCCTTCAATTCCTCGTCCTTGAACGATTTCTCACCCGGCTGGAGCGTAATTTCGATGGCCAAGCTTTTCTTGCCGTCGGGCACACCTTGGCCTTCGAACACATCGAACACCCGCGCATCGACGATATTGGCCTTGTCCGCGCCCTTCACCGAGCGCAGCAAGTCTCCCGCGGCGAGATCGGCGGGCACGAGGAAAGCAAAGTCGCGGGTCACCGATTGCAGCGCCGGCGGCGCGTAGTCGGGCTTTGCAAAGCCTTGCTTCCCGCGCTTCGCCGGAATGGCATCGAGATACACTTCCACGGCGACCACCGGGCCATCGACATCGAAGGCGTCCAGCGTGGCGGGGTGCAGCGCGCCGAAACGGGCGAGCACATTCTTGGGCCCGAGCCGCAGCGTGCCGGACTGGCCAGGATGGAACTGGCCTCCAGCGCCATCCATCACCATCAGATTGCCGACGGGGGCACCCGCTTCTGCCAGCAGGGCTTCCGCTTCGGCCTTGGCATCGAAGGCATCGAAGGCCTGTGCTTTGCCGGATGCCCAGCCGCGCGGCGTCTTCTCGCCCGCCAGCAAAACGGCAAGTGTCGGACGCTCGTCGCTCACGCCGTCCTTGCCGCGCAAATAGCGGCGGCCGACTTCGAACAGCCGCGCCCCCGCGGCTCCGCGATCGGCATTGCGCTTGGCAGCGGCCAGCAGGCCGGGGATGAGCGAGGGGCGCATGGCCTTCATGTCCTCGCTGATTGGGTTGTCGAGCACCCACAGCGCCTCGCCATCGGCAGCGAAATGCTGGGCCTCACTCGTCGGAAGGAAGGACCATGTGACCGCCTCGTTCAGACCGCGCGATGCGGCGGCACGGCGCACGCGTCGCTCCAGCGCCTGCATCGGCGTGGCGGTGGGACGGGCGACGCCATCCATGCGGGGCAGGGCGACGCTCTGAACATTGCCGAGGCCATGGATGCGGACCACTTCCTCCACCAGGTCGGCTGGTCCCTCGATATCGTGGCGGCGGAGCGGGCAGGTGACCTTCCAGGCCTGCCCCGGACCCGATCCGGGGTCGACGGTAAAATCGAGGCGTTCGAGAATGGCGCGCTGCTCGGCTTCCGAAACGTCCACACCGCCCAGCCGGGCGGTCAGCGACGGGTCGAAGGCGATCACCTTCGGCTCGCTCGGCGCAGAACCGGCGCGCACGACCTCGCTCGCCTCGCCGCCGCAAATGCGCTGGATGAGGCTGGTGAGAATGGCGAGGCCATCGTCCAGGAATGCCGGATCCACTCCGCGCTCGAACCGCGTGCGCGCATCGGTGGCGAGGCCCAGCCTGCGCCCGGTCACGCCGATCCGCTCCGGATTGAAATAGGCGATCTCCAGCAGCAGGTCGGTCGTGCCTTCGGTCACGGAGGAGTCTTCGCCGCCCATGATGCCGGCAATGTCGTGCACGCCGTTATCGTCGGCGATCACGGTCATGCTGGAATCGAGCGTGTAGGTCTTCTCGTTCAGCGCGAGCACCTGCTCGCCATCCCTGGCGCGGCGGGCGATCACCGGGCCGGAGAGCTTGGCAAGGTCATAAGCATGCGCCGGGCGACCGAAAGCGAGCATCAGGTAATTGGTGATGTCCACCACCGCGCTGATCGGGCGCTGACCCGCAGCGATCAGGCGACGCTGCATCCAATCGGGCGAAGCGCCATTCCGGATGCCGCGCACGACGCGGCCGTAGAAAGCGGGGCAGCCTTCGGGATCGTCTGTGCGGATTTCGACCGGGCAGGGCAAATCGCCATCAATCGGCTCCGCCTCGACAGGTTTGAAAATCCCAAGCCCCGCGGCAGCCAGATCGCGCGCTATGCCATAAACACCCATGCAATCGGGGCGGTTCGGCGTGATCGCCACATCGAACACAGGCGAGGATTCGCTGTAGTCGGCAAAGCTGGTGCCGACAGGTGCATCGGCGGGCAGCTCGATAATGCCGTCATGCTGTTCACCCAGCTCCAGCTCGCGCACGGAGCACATCATGCCATTGCTCTCGACACCGCGAATGGCGCTCTTGCGCAGCTGCATGCCGTTGGCAGGGACGACCGCGCCGGGCAGGCCGAGCACGCCTTTCATGCCCGCCCGGGCATTGGGCGCACCGCAGACCACCTGCAGCGGCTCGCCGTCGCCCGTGTTGACGGTGAGCACCTGCAGCTTGTCGGCATCGGGATGCCTGGCAGCAGTCAGCACCTCTGCCACACGGAAGCCTTCCAGCTTTTGCGCAGGGTCTTCGATGCCTTCGACCTCGATGCCGATGGCGTTCAGCTTTTCAGCAATCTGGGCTGTCGTCGCCTCGGTTTCGAGGAAATATTTCAGCCATTCGAGCGAGAACTTCATGGCCGCGCTCCTACGCCTGCGGAGAGGGTCGGCTGGTCGAGATGGCTGAAGCCGTAATGCGCCAGCCAGCGCGTGTCGCCGTCGAAAAAGGCGCGCAGATCGTCCATGCCGTATTTCAGCATGGCGAGCCGATCCACGCCGACGCCAAAGGCGAAGCCCTGCCACTCATCGGGATCGAGCCCGCTCATTTCGATCACCCGGCGGTTGACCATGCCGCTGCCCAGCAATTCCATCCAGCCATGGTCCGGCGCATCGCCACTGCCGCCCAGTATGCGTTTGCCGTTCTCGATGGCGAAACCGACATCGACTTCGACGCTCGGCTCGGTGAAGGGGAAGTAGCTGGGGCGGAGCCGCAGCACGATGTCCTCGGTCTCGAAGAATGCTTTGAGGAAGGTTTCCAGCGTCCATTTGAGATGGCCGAGATGAATGCCTTTGTCGATCACCAGCCCTTCAATCTGGTGGAACATGGGCGTGTGCGTGGCATCGCTATCGCTGCGATAGACGCGGCCCGGGGCAATGATCCGCAAGGGCCCGCCTTCGGCCATCATAGTGCGCACCTGCACCGGCGAGGTATGCGTCCGCAATAGCATGCGTCCACCACTGGGGGCATCGTCCGGGAAATAGAACGTATCGTGCATAGCCCGCGCTGGATGGCTTTCGGGCATGTTGAGCGCAGTGAAGTTGTACCAGTCGTCCTCGATCTCCGGCCCGGTTTTTACCGCGAAACCGAGATCGGCGAAAATTTCCGCCAGCTCGTCCATCACCTGGCTGACAGGGTGCACGCTGCCTTTCGGCGATGCGGGAGCAGGCAGGGTCAGGTCGAGTGTTTCGGTCGCGAGGCGGGCTTCCAGCTCGGCCGCTTCCAGCGCGGCCTTGCGCGCCTCCACCGCATCGGCGACCCGCGCACGCAGGCCCTGAATGCGCGGGGCTTCGGTCTGCCGCTCTTCGGGCGTCATCTTACCCAGCGTCTTCATCAGCTGGCTGATCCAGCCCTGCTTGCCCAGCGCTTCCACGCGGATCGCTTCGACATCGGACACGCTGCCTGCGGCATGCAGCCGGGTCAGCGTTTCTTCGACCTGTTGTTCCTGATCGGTGCTCATGGCGGGTCTCTTAACGGGGCAAACAAAAAGCGCCACCCTCTCGGATGGCGCTTCTCGTATTTCAAAGGCTCGTCAATCAGGCGGGAAGCGCTTCCTTCGCCTGCTTGATGATGCCGCTAAAGGCTGCGCTCTCGTTCATGGCGAGATCGGCCATCACCTTGCGGTCCAGCTCGATACCGGCGAGCTTCACGCCGTGCATGAACTGCGAATAGGTGAGGCCCTCGGCGCGAACGGCAGCGTTGATGCGCTGGATCCACAGGGCGCGGAAATTGCGCTTCTTCACCTTGCGGTCGCGATAGGCGTACTGGCCGGCCTTTTCGACGGCCTGGCGAGCGACGCGGATCGTATTCTTGCGGCGACCGCGGTAACCCTTGGCCTGGTCCAGAATGCGCTTGTGCTTGGCGCGGGTGGTTACACCGCGTTTGATGCGTGGCATGGTCTATATCCTCCCTGTCACTTGAGCCCGTAGGGGGCCCATTTCTTGACGGCATCCCAGTCGGCCTTGGCCAGAACCTTGGTGCCGCGCTGCTGGCGGATATACTTCGCATTGTGGCTGATCAGGCGGTGGCGCTTGCCGGCGACACCATGCTTGACCTTGCCCGTGGCGGTGAGCTTGAAGCGCTTTTTGACGCCGCTCTTGGTCTTCAGCTTGGGCATTTTCATCTCCTTTGCAGAGACACGTCTGAGCCGGCCCTGGCAGCCCTATCGGCCAGGCAGGCTGGGAATCACGTGTCAGTGAAGGGCGCGCAGATAGCGAATCTGCGCGCGAATGCAAGCGTTCTTGCCGCCCTACTCGGCCGGATCGCCCACGACCTGTTCTTGCTTCTTCCCAAACATTCCGCGCCGCGCAGCTATCGTGGCGACGGCCAGTAGGACGAGGATGTATCCACCGAAGCCGAGCGTAAAGCCCTCACGGATAGAATCGCTGGAACCGAACGTCGTGAGGCGCTCCATGGCGCTCATCAGCATGCCTTTGGTTCCGAGGAAGTAGATGATCGCCCAGACGATACCCACCACGGTCAGTATCTCGCTCCGTCTGGTGGATTGCTCTTTGAGATAGCGGAAGATCGTCCAGCCCGCCGCGACCGGTACGATGAGCAGTGTCCAAGCCAGCGTCGCCACGATATCGAAATCACCCGCCACGCCGCGCAGCGTATTGCGATCACCCTCTGTCATCAACCAAGCGTTCTCGGCACGGTTGCGGGCGAATTCGGCGATATCGCGCCACTCCGCCGTACCGCCAAAAATGTAGCCGAGAAGCGATGTCGAGCCGCCCTCGCCATTGATGTCGATAGTCACGTAAGGCAACAGCAGGCAGGTGAAGAGCACAAGGCTGGCAATCACCATGCCCGGCGCGGCTTTAGCGCGCGCGATGATGTTCTGCGCGCCGTCGCCTTGGGCCAGGCGCGAAAGGCTGTCGCTTCCGCTTTGCAAGGCCGCGCCGAGGTCCGGACCGCCCGCGCCGCGCGCCAAGGGGTAGATTTCGCCGGCCGTGTTTGCATCGCCCGCCACGAAATCGACCTTCTCGCCGGGGCGGGGATCGCGATCGGCTTTCCAGTCCGCACGCGTGAATTTGTATCGCTCGCCATTGTCGCCGGTGATGGCGCCCTCATCCGAAGCGAAACCGAGCACTTGTCCTTGCATGATGTTCCCCCTGTCAGACAATCAAGGGGGAATAGTTTGCAAAGCCCAGTCAGGCTGTAAACCGCTTACTGATAAATGTTTGTTTTTCGGACACTTTGGCAGACGGATGGATCAGGTCCCGCCCATCGCTTCCAGCACATCCTCCAGCCGCGCGGGGTCGCCCAGCGCAAGAACCGTGCCGTCTGAACCTGCATGCAGCGGCTCGCCCGACCAGTCGCACATCAGCCCGCCGGCGCTCTCCACCACCGGCACGAGGGCCGCGTAATCGTGCAGCTTCAGCCCCGCCTCGCACACGACATCGAGATGGCCCGAGGCGAGGCAGGCGTAATTGTAGCAATCGCCGCCCATCACCATGCGCTTGTGATCGGTCTTGGCGGCCAGCATCATATAGATCTCGCCCTCGGCCTGGCTGAAATAATGCGGACCGGTCGTGGCAAGGCTCGCCTGCGCCAGTTCGCGGCAGCGACGGGTGGAGACGGGCTGGCCATTGAGCGTCGTGCCCTGCCCGGTCACGCCCAACCAGCGTTCGCCTGTGATCGGCTGGTCGATCATGCCCAGCACCGGGAAACCATCCACCAGCAGCGCGATGAGCGTGGCGAAGATCGGCCGTCCGGCAAGGAAGGCGGTCGTCCCGTCGATTGGGTCGAGCACCCATTGCCGACCCGAGACGCCATCCTTCACGCCAAATTCCTCGCCATGGATACCGTCACCCGAAAACTCCGCCTCGATCAGGCGACGCATTGCTTCCTCGGCGTTTCGGTCCGCAATGGTGACGGGCGAAGCGTCGGCCTTGGCTTCGCTCTCAATGCCTGAGCGGAACAGCGGCTGGATCTCGGCACGCGCCGCATCGGCGAGACGGTGCGCTAGTGCGATTTCGGCCCCGAGTTTCACAGCCGGTTCACCTTAGTCGAACAGCGAGGATACGCTGCTTTCGTCGGCGATGCGGCGGATCGCTTCGCCCAGCAGGGGCGCGATGGTGAGTTCGCGGATGCGGCCTGATTCCTTCGCCGCTTCGTTCGCCTGGATGCTGTCGGTGATGACAAGCTCTGTCAGCGCGCTCTTGTCCACGCGGGCAACCGCGCCGCCCGACAGCACGCCGTGGGTAATATAGGCAGCGACGCTTTTAGCGCCTTCATCGAGCAGCGCCTGCGCCGCGTTGCACAGCGTGCCACCCGAATCGACGATGTCGTCGATCAGGATGCAGGCACGCCCCTTCACGTCGCCGATGATATTCATCACCTCGCTCTCGCCGGGGCGATCGCGGCGCTTGTCGACGATGGCAAGGGGCGCGTTGTCCAGCCGTTTGGCGAGCGCACGGGCGCGCACGACGCCGCCCACATCGGGGGAGACGACCATGAGATCCTTGTCGCCGTAACGCGCCTGGATGTCTGCCGCCATGGTCGGCGCAGCATAGAGATTGTCGGTCGGAATATCGAAGAAGCCCTGAATCTGGCCTGCATGAAGGTCCACCGCCAGCACGCGGTCTGCGCCCGCTTCGGTAATCAGGTTCGCCACCAGCTTGGCCGAGATCGGCGTGCGCGGGCCGGGCTTCCTGTCCTGCCTCGCATAGCCAAAATAAGGGATGACCGCCGTGATCCGCTTGGCCGAAGCGCGCTTGAGCGCATCGATGCCGATCAGCAATTCCATGAGGTTGTCGTTGGCGGGGTAGCTGGTGGACTGCACGATGAACACATCCTCCCCGCGCACGTTCTCGTGGATCTCGATAAAAATCTCTTCATCGGCGAAACGTCGCACGCTGGCATCGGTGAGCGGTACTTCGAGATATCCGGCAATAGCGCGGGCGAGCGGCATGTTGGAATTGCCGGACATGATTTTCATGGATGCGAATCCTCAAGGGCTGACCTGTTAGGCAGGGCCTAGCGCAGAGTCATGGGAACGCAACATTGGCAGAGGGAGATTTCACCCACAGCATGCATGGCCGGCGCTGCGAGACAATAAGGAACCGGGCGATGAGGTGTTCTGGCAGACAAAGGCGGCGCAAGCCGAACGATGCAATTCCCCAGCGCTAATCGTGATCGCCCATCACGACATGGCTGACGATCAGCACAACCGGCGTCTCTCCTTCATTGGCCCACCAATGGGTTAGCGTATGCGGCTCGGTCGCGATATCGCCTGCGGTGCGCATGATCGGCATGCTGCAGTCCGATCGAAACTCCATGGCAACCCCCGTAAGGACATGCGCAAAACCGGGCATATCACCATGGGCGTGGAGTTCGAGGGTGCCGCCCGGCGCGATGGTGACGCGCCTGTATTGCAGCACGCCCTCTTCGCCGGTCACCTGAGCCAGATCAACGGCCGGACCGTTCACGACCTCGACATCTGTCGACTCGCTAGGCCCCTCTAACACGACATCGGCGCGCGACTGGTCAGCGGGACATGTTTCCGCCAGCGCTGCCGATGGCAAGGCGATCATCAGTCCGGAGAAGGCCGCATATGCGAGAGGCTTCATTGTCAGGCATCCATCAGTGGGGTTCGCGCAAGATTGCTAGTGAGTCGCGCAACGGCGAACAACTCCCCTTCCCGCCTGATGGAAACGGCCTTAAATCCGATGCTCGCCTTTCACGTAGCGCACGGTGCCAGAGCTCGCGCGCATCACCACGCTTTCAGTGGTCATCACACGGTTGCCTGCAGGGCGTTTCAGGCGCTTGACGCCTTCCAGCAGCGAGCCATCGGTCACGCCCGTGGCGGCGAAGATGCAATCGCCTTTGGCCAGGTCGTGGAGTTTGTATACGCGGTCGAGGTCCTCGATGCCCCATTTGCGGGCGCGGGCGCGTTCGTCGTCGTTGCGGAACACGAGTTTGCCGTTGAACTGGCCGCCCACGCAGCGCAGGGCTGCGGCTGCCAGCACGCCTTCGGGCGCGCCGCCTTCGCCCATATACATGTCGATGGTGGTTTCCTGGTCGGTGGTGGCGATCACCCCCGCCACGTCACCATCGCCTATCAGCACAACGCCGCAACCGATTTCGCGCAGCTCCGCGATCAGCTTGGAATGGCGCGGGCGGTCGAGGACGCAGACGATGATTTCGCTTGGCGCAACGCCTTTGGCGGCAGCCACGGCTTCCACATTCTCGCGCGTCGAGCGTTCCAGCTGGATCACGTCGTCGGGATAACCCGGCCCGACGGCGATCTTCTGCATGTACACATCGGGCGCATTCAGCAGGCAACCTTCCTCGGCGGCGGCCAGCACGGCGAGCGAGTTGGGCCCGGCCTTGGCGGTGATGGTGGTGCCTTCCAGCGGATCCAATGCAATGTCGATCTTCGGCCCCTTGCCCGGAGCGCCGCCGACCTTCTCTCCGATATAGAGCATGGGCGCTTCATCACGCTCGCCCTCTCCGATTACCACGGTGCCATCCATGTACAGCGTGTCGAACGCCTTGCGCATGGCTTCCACGGCGGCGGCATCAGCTGCCTTCTCGTCGCCGCGCCCCACAAGGTTTGAGGCGGCAATGGCTGCAGCTTCGGTCACACGAACCAGTTCGAGCACGAGGACGCGGTCGAGCACGCTTTCGGTTTTATCGGAATTCATAGGTAATTCAGGCTCCCATCTGAATGTGCGGGCCATCCGTTAGGTGGAGGGGGGCGCATTGTCGAGATTGGCACCTTGGTTTTTTGCGTTGCTGGCCTTGCCGACCGGGGCGATGGCGCAAGAGGTGTACGGCCCCGCCGATCCCAATGCGGTGACGGATGAAGACCCCGCCGACATCCCGCTGATGCAGGCAGAGCTGTGCGAGGAGACAGTCCGCGAGGATGGCACCATCGTCGTGTGCCGCGAACGACCCGAGACCGAGCGCTATCGCTCTCCGCTGCCGCGACCGGTGCAGTCCGACAGGCGGCACGTGCCCGGCCTCACCGACCCGCCCTGCTGGGTCAGCAATCCAGAGGCGGTCGGCACGCTGGCCTGTATGCGCATGGGCTATGCACCGGAACCGGTGCTGATGGTCGATCTCACCCAGTTTCCCGAAGACCTGACGGCGGAAGAAGCGGCCGCCATCGTGGAAGTGGCTCCGGAGGAGCCGGAGGAAGGCGCGCCGACCGAGAGGCGCCGCATCCCGATCGATATTACCGAGGACGAATAAAGCTCAGCCCAGCAAGCGCATCACCAAGGGCTCTTCGACGAGGCTCTCGGAGCCTTCGAGCAGGGCCAGAGCGGAAGCGACACCGCTTTCGGGACCGTCATGCGTCACCATGGCGACGAGCACAGGTTCGCCCGTATCGTCCGGCTGGCCGTGCTGCATCATGCTCTCGATGGAAACGCCGGCATCACGCATCGCGGCGGTGATCTCGGCCAGTACGCCTGGACGGTCGGCGACGACGAAGCGCAGATAGGCGCGGTTGCGACGGTGGCCCGGGTCGGCAGGCTCAGCGGCCTTGAGACCGGCAACCGGCAGCGAGAACGGCGCGGCGCGCGATCCTCTGGCGATATCGATAAGGTCGGCGACAACGGCGCTTGCAGTGGGGCCATCGCCCGCGCCCGCGCCTTCGAACAGCAGGCGGCCTGAAAAATTGCCTTCTGCCACCACCGCGTTCGTCGGCCCCGTCACCCCGGCCAGCGGGTGGCTGACCGGCACCAGATAGGGCGCGACGCGCTGGAACAGGTGGCCATCATCGCTCACATCGGCAAGTCCGATCAGGCGGATGACATAACCGAGCGCCTTGCCCTGCGCGATATCGGCGGCACGGATGCGAGTGATGCCGGTCGTCTCGACCGCATCGAAATCCAGCTGCGTGCCGAATGCCAGGCTGGCGAGGATGGCCAGCTTGTGACCGGCATCGACGCCCTCGATATCGAATGTCGGATCGGCCTCGGCATAGCCCAGCGCCTGCGCGTCGGAGAGCACTTCGGCAAAGTCCGCGCCCGCGCTTTCCATAGCGGAGAGGACGTAATTGCATGTGCCATTGAGGATGCCGTAAATCCGCTCGATGCGGTTCGCCGCCGCGCCTTCGCCCAGCCCTTTGACGACGGGAATGCCGCCCGACACCGCCGCTTCATAGCGCAGCGGCGCGTCACTCTGTTCGGCCAACCGCGCAAGCTCCAGCCCGTGATGCGCGATCATGGCCTTGTTCGCCGTGACCACGCCCTTGCCGCCAGCCAGCGCCTTGCGCGCCAGTGCGAGCGCAGGGCCGTCCGATCCACCGACCAGCTCCACCACGACATCCACATCCTCGCGCGCAGCGAAGGCGGTCATATCGTCTTCCCAGTCATAGGCGGAGAGATCGACCCCGCGGTCTTTCGACCGGTCGCGCGCGGAAACGGCCACAACTTCGATCGCCCGCCCGGCTCGCGCCGCAATCAGGTCGCCATTCTCTTCGAGCAGGCGCAATACGCCCGCACCCACTGTGCCCAGGCCTGCCAAGGCAATGCGTAAGGTCGCGGCCATCTATCCCGTCCTGTTCAAATCGTGCCGGTCGGACAAGTAAGTCGCGCTTTGACCGATGGCCACCGCAGTTCGGCTTTTCCTATGTAAAGCGCCGCTCGCATTCGCCCAGTTCGCGCAGAACGAAGGCATAATCCTCGCGCGCCTGTCGCTGGGCTGCCTGGTCACGCTGCAGGAAGGAATCGGCGGGCAGCTCGCGGGGCAGGAAGCAGGCGAGGCGATACCATTCCAGCGTCTCGCGCGCAGGCGGACGCGCGGCTGCATCAACGATTTCCCCTGCCGAAACGCCCCATTGCGGCTGCATGCCAGGGCGGCGGATGACCGTCAGCGACACAGGCGCGCCATCGGCGGTTTCGACGAACATCTGGCTTTCCGATTCGCCGGCAAGGTTGCCGGGAATCGAAATCACATCGCGCACGCCGGTCACGGCCGAAGGCGCACTGGCTACAGCCAGCTGTGTCAGCACACGGCGCACGCGCTCCTCGATACGCGGTCCTGCAGGCAGCATGGATTGCGAGGTAAGCAACTGAACCGCGCCCGGCTGGGTGCGCGACAGATCGGCAAACAGCAAGAAGCGCTGCTCGTCCAGATCGGGTGCATCGCCATCCGCGTCGCGCTGCTGGTCGACGACGAATGCCAGCTCGCCCGGCACGCTGGTCGGGGCGGTCAGCACGGCCTGGGTCAATGATTCGATATAGAGGCGAATCTGCGAAGGCGGCACGTCGGGCGCGCGCTCTGGCGGGAAGGCGATCTGGTCCTCCACCAGCACGATCGCCACGGTGTCGGCGGCCATCGCCCAATCGACCAGATCGGCATAGGTCGGGCTGAGCGAATCCGGCAATTCGCGCGCCGGCTGGTCCTGTGGAGCGGCCATGCCTGGCGTGGCGCAGCCGCTGGCGGCAAAGGCGAGCGGCACAGCCAGCAATGGCTTGATCAGGCGGGCGATAACGGAAGGCGAGGCAGGCATCGAAACAATATCCCTTCAAGGCGGGGCAGTCGCACGCAATAATGCATGAAACCGCAAGGTGGGTCCGTGCGTTTTCCATCATCACCGGCCAAGGCGTGAATCGAAACTTAATGAGAAAAAGGCTTTGCTACCGCTCGGTATGGCCGTTAAGAGCCGCCCAAGTCTGTCCGACGAGAACGATAAAAAATTCGGATGTGGCGATTTGGGCACATGTGTTAACATGGGTCATTCGTATCCGCGGCCTTGAAAGGTCGGGATCGCAAAATCACGAAGGACTGTCAGGGTTCCAATCCTGGTGATCCAGGGGCCGGATTTTTTGTCCGGTGAAACGATAAACGGAGTGAAGGGACTGGATGGCTTACGCTGACCAAGAGATGAGTGGCAATCGAGTGGTCTCGATTGTTATCGTTGCCCTTATCCACGTGTTGATCGGCTACGTGCTGATTTCCGGCCTGGCCATGTCGGCTGCCGAGAAAATCGTCGAGCGCGTGACGACAGTGGAGATTGAGGAAGAAGAACCGCCGGAGCCTGAAGAGGAGCCGCCGCCACCCGAGCCGGTGGAGCAGCCCGTCGCTCCGCCCCCGCCGGTCGCACCGCCGCCGCCGCTGTCCATCGCGACAAGCCCGCCGGATGTGGTCACGCAGCAGAACATCCCGCCGCGCACGCCGCCGGCGCTGACGATTCCGCCGCCAGCACCGCCTGCGCCGCCGGCGCCGCCGCCAGCACCGCCGCCACCGCCTTCGCAGGCTCGCGGAGTGCAGCCCGAAGGCCAGGCCCGCTGGCAGCGTCGTATCATCGAGAACTACCCTTCGCGCGCGCTACGTCGCGAAATCGAAGGTACGGTCGGCGTACGCGTTACCGTTGGTCCTGACGGTCGCGTATCGGGCTGCAGCGTGACGCGCTCTGCCGATCCGATTCTCGACGCCGCAGCTTGCGACGACATGACACGCTACGCGCGGTTCAGCCCCGCTCTCAATGACGCTGGCAATCCGATATCGGGCAGCTGGTCCACCAATATCGTTTACCAGATCAACTGATCACACAGATACTCTTCAGGAAGAGGAATATACCGCATGCTTATTGACCTTCTAGCAACCGGAGCCGCTGGTGCAGCGGAAGCTCCCGTCAACGAATTCGGCTTCTGGGAAGCTATGAACCAGGGCGGCATCGTCGCCTGGTCGATCCTCGGCATCATGGTCATCATGTCCGTGGGCTCGTTCTACATCCTGTTCACGAAGTATTTCGAACAGAACAAGGTGATGAAGGAGTACCGCTCGGGCCGCGCCGCTTTCTGGCGTGCCGGTTCGCTGAAGGAAGGCGCGACCAAGTTCGACAAGAACAGCGCATGGCGCCAGCTGGTGGACGACGGCATCCGTGCCGGCGACGAATCGGCCAAGATGCACGACAGCCTTGAATCGCATGATTGGCTGCACGGCACGCTGCAGCGTTCGGAAAGCTCGATCATGGCCAAGCTGAATGGCGGTCTGCCGTTCCTCGCCACGGTGGGTGCAACCGCACCGTTCGTGGGCCTGCTCGGCACCGTGATCGGTATCTACCGCGCCCTGATCAACATCGGCATGTCGGGTTCGGCATCGATCGACAAGGTTGCAGGCCCGGTGGGTGAAGCCCTGATCATGACCGCTATCGGTCTGCTCGTGGCTGTTCCGGCCGTGTTCGCCTACAACTACCTGATGAGCCGCAACCGTCGCATCCAGGCCATGCTGTCGGGCTTCAGCACCGACCTTCAGGCGAACATCACCTCCGATGGTGCGGTGAAGCCTTCGCTGATGACGGCGAACTCTACCGCTACGGCTGCCAAGTCGGCCAAGGCTGCTCCGGCAACGGCTAAGCCTGCTGCGAAGCCTGCCGCGTCGACCACCACCACTGGTACGACGACCACCGGCACCACGCCTCCGAAGCGCTAGGCCTCGGCACATTATCGCCTGGCGGGCATGATCGCATGCGAATGCCCGCCAGTGACTTTTACGACGTGATATAGGACGAGAGACATGGCCATTTCGATGGGCGGCGGCGAAGGAACGCCAATGTCGGACATCAACACGACGCCTCTGGTGGACGTCATGCTGGTTCTGCTGATCATCTTCCTGATCGCGGTTCCGGTGGCCATCCAGACGGTGGAGGAGCTGGAAATCCCGGTTCTCGTGTCGCAGGATTCCGATGACAAGGTCGAAAACCTGCTGATCACCGTGACCACCACGGACGCTGCAGGCCGCACGCCAAGCACTCTGAACACCGCCTATGAAGGCGCGACGCGCAATGGCGAGTGCCGCATTTTCATAAACAACACTACGCTGGTGAATTCGGAAGAACTGCGCGAGCAGGCTTTCGAGCGGCTGGACAGCATCGTGCAGCGCGCGGGCGGCCCCGAGGCGATTCTCGAGCAGCCCGACCTGATCCCGCAAGTGCACATTCGCGGCGACGTGAACGCCCCGTGGCGCTGCGTGGCAGGCACTATTTTCAACATCCAGGCGGCGGGCTATCCCACTGTCGGGTTCATTTCCAACCCCGTCGACCCGAACGGCTGATCCCAGCCAAATCCTCGACGCAAGCGGACGGAATTAGGAGTAACACACCATGGCAATGTCAGGCGGCAGAGACGATGGCGAGCCGATGATGGACATGAACATGACGCCGTTGATCGACGTCTTGCTCGTTCTTCTCATCATGTTCATCATCACCATCCCTGTGGCAACGCATGCGGTCAGCATCGACCTGCCGCAGCCCACCGACAACCCGAACACGCCCGAAGTCGATCCGGTGAAGAACAAGATCGTGCTCACTACTGATGAGCAGATCCTGTGGAACGGCACCTCGATCAGCGAAGGCGAGTTGGTGACGAACCTGCAGCGCTCTGTGGCGATGACCCCCGAGCCCGAAACACAGTTCGAGCCGGTGGCCAATGCCAGCTACGATCACGCAGCGCGCGTGCTGAACATCATAAACGGTTTCGGCCTCACGCGCTTCGGATTCGTCGGAAACGAGCAGTATCGCCAATTCGGCACCGGCGGCTGACGCGGCGAAGCGCTAACTTTCAATACCCGAAGAGGGGGCGGAGTGATCCGCCCCTTTTTTGTGTCTCCAGTCCGGTAAATCTTCTCGAGACAGTCTCGGCCAGAATAGCGCCCTGCTTGACAGACCTTACCGCGAGTGATGTGATAGCATCACATACCGAGGAGACGCTTATGGCTTATCGTTCCCGCCTGGTCGGTCGTCACACGAACACCACGCCCTCGCCGATGAACGAGCTCAACATCACGCCGCTGATCGACGTGCTGCTCGTTCTGCTCGTCATGCTGATCCTCTCCATCCCCATCGCCACAAACCGCTTGGACGTAGACCTGCCCGCCCCGTGCCCCGGCTGCGTGATGTCGGAGAGCGAAACCGTCGCACTGATCGTCCTCGCCGATGGCGGGATATTGTGGAACGGCGAACCTGTCACCGGCGATCAGCTCACCGCGCGCCTCGATGCCGCCGCCGCGCAGCCCGAAAACCCTGTCATCCGCTTCCAGCCTGAAGCCAATGCCAGCTACGAAGACAGCGTCCACGTCATCAACGCCGTCGCCGATGCCGGCGTCGACAAATTCGCCTTCGCCGGAAACGAGCAATATCGCGATTTCGATGCGCATTAGGCGCGAGCGAGGGCTGGACAGAGCCGGACCTGCCGACAATATCGCGCGATGCGGCTTTCTCGCGGTGGCAATCACCGCCATTGTCGCCTTTGCTTCCGTATGGCAGCCGGACACAGATGAACCATTGCAGGTGACGACCTTCGATCTACCTAATCCATGGTTCGCCACGGCAGAGGGAGCGCGGCATTGGGTCCGTCTGGGGGTCGACAGCCTCGGACGATTTTTTATCGACGGCGCCATAGTCACACCTGAGGTTGCACAGTCCGTGCTGGCCACGCACGCTGCTGAGAATTCGGAGACAGTTGTGCTCTTGGAACCAGAGGATGATGCACCTTTTGGCAACGTTTTGATCGCGCTAGGCATTGTGAGAAGCGCCGGATTGCGGCGAGATAGCCTCTGCTTCATGGGGATAGAGGCCCACAGGGACTTCGAGAAAGCGGTGGATCACGCATCTAAGCGAAACGCAACCACCAACGGCGCGGAAAGGGTAATGGTTGCGGCTCAATCCAGAACCGACACCCTACCAGTCTCGCCCAGATGTCCCGAATGGGAACTGCTTCACTAATGACGTCGGGCCACTAAATGCCTGCAATTCCTAAACCTCCGCCACACCATCCACGCGCATCGCCGCGCCTGCCAGCGTTTCCGCCTCCAGCAGCAATTCGTCATCCTGCGCGCCTTGCGGCACGGACTCCCGCCCGATCATCACCATCACGGGCACGGCGAGCGGGCTGACCCTGTCCAGCACGACGTGGTCCAGTTTCTCGGCGGCGGTATCGAGCAGGTCGCCCAGCCGTCCGATATCGGTCATATTGGCCCGCGCATCGGCCCATGCCGCCTCGATCAGCACATGGTCGGGCTCGTATTTGCGCAGCACGTCGTAAATGAGGTCGGTACTGAACGTCACCTGCCGCCCGCTCTTGCGCTTGCCGGGGTGTTGGCGTTCGACCAGCCCTCCGATCACCGCCACTTCGCGAAAGGCTCGGCGCAGCAGGTGGGAATCCTGCACCCAGTCGATAAATTCATCGGTCAGGATATCGGGCGAAAGCAGCGGCGCGGGGTCTTCGACCGGCTTCAGGCCCCACACCGCCAGCGAGTAATCATTGGCGACGAAGGCACCGGGCATCAGCCCCATATCCTCCATCCGCTTCGTCACCAGCATGCCCAGCGACTGGTTCGCATTCCAGCCAACGAACGTATAAAAGACGATGTACTCGCGGCCTGCATGCGGGAAGCTCTCCACAAGCAGATTGTCCGGGCCCGGCAGCTTGCTGCGCCAGTCCTGCACTTCCAGCCATTCGCGCACATCGTCGGGGAAGCGCGCCCAACCGGCCCGGTCCGTCAGCATGGCGCGCACACGGTCGGCCAGATGCGTGGTGAGCGGCATGCGCAGCCCGCCATAGCTGGGGATCATCGCCGCCTTGGAACTGCCACGCACGATTAGCTCCATGTCCTTCAGCTGTTCCACCTCGACATTCACGCCCGCGAACTGGAAGGTATCACCGGGCCTTAATGACGCGGCGAAGCGTTCCTCGACCCGTCCGAGAGAACGCCCGTTGCGAAAGCGCACGTCGAGCATTTCGGCATCGAGGATGATACCGGCATTCATGCGGTGGCGGTGCGCCTGCTCCGGGTGAGCAAGGCGCCACACGCCATCCTTGCCGCGCACGATGCGCTTGAACTTGTCATAGGCGCGCAGCGCATAACCGCCCGTGGCAACGAATTCGATGACGCGCCCGAACAGCTCTTGATCGACCGAGGCATAGGGCAGGCAGGATCGGACTTGCGACAACAACTCCGCCTCGTCGAACGGCGCGGCGCAGGCGCAAGCCATGATATGCTGGGCCAATACATCCAAGCCCCCGCGACGGAAATCCTCGCCATCGCGCTTGCCTTCGTCGACAGCTTCGCGCGCAGCAGTGGCCTCGAGAAACTCGAACCGGTTGCCCGGCACCAGCAGCGCCCGGCTGGGCTGGTCGAGCCGGTGATTGGCGCGACCTATGCGCTGCAACAGGCGGCTGGAGCCCTTTGGCGCGCCCATCTGCACGACGAGGTCGATATCGCCCCAGTCCACGCCCAGATCGAGGCTGGCCGTGCACACCAGCGCGCGCAATTCGCCGCGCGCCATCGCCCCCTCCACCTTGCGTCGCGCCTCTTTCGAGAGCGAGCCGTGGTGGATGCCGATCGGCAGCTTGTCCTCATTCGCATCCCACAGATGCTGGAAGATATATTCTGCAAGAAAGCGGGTATTGGTAAAGATCAGCGTGGTGTTGTTGGCCTTGATGCGCTCGTAGAGCTGCGGGATCGACCATGTGGCGGCATGCCCGCCCCATGGCACACGCTCTTCCTCGGGCAGCAGGATTTCCACCTGCGGCTCCGCGCCCGCTTCTCCGGTCACAAGGTCTACTGCGTCGAGATCGCCCCATGGCGCGATCCAGCTGCGGAAGGCCTCAGGGTCAGCCACCGTGGCGGAAAGGGCTGCGCGTTGCATGTCGGGCGCGATGGCTTGAAGACGCGATAATGCCACCGCCAGCAGGTCGCCCCGCTTCTGCGTGGCAAAGGCGTGGATTTCGTCGACCACTACCCGTTTCAATCCGGCAAAGAGCGAAAAGCTGTCTTCGTAGCTCAACAACAGGTGCAGGCTTTCCGGCGTGGTCAGCAAGACATTGGGCGGGCGGCTGCGCTGGCGGCGCTTGCGGTCCGACGGCGTATCGCCGCTGCGCGTTTCCACGCGAATATCGAGGCCGATCTCCTCGATCGGCGTGAGAAGGTTGCGCTGCACATCATGCGCCAGCGCCTTCAGTGGCGAAACGTAAAGCGTGTGCAAACCCTGCGGCGGTTTGCCATCGCCGATGCGGCTGGGGCTGAAGTCGGCGAGCGTCGGCAGGAAACCCGCCAGAGTCTTGCCCGCCCCCGTATCCGCCACCAGCATCGCGTGCTTGCCTGCATCGCTCGCCGCGAGCATTTCGGCTTGGTGCCTCCGCACGCGCCAGCCGCGCCCGTCGAACCATTCGGCGATCTCTGGGGGTATGTCTTCGGCGCTCACCACCATTCAACCTGCGGCGAGCGATGCGCGTTCCCGTCCCGGTTACGCCGAGGCGTGAGGCGGACGCGCTATCCCGTGGAGCAGACGATGGCACGACGCGTTTTCAAAACGATAGCCCGGCAGACACGGGCCTATCGCCTGCCCGCGGCTCCCCTCGCCCGGGTTGGCTACCCCCCAACGGAGAGTGACATGGCAAACCGATACAATCGAAATGGCGAGCGTTACAGCCGCTACTACAATGACGACCGCGGCTATGGCCGCCAGGCCGAGCAGTTCGAGCAGCGCAGTGAATCGCAATATGGCGACAGCGCCTATGCCGACGATGACGACTATTCGCGCCCGCGTAATTCGCGCGATAACGAGCGTTCGCCCTATGACGAGCAGCTGCGGCGTGATGACAGGCAGCGTGGCCAGCGCCGCGAGACCTCGCGCACCGATTACGACCCGATGAGCTATTACGAGCAGGACGATGCTCGCTATGGCCGAATGCGGTCCGATGCGACGCATGGCTATTTTCGCGGCGACGATTTCGGCGGCGAGCCGATCGGTGGCGGTGCCAGCTTCTTCCCGAGCTCCGACGATCGCTTCGGTCGTTCCTCGCGCAGCCGGTCCTACGACCGCGGTGAGCGCGGCTTCTTCGACAAGGCTGGCGACGAGATCGCAAGTTGGTTCGGCGATGAAGATGCGGCGCGTCGGCGCGAGATGGACAATCGCGGCCACGGGCCAAGCAATTATACCCGATCCAACGAGCGTATCCTCGAAGATTCCTGCGACCGCCTGACCGAAGATCGCGGCGTCGATGCGCGCGGTATCGAAGTGACGGTGGAAGACAGCGAAGTGACGCTGAACGGCACGGTCAATACGCGCTGGGAAAAGCGCCACGCCGAAGACATCGTGCATGACCTGTCGGGCGTGAAGCATGTGCAGAACAATCTGCGTATCGCGGAAGCGGATATGCGCGCAGGCACATCGCCGCAGGGCCGCGAAGTGTCCTGATCGCAGCGATCAGCTTAAGCATGAAGGGGCCGGTTCGTCCGGCCTCTTTTTTGCATGATTGTCAGAATTCGGCAGCGGCCGCACCAGCTTCGAGCGAGGCTTCGAGATCGGCCTTGCCGATGCCGGTGAGTCGGGAAAGCGTATTGCGCTCCTGCTCGCTCAGATCGGCGTAGCCGCGTTGCGGTGGAAGGTCAGCCGTCGCCGCTTGTATCTCGGCAAACATCTCGCCCATCGCACCGAAAGTCGCTTCGGGATCTGCAAACATCGCGCCCACGATGCGCGGATCGCTTGCCATAGTGTAGCTTTCGCGGGCAAATACAGCGCCAGTTTCCGTAGCATAGAAGGCGGAGATGTCAGCCAGCTGTTCGTCCGTGAAGCGGATGGCGTAAAGCTCGGCCATCACATCGCGCATCATCGGCTCCATCGCGCTCATCATCGCAGTGGTGGCGCCTTGCATGGCCTGCATGGTGAGCTCCTCGCGCTGTTCCCAAGCGGGGTCTATCAGCTCCAATGCTTCGCGAGCGGCACTCTCCTCGATCTCGTCCTCGGATAGGGCGTAGCCCAGCCGCTGGTTGAGAGCGGCGGCCGCACTGTTTCCACCCAGTTCCATCAGCGGCGACAACAGGCCGTCAAACATGCCGGACATCATCTCGGCCATCGCGCCCTCGGGGATGACCTGCGCTGCCAATCTGCGCGCAATTGGCATGCGTGCTTCCTGCTCGGGCGTCAGCGGTTCGACGGTGAAGGCCTCCGCCATCGCGTCGAACACCGCCTCTTCGTCCGGCGTGATGACTAATGGCTCCTGCTCCTGCGCCATCGCGGGTTGCGCCGCCAGCGCCAGCGGTGCGGCCAGCGCGATAATCCAGTTCTTCATCATGCGTCCCCTTGTCGGCCAGTCGCGGCCCAGTAATCAGTGCCCAACATTACTGCCGCGTTCGAGGCCGCTCAATGCCAATTGTTCATCGATCGAGGCAAGCAGGCGCTCCAGCCCTTCCTGCGTGTCGCTTTCCGCGCGCGCGACCAGCACGTCCTGTGTGTTGGAGGCGCGTAGCAGCCACCAGCCATCGTCGGTCGTCACCCGCACGCCGTCGGTCGTGTCCGCCACGGCATCGCTGGCGGCGATGCGCGCGGCGATCTCCTCGATGGCGGCGAATTTGCGGCTTTCATCCACTTGGAAGCGCATTTCCGGCGTGTTGATCATCTCGGGCATTGCGCCGCGCAATTCGGTCACGCTGCGCCCCAGCCGGGCGCTCGCCGCCATCAGGCGCACAGCGGCATAAAGCGCATCGTCGAAACCGTAATAATCGTCGGCGAAAAACACATGCCCGCTCATTTCCCCCGCCAATGGAGAGGAAACTTCCTTCATTTTGGACTTAATCAGCGAGTGGCCGGTCTTCCACATGACCGGCTTTCCGCCATGCGCCGCAACATGATCGAACAGGGCGCGGCTGGCCTTCACATCGGCGATAACAGTGGCGTTAGGTAGTCTTCCGAGGAGGTCCTCGGCGTAGATCATCAGTAACTGATCCCCCCAGACGACGCGGCCTTCACCGTCGATTGCGCCGATCCGGTCGCCATCGCCGTCGAATGCCACTCCGAAGTCGAGGTTCTTCGCCGCGACAAGGGCACGCAGGTCGACAAGGTTGGCCTCGACAGTGGGATCAGGATGATGATTGGGAAAATTGCCGTCGACTTCAGTGTACAGCAGGTGATGCTCACCCGGAAGGCGCTGGGTGAGGAGCTCCAGCGCCGGCCCGGCTGCGCCATTGCCCGCGTCCCAGCCGATCCTGAGGCCGGAAAGCACGCCCTCGTCTATCCCCGAGAGTGCAGTCAGCAAACGCTCGACATACTGTTCGATGATATCGACACTGTCGACTTCGCCCATGCCGCTGGTCCAGTCGCCCGCAGCCGCCAGTTCGCCGAGCCGCTGGATGTCGCCGCCGAAGAAGGGTCGCCCTTCAAATACCATCTTGAAGCCATTGTAATTGGCGGGATTGTGGCTGCCAGTTATCTGAATGCCGCCATCTACCTCTTCGGCTGAGGCTTCGGCGTAATACAGCATGGGCGTGGCGCTCATACCGATGCGGCGCACGGCACATCCGCCGGACGTCAGCCCCTCGATCAACGCATGTTCCAGCATGGGCGAGCTGACGCGGCCATCATAGCCGACCGCGACGCAAGGCCTGCGCCCTTCCACGCTGCCCTCGCGTAACAGAAGGGTCGCGAACCCGCGTCCGATCGCGCGAGCATCGTCCGGACCCAGCGTCTCGCCGATAATACCGCGAATATCGTATTCGCGAAGGGTGGTGGGGTCGAAAATGTGGCTCATGGCGGATCCCGCTTTTGCAAAGCCCGCTGCGTCACTCCACGCCGTCGGGCAATTCGTTTAGCAGCAGGTCGCGCGCGGCGTTCGCCTCGTGCACCTGCTCGTTCGTGCCACCTTTATCGGGATGGACCATGGCGACAAGCCGCTTATGCGCTGTCACGATATCCTTGCGCCCGGCACGCTCTTCCACGCCCAGCAGGCGGCGGGCGCGAAACAGCGCTTGGTTCCGCGTCGAGATTTTCGATTCCCACGGCCAGCGCTTCATGATCCAGCGATACATCAGCAGGATCGCAGCGCCGATAACGACGAATTTCATCATGGATCAGGCAAGCTCCAGCGGGCGCGTGGCAGTCGCTTCTGTTCTATCGTCACGCTCAGGCATGGGAAGGCGTAAATTTCCGACAAGGTTGCGCAATTCCTGCCGCGCGACGAGGTGGCTGGTGCCCAGCTCGCCCAATTGCCCCTTGTCGAGCAGCGTCAGGCCGGAGGGGAACAGTTCGCGATAGATCACGCGTTCGGATAGACCCTGCGACACGCGAAAGCCCACGCGCTTGGAAAGCTCCGTCAGTGCGCCATCGATGCGCCGCTGGTTGCGCGCATCGGTGAAGCCCGTGCGGTTGCGCACCACCACCCAGTCCATTTCGCGCTTCTGTTCTTCGATCGTCGCGCGGCTGCGCTTGATACGTGCTTCCCAGATCAATTCGGCGTAGAAGCTCAGCTTGCGGACCTTGAAATTCTCCGCATCAACATGGCCGATCAGGTCGAAATCGACGAAGCTGTCATTCATCGGCGTCACCAGCGTATCGGCGCTGGCGGCGACATGGCGGGCAAAAGGATCGTCACGCCCCGGCGTATCGAACAGCAGGAAGTCCATCCCCTTACTGATGCGCGCGGCTTCTTCCTCCAGCGCTTCGATACTGTCGCCATGGCAGATATCGAACACCGGGCCTGCCAGCATGATGCCGCGGCGCCGCTGCGTTTCGGCGCGGTTCTCGCAATAGCGGAAAAAGGTCTTTTGCCGCGTGTCGAGATCGAGCGCGGCCACCTTGGCGCCCTGATAGGCCAGCGCCACGGCGACGTGGACGGCGGTAGTCGATTTGCCCGTGCCGCCCTTCTCGTTGGCGAAGACGATGCGATGAGGGACTGTGGGTGGTGCGCTCAAAACCGGGCTTTCTCTGTTGGCGACAGGCCGCTAGGCCTTGGGCAACAGTCTATCGGAGCGCACGCCCCATGCAAACTGCCTTAACCCTTCCAGAGCTACGCTTGGCTGTGGAGAAACTGCGCGAAAGCGGCCCAAGAACAAGCACGGTCGCGCTGGTTTCGACCATGGGCGCGCTGCACGATGGGCACCTGACCCTGATGCGCGCGGCGGCTGAAAAGGCCGATCACGTCATCGCCTCCATCTTCGTCAATCCACGCCAGTTCGGCGAAGGGGAGGATCTGGACGCCTATCCGCGCCAGCTGGCCGAGGACTCCGCAAAGCTCGAAAGCGAAGGCGTGGCGCTGCTATGGGCGCCCGATGTTGCGGCCATGTATCCGGCTGGCTATGCCACCAATATCAGCGTTTCGGGCGTGAGTGCAGGCCTGTGCGGCGGCGACCGCCCCGGCCATTTCGACGGCGTCGCGACGGTCGTATGCAAGCTTTTCAACCAGGTGCGCCCGGACATGGCGCTGTTCGGCGAGAAGGACTGGCAGCAGCTTGCCGTCATCCGCCGCATGGCGCGCGATCTCGACCTCGCCTTCCCGCATGTCGATGCCATCCACGGCGTTCCGACCGTGCGCGAGGCAGACGGGTTGGCGATGAGCAGCCGCAACGCATACCTCTCGGCCGAACACCGCGCCGCTGCCGCTACCCTGCCACGCGCCATGGACGAGGCCATCGCGCGCATTCGCGACGGGCAACATGTGGGCCGCACACTGGCGGCTATGGAGGACGAATTGCTGGGCGCGGGTTTCTCGCGCGTCGACTATGCCGAATTGCGCGATGCCGACAGCATAGCCTCACTCGATGGCGACAATGGCAATGCCCGCTTGTTCGTCGCAGCACGGATCGGTGGCACGCGGCTGATCGACAACAAGCCTGTATGATCTACGACCTGCTCATCATCGGCGGCGGCATCAATGGCGCGGGGATCGCGCGCGATGCGGCAGGGCGCGGCGCGAAAGTGTTGCTGGTGGAGAAAGACGATCTCGCTGGACATACCTCCAGCGCATCGACCAAGCTGGTGCATGGCGGCCTGCGCTATCTCGAGCATTATGAATTCCGCCTGGTGCGCGAGAGCCTGATGGAGCGCGAGCGGCTGCTGACCATCGCGCCGCATATCATCTGGCCACTGCGCTTCATCCTGCCGCACGACAAGGGCCTGCGCCCATCGTGGCTGCTGCGGCTCGGCTTGCTGCTTTACGACAACCTGGGCGGGCGCAAATTGCTGCCGGGGACGCGGACGATATCCTTACGAGACGAACCGCATGCGTCCGTTCTGGAGGACCGCCTCACTAAGGGATTCGAATATTCGGATTGCTGGGTGGAGGATGCGCGGCTTGTCGTGCTCAACTGCATGGATGCGCGCGAACGCGGCGCGGACATTCGCACGCGCACCGAGTGCACCGCGCTGGAACGCGCGCCCGATTGCTGGACGGCGACCTTGCGCGGCCCGGATGGCGAAAGCACGGTAACGGCGCGCAAGATTGTCAATGCCGCCGGGCCATGGGTGGACCATGTGCTCGGCAAGGCCGATGCCAGCGGCGAAGGGGCGCTCCGGCTGGTGAAAGGCAGCCACCTCGTCTTCCCGCGCCTTTACGAAGGCGACCACGCCTACATCTTCCAGAACCGCGACAATCGCATCATCTTCGCCATCCCCTATGAAGGCCGCTTCACGCTGGTAGGCACGACCGACAAGGCCTTTGATGGCGATCCGTCGGGTATCGATATCTCGCCGGAGGAGGCGGACTATCTCTGCGAGGCGATCAACGAATATTTGCGCCGCGATGTTACGCCCGAAGATGCTGTGTGGAGCTATGCCGGGGTTCGCCCGCTTTATGATGACAGGTCATCGGACCTCTCCACTGTCACCCGCGACTACGTGTTCGAGATGGAGGAGAAGGGCGGCGCGCCGATCCTTTCCATTTTCGGCGGCAAGATCACCACCTATCGCAAACTGGCGGAGCATGCGCTCGACACGCTGGGCTGGGCGAAAACGGACGGCTGGACGGCCGATCGAGACCTGCCCGGCGGCGATATCGAGCCGCTGGAATTTGCCGGCTTCGTGGCCGAGTGCGACGCGCGCTATCCGTGGTTCGGACCTCGGGGAACGCTCCGCCTCGCTCGCGCATATGGCACACGACTGCACGCTATTCTGGACGGCGCGACTGGCACCGCCGATCTCGGCGAGCATTTCGGTCTCGACCTGTATGAGCGGGAGCTGGACTATCTGGTTCGCGAAGAATTCGCTGTCACCGCCGAGGATGTGCTGTTCCGGCGCAGCAAGTTGGGCCTGCATCTGTCGGCAGCCGAACGGCAGCGCGTGGAAGACTGGTTCGCCAAGCGCGCCGAAGGGATGGAGCGGGTAAGGGGAATCGAACCCCTCTAGCCAGCTTGGAAGGCTGGAGCATTACCACTATGCTATACCCGCGCTCCGAGCCCACGCCACTGCCGTGGCCGGGCGCGCCAGTCAAGCGTCCTCGTTTGCTGCCATATCCGTCGTCTAGTCGCCTGGAGGCGCTATCGTAATTTCGACGCGGCGGTTCTGGCGGCGGCCTTCCTCATTCGGTGTGCCATCAGGGAGGGCATTCGGCGCGAGCGGGTTCTGCTCGCCAAAAGCGATGACTTCGATCCGGTCATTATCGACACCGCGCTCCACCAGCCATGCCGCCACGGCTTCTGCACGCGAACGTGAAGCGCGCAGGTTCGCCGCGTCGTTTCCGCCCGAATCGGTATGACCGGCAAGGATGACGGGCCAATCCTCGTCCATCGCATCTTCCTGCAGCAATCCGATCAGGCGACGCTCTGCCGCCTGAGAAATTTCGGGGCCGTCGGGGAAGGACAGCGTTATCTCGACCGGTTCTGCCGGCTCTTCCGGCTGGGGCGACGCAGCCGCCGCTTCTTCTTCCACATCCTCTCGCAGGATGGACGGGATCGGCGCGTCCGAAGCGTCCGGCGTTGGCGAAGCAAGAGCTTGCGGATCGCCTGTCTCCTCCCCGGTTTCGTCATCGGGAGCCTCCTCACCACCTTCGCGGCGCAACTCGCAAGCGGAGAGGGCAAGCGTCGCGGCAAGGGTCAAAGCGATGGTGGGCAGCGTTTTCATGTCAGCTCTCTTCATGCCGTTTGCGGCTTTTGTCCGGTCGGGTTCGATTTGCGCGCGGCCTTCTCTTCGGCAGATTTTTCGCGCGGCGGGGAGAAGGATATGACCACATCGCCCGCTTCGGGCGTGGGCGTGGCGGCGTGGGTGAAGAATTTCAGCTCTCCGCTGGGCTTGATCAGCATCAGCATATTGGCCGCTTCGGGCAGGTTGTCGCGCGCATCGTCGACATCGTATTTTTCCGACAGTGTCGTGCGGCGGAAGACCCAGCCTTCACGCTGGCGCGCGGCAACATCCTCCACGCCGAATCCGCTGGCAAACAGGGCGCGACCGCGAAGGGACGCGGGTAGGGCATGTCGGTCGTCGGAGTCCGCACCTTCGCCCAGCTGATAGACTTTATCGGTGCCGATCTCCGGTGCGAATTCTGCGCAGACCAGCGCGTTATACGCTTCGTTCTCGGTCGCGGCGATCAGCACCTGGTATGGCGTCAGGTCGAGATTGTGCTCTGTCGCCTCGTGCAAGACTTCACCATGGTAGGTGGGCAGTCCTTTCTCTCGCGCACGCTTCAGGCTCTGCCAGCTCGAATCGACGATCATCACAGGCGTATCGAGGGCCTGCATCCGTTCTCCCAAGGCGACAGTCCACGGTGTGGACCCGACAATGAGGATGCCGGGGCGGCTCGCGCCTTTCACCTTAAGCAGCTTCGCCACGATGTCGATCGTGAAGCCGTGCGCAATGATGGTGGTGACGACGACGGCGAAACTGAGGCCGATCAGCAGGTTCGCCCGCTCCACGCCAAGATCTTCCAAGCGCAGGGCGAACAGGCCGCAGATGGCCACCAGCACGATGCCGCGCGGGGCGATCCAGGCGAGGAACAGCCGCTCGTTCCACGGGATATTGGAGAAAGCGAGGCTGATAAGCACCGTCGCGGGACGCACCAGAAAGAGCAGCGTCAGCAGGAAGAGGCCGAAGCGCCATTCGAACTCACGCAAGGCCTCGAAATCCAGGCTGGCCGATAGCAGGATGAAGATTCCCGACACCAGCAGCACCGCGATATTCTGTTTGAACGGGTGGATGCTGCGCAGCGAAGACACGTGCATATTGGCAAGGGCAATGCCCATGACGGTCACAGCCAGCAGGCCCGCTTCATGCTCGATCTTGTTGCAGATTACGAAGGTGCCGATGACCGCGACCAGCAGGACGGGCACTTTCAGATATTCCGGCACGAAACCACGCGGGAAACTCCATGCAATGGCCTTGGCGGCGGCATAGCCGATCAGCCCCGACACAGCCGCGGCAATGGCGATCTCGGGCACGACATCGTACACATTGTCGTTGAGCGCGATGGCGCGGAAGTATTCGAAAGCTATCACCGCGGCGAGCGCACCGAAGGGATCGTTGACGATGGCTTCCCATTTGAGCAGCGCAGCCGGACGTTGCTGTACGGCGCTCTGGCGCAACAGCGGAATGACCACAGTCGGGCCTGTCACCACGAGGATGCCTGCAAACAGGATCGCTACCGGCAGCGCCAGTCCCGCCACGTAATATCCGGCCAGCGACCCGAAGAGCCAGCCCAGCGGCACGCCGATGATGACGAGCCGCCACACACCGCCTGCATATTTGCGGAATTCGCGGAAATCGAGGCTGAGGCCGCCTTCGAAGAGGATGAGCGCCACGCCGATGCCGACCATGGGTTGCAGCAGGTCGCCGAATGTCTCGCGCGGGTCGATCACGCCTAGGACCGGTCCGGCTAGGAAACCGGCGGCGAGCATGAGCACGATGGCGGGCCATCCCGTGCGCCAGGCCACCCATTGCGCGCCAATGCCGAGAATCCCGACAAGCGCGATAACAAGGGCCTGTGATTCCATGTGTCTCCCCGTCCGGGACGGCTGTCCCTACCTACCGATCACCAATGCGCCAGCAGGGTCTTCTATCCTGACAGACTGTCAGTGCCCGTCAAATGCCAGCAGCGCATGGGTCTTTACGCCCGCACTTGCTAGCGCTGCCGCACCGCCGAGTTCCGGCAGATCGACAGCGAACAATGCATGCTCGACCCGCGCGCCTGCTTTGCGCAGCAATTTGGCTGCCGCCAGCGCCGTGCCGCCGGTTGCCAAAAGATCATCCACGACGAGCACATGCTGGTCCGCCGCCACGATAGTCGGATCAAGTTCCAGCACCGCTTCGCCATATTCGAGGGCGTAGGACTGCTCGAGGCACGGGACCGGCAACTTGCCTGCCTTGCGCATCGGAATGAAGCCGGTGCCAAGGTGCATGGCCAGCGCCGTGCCGAAGATAAAGCCCCGCGCCTCTATGCCCGCAATCGCCTGCACGTTCAGTGGACGCGCCAAGTCTGTCAGGCGATCGATACAGGCCGCCAGCCCCTCTCCATCGGCGAGAAGCGTGGTGATGTCGCGGAACTGGATCCCCTTGGCAGGGAAATCCGGAACAGTACGGATCAGCGCCTTGAGCTGGTCGTCCGTCAAGCTGGCGGCGCCGATACGTCAGTCCTTCCGGCGGACAGGCTTGATGTCGGCCCAGACCTGCTTCTTGGCGAACCATGCAAGGATCGTGGCGAAGAGGACGAATAGCAGCACCGCCCAACCCGTTTCCTTGCGCTCGATCAGGCTGGGTTCCGCCGTCCATGTCAGGAAAGCGGACACGTCTTCCGACATCTGTTCGATCGTGGCTTCGGTGCCGTCATTATAACTCACCTGGCCGTCCGACGTGATCGGCGGGGCCATGGCGATATTGAGGTTGGGGAAATACGGGTTGTGGTACAGCCCCGGCCCCGGCAGCGCGTCGGGCAGGTTCGTCGCCAATGTCTCGGACGGTTCCTGATAGCCGATCAGCAGGTGATACACGTAATTCGTGCCATCGGGACGCGCCTTCGTCATCAGCGACAGGTCCGGCGGGATGGCGTTGTTGTTGGCCGCAGCAGCAGCCACGTCATTGGCGTAGGGCGAAGGAAAATAATCGGTCGGCAGAGCCGGGCGCATGATGGAATCGCCGGTATCCGGATCGATACCGGGCACCTGCCAGCTGGCCGCCTCAGCCTTCACCTGATCTTCGGAATAGCCGAGCTGCTCCAGATTGCGGAAGGCGACGTAGTCGAGCGAGTGACAGGCGGCGCACACTTCCTTGTAGACCTGGTAGCCGCGCTGCAATTGCGCGATATCCCACCGGCCAAGCCCGCCCTCGAAGGAGAAGCCACCTTCAGGGCCATCGCCATGCAGGACGAAGTCGTAGGTCGTATATGCCGGTGCGTCTTCGGTCGCAGCAGTGTAGGCGCCGACGCCGAGCGAGACCAGGGCCACGAATGCGAAGCCCAGACCGATCAGGATTCCAACGAGACGGATCATGTTCTTGTATTTCCCCTAAACGCTCTCGTTCAGACGCCTACCGGCCTGGCGTTCTCGCCCAGCACGGCTGTCTTGTCGGAACCCAGCACAGCCTCGGTGATCGAATATGGCAGCGGATCGGGCCGCTCGATCGAAGAGATGATCGGCAGGATCACGAGGAAGTGCAGGAAGTAATATGCGGTGAAGATCTGGCTCAGCATCACATAGGGCTCTTCCGCCGGCGCACCGCCGAGGAAGAACAGCATCGCCATGCACGGGATCAGGCCGAACCAGAAAAACTTGCGGAACAGCGGGCGGTAATGGCCGCTGCGCACCGGACCCTTATCGAGCCAGGGCAGGAAGAACCATACCAGGATCGCGCTGAACATGGCGAGTACGCCCCACAGCTTGGCCGGCAGGATGAAGTCGAAGGTGAAGGCGCGCAGGATCGCGTAGAACGGATAGAAATACCATTCGGGCACGATGTGCGCCGGGGTCGAGAGCGGGTTCGCCTCGATATAATTGTCCGGGTGGCCAAGCACGTTCGGGATGAAGAACACGAAGGCCAGGTAGATCAATAGGAAGACGCCGAGCCCGAAGCCGTCCTTCGCCGTATAATACGGGTGGAACGGCACCGTGTCGCTTTCCTGCTTCACTTCCACGCCCGTCGGGTTGGAGGAGCCCGGAATGTGCAACGCCCAGATGTGCAGGATCACGCACCCTGCAATCACGAAAGGCAGCATGAAGTGCAGGCTGAAGAAGCGGGTCAGCGCGGCATTGCCCGGCGCATAACCGCCTAGAATGAAGATCTGCAGCGGCTCACCCACCAGCGGGATGGCGGAGAACAGGCCGGTGATGACCTGCGCGCCCCAGAAGCTCATTTGGCCCCATGGCAGCACATAGCCCATGAAGGCGGTGGCCATCATCAGCAGGAAGATCACGACGCCGATCAGCCAGATCATCTCGCGCGGCGGCTTGTACGAGGCGTAGAACAGCCCGCGGAAGATGTGGATGTAGATGACAACGAAGAAGAAGCTTGCACCGTTGGCGTGGGCATAACGCATCAGCCAACCCCAGTTCACATCGCGCATGATGTGTTCGACGCTCGCAAAGGCGAGGCCGACATCGGAGGCGTAGTGCATCGCCAAGACGACACCGGTAACGATCTGCAAGACGAGGCAGAAACCGGCGAGGACACCGAAGTTCCAGAAATACGAAAGGTTGCGCGGCACGGGGTAACCGGCGCCCACAGCATTATAAATAAGGCGCGGCACCGGCAGCTTCTCATCGAGAAACTGGGTGAAGCCGTTGGCAGGCTTGTATTCGCGGGCCCAGGGAAAACTCATGGTCGTCTCTCTCGCCTTATCCGATCAAAATCGTCGTATCGGAAGTAAACTGGTATTCCGGCACCACCAGATTGGTGGGCGCGGGGCCTTTGCGGATACGCGCGGCGGTGTCGTAATGCGAGCCGTGGCAGGGGCAGAAATAGCCGCCATACTCGCCCTTGTTCTCACCTTCCGCAGCGCCGAGCGGCACGCAGCCGAGGTGGGTGCAAACGCCCATCACGACGAGCACATCCTCATGGCCGACCTGCGTGATGTCCGAAAGCGCCGCCGGATCGCGCAGCTCCGAAAGCGGCACGGCGTCGGCGGCCTCGATCTCGGCAGGCGTCAGGCGGCGGACGAACACGGGCTGTTCGCGGAAAACCGCCTTGATGGCCTGACCCGTTTCGAGGCCCGAAATGTCAAGTTCGGTGGTGCTGGCGGCCAGCACGTCTGCCGACGGGGCCATCTGGGTCAGCAACGGGATCAGCGTCACCGCGCCGCCGACACCGGCGGCCGACACGGCTGCAATCTCGATAAAGTCGCGGCGACGAACGCCGTCCTTGCCCGCAGTTTCAGCTGTTACTTCAGCCGTTTCAGCATTGCCGGTGGTGGTTGCCATGCCCTTGCCTTGCTTGCCCGTCACGGGGTCGCGGTATCGCGTCCCCTTAGCTTTTGGAATAACCCGTATTGAAACCGCAAGACAAAGGCTTGCCGAGCGGCGGCTTGGCGCGGCTGATAGACGAGGCGGGGCGCGCCATCAACCCGCCTTTTGGCGGTTATATGACAAGGGCTGTTGCGCGCGGCGCAACTATTCAGCGTGGCAGGGCAATCAGGGAGAGCTGGCGCGCAGTTTTGTCGCCGTTCTGGTGCGTCGCGCGGCGGTAGGAATGGAAGCGGTCGGCATTGGCATAGGTGTCGAGTCGCAGCGGATCGACTGTGGCAATACCAGCCAGTTTCAGCCGGCTCGCGACGAAGCCTTCCAGATCGAATTGCCATTTCCCCGAAGCGCCCGATTTGAAGAAGGTGTGATCCTGCGGCGTGAATTCAGCGCGCATGTCTTCTCCGACTTCATAGCTTTCCTGCGCGATGCATGGGCCGATGGCAGCAGTAATCCGCCGGCGGTCCGCGCCGAGCTCTTCCATCGCCGCAACGGCGTTGGCGATGACGCCGCCTTGCGCTCCGCGCCACCCGGCATGGGCTGCGCCGATGACGCCGGCGATCTCGTCGGCCAGAAGGACCGGCGCGCAATCCGCCGTCACAATGCAGAGTGCGATTCCGCGCTTGTCCGTCACCATGGCATCGGCTTCAGGCCGTTCGCCATGATCGAACGCTTGCGTAACGCGAACGACGTCAGGCGAATGCACCTGTTTCAGCATGGCAACAGGCATCTCGCCCACGGCAAGGGCGGTGGCGTTCGCATCGCTCTGCTCGCCGTCGAGAAAGCCGTGCGGCACGCTCAGGCGACCGGACCGGATGACCTCAGCCAAGGCTGCGGCTCACTTGCTCATGTGTGTCGCGAGAGAGGCCCGGCGCCTTGGCGATCCGCTCCAGCTGCGCCTTCATCAGGGCAGAGCGATCCGGCTCGATCCGCCGCCAGCGCCCCAGCGGCGTGACGAAGCGCGCGGCGGTCTGCGGATTGATCGGATCGAGCGCCAGGATCAGGTCCGCGATCACGCGATAGCCTTCGCCGGACGGATCGTGGAAGGCGTTCTGGTTCACGGCGAAGCCCATATAGAGCGAGCGCACGCGATTGGGGTTCTTCAGCGTAAACTCGGGATGGTCTGCCAGCGCCTTTACATGCTCGATGACACCCGGATGCGTCGACATGGACTGCAACGAGAACCACTTGTCAATTACCAGCGCATTGCCTTTGAAGCGGTTGTAGAAATCGAGAAGCGCATTGGTCCGCTTGATACCGTCCGCACCTGCCAGCACCATCAGCGCGCCCTGCCGATCGGTCATGTTGTCGGCCGCCTGATATTGCTCCCATGCCATTGCCTTGCCGCGATCGGGGTTGCCGGCGGCCATGTAGATCAGCGCCTGCGTCTTTACCTTGCGCGCGCCGCGCGCCTCGGCAGAAAGGCTGTATGGCACCGCGCTCGCCCTCTCATGCATGGCGGCGAACTGGTCTTCCAGCTGCGCGCCGATGGCAGACCGCAGGGCAGCGCGTTCTTCATGGATTCGGCCCGGATCGGCGATTGCCATCGTCTCGGCGAGATAACCCTCTGTCGGCAGCACCAGCAGCTCACCGCGCATCAGATCGTCGAGACTGTCATCGGCAAGCACGCTGCCAATGGCGCTGGCGATGGCTTCGCGGGCGCTGTCGCGGTCATCATCCGACAATTCGCCCGACACGGCATGTTGTAAATGGCCGACCACCAGATCCTGCAAGGCCTCGTAACGGGCGAACGGATCGTCATCATGCGCGGCGAGGAAGACAAGGTCTTCATCCGACACGTCGCGCGACATGGTCACAGGCGCGGAAAAGCCGCGATTGATCGAAAGCACGGGCGACGCGCCAACATTCCCGAACCTGAAGCTACCTTGAGCTTCGGTCAGGGTAACCAGCTGTTCACCACCGTGTTTCCCGGTTTCCCTGTCGAAGATCGCCGTGCGCAGCGGGATGGGCATGGGAGATTTGCTCTCCTGCCCCGGCGTCGGCGGCACCTCTTGCGACAGGTGCAGCACCGCATCCTCGCCATCCTTTTCCAGCCGCGCGGTGATTTTCGGCGTGCCTGCCTGCGAGTACCAGAGGCGGAATTGCGTAAGATCGAGACCGGCGCCATCCTCCATCGCCTTCACGAAATCCTCGCATGTCGCCGCCTCGCCATCGTGGCGCTCGAAGTAGAGGCCCGTGCCCTGCCGGAAGCGCTCCGGCCCGCACATGGTGCGCATCATGCGGATGACTTCGGCGCCCTTGTTGTAAACCGTGGCGGTGTAGAAATTTGAGATCTCGCGGTAGCTGTCCGGACGGATCGGATGGGCGAGCGGTCCGCTATCCTCGGGGAATTGCGCACCACGCAGCACGCGCACATCCTCGATGCGCTTGACAGGTGCGCTGCCCATGTCCTGGCTGAAGAGCTGGTCGCGCAGCACGGTGAACCCTTCCTTCAGGCTCAGCTGGAACCAGTCGCGGCAGGTGACGCGGTTGCCCGACCAGTTGTGAAAATATTCATGCGCGATCACGCCTTCGACCCCGTCAAAGTCGCCATCGGTCGCCGTCTCTTCGTCCGCCAGCACATATTTGGTGTTGAAGACGTTGAGGCCCTTGTTCTCCATCGCGCCCATGTTGAAATCCGACACGGCGACGATGTTGTAGAGATCGAGATCGTATTCGCGCCCGAAGGTCTCCTCGTCCCAACGCATGCTTTTCTTCAGCGATTCCATCGCATGGCCGGTGCGACCCTCGTCGCCCTCGCGCACATAGATGTTGCAAGTGACTTCGCGGCCCGAGGCGGTGATGAAGGTGTCCGTGTTGCTGACAAGGTCGCCCGCCACCAGCGCGAACAGGTAGCTCGGCTTGGGCCACGGGTCGTGCCACTCGGCCCAGTGGGTGCCATCCGCCTCTTCGCCGCTCTCTTCCAGATTGCCATTGGCCAGCAGCACAGGGAACGCTGCCTTCGTACCGCTCATGCGCACCGAGTAAACGGAAAGCACATCGGGGCGGTCGGGGAAGAACGTGATGCGGCGGAAGCCCTCGGCCTCGCATTGCGTGCAGAGCATACCGTTCGAGGCGAACAGCCCCATCAGCTTCGTGTTGGCCGCGGGATTGATCGTCGTCTCGATCACGATCTCATGCGCATCGCCCGGCAGTGACACGAGCAGGTCGCCGTCATCCATTGTCCAGCTGTCGACCTGTTCGCCATCGACCGCGACCGATTGCGGCTCCAGCTCGTCTCCGTTCAGCCGGATCGTGGGGGAGGCTTCGGCTTGCGGATTGCGCTCTACGCTCAACTTCGCGGTGACATGCGTCTCTTCCAGCCCCAGTTCGAAATGGAGATGGACCTCCGGCAAGTTCCACGCGAAGGGCGTGTAATCCTCGCGCCGGATAATCGCCGGTTCCTGCGGTTCGGGTGCGGCATCGGCGAGGTGCTGGTTGCCATCTGGCGTGGAGGGCGTGCGAGCGATATCCATGGATGAAGCCTTTTGATCTTTCGTGAGCGCGTCGAGTGTTTACAACGCGCGCATGGCACATCTGTTCATTTTCGGCCTCGGCTATTCTGCCAAGCGCATCGCTGCAGCGGCGAAGGCAGCGGGATGGCAAGTGAGCGCGACCGGCTCGGACGGTGATGTGGACTTCGGCGATTCCGAAGGCGTGAAGGCCGCCTTGGGGAGAGCGACCCATGTTCTGTCATCGGTACCGCCCGACCGTGAAAGCGAAAGCGATCCGGTGCTGAATGCCTATGGCGACCTGCTCGGTAAAGGCTGGCTCGGCTACCTGTCCTCTACAGGAGTCTACGGGGACCAGAACGGTGCCTGGGTGGACGAGAGCGCGCCCACCGGCATTGGCAGGCGCAGCGCACGGGCGGCCTGCGATGCGGCATGGCTCGATCGCGGCGCGCACGTCTTCCGACTGCCCGGCATTTACGGCCCGGGGCGCAGCGCGTTCGACCGGATCGCCAGCGGCAAGGCACACCGGATCGACATAGCGGGACAAGTTTTCAGCCGCGTGCATGTGGAGGACATCGCCAGCGGCGTGATGGCGGCGATGGCGAGCGATGCTCCGCCGGGCGCATACAATCTGGGTGATGACCTGCCTGCGAGCCAGAATGCCGTGATCGAACATGCCTGCGCTCTGCTGGGGCAGGAGCCGCCGCCGCTTGTCAGTATGGGAGAGGCGGACCTCTCCCCCATGGCGCGCGGCTTCTATGCCGAGAACCGCCGTGTAGCGAATGGCAAGGCGAAGCGCGTGCTCGGCTGGCAGCCGCAATATCCGACCTATCGCGAAGGGCTGGCAACCCTAGCGCAGCAATCCCGCTGACTGCTGCACCTGCACGGATTTCGCCCGCCTTGCGCGGAGCGCCAGCACCATGCCGAGCACGGCCAGCGCCATCCCCGTGGCGGTGAGCGGCGTCCAGCGGTAATCCTCGAACAGCGTCGAAAGCAACATCGCGACGGCGATGGTGAGGATGGTGTTGTAGGCGGAGCGACCAGCGCCGATGGTCCGCACAAGATTGTAATGCAGCGGAAAGGTCACCACCGATCCGATCAGCGCGAGATAGACGATCCCGCCCCAATAGGCCGTTCCGGTCGGCAGCGGCGGCGGCCCTGCGGTAAGCAGCGCGAAAAGCAAATCGGCCAGCGTGCCATACAGCATCGCCCAGGCCAGAAGGCTGACCATGGGCACGGCGCGGCCGGTCGGGTTTGCCTGGATCACATTGGCAAAGCTCGCGGCGAGGATGCCGAGGATCGTCAGCACGACGCCCAGCCCCACATTGCCGCCGATTACGCCCGCATCGGGGTTCGCGGTAAACTCGTGCCAGATCAGAAACGCCACGCCGACAATCGCCACCGCGCTGCCTGCGACAAAGCCGCCCTGCACCCGCTCTCCGATAAAAAGCCGCGCCAGCAGCGCATTGGGCACCATCAGCAAGGCGAACATCATCGCGACGATGCCGGAGGTGACGTAAAGCTCGGCATGGTAGACGAAGAGGAAATTGCCGCAGAACTGGAAGATGCCGACGACCAGCGCGAGCATTTGCTCCTTGCGCGTCAGGCGGAGGCGGCGCTTCATTAGCCATGCGACGAGGAACAGCGCGGGTGTGGCGAGCGCGAAGCGGTAGAAGACCGACCATGCCGCAGGCACGCCATCGATCTGGCCGGTGATGACATACCAGGTGGAGCCCCAGATCGTGCCGGTCAGCACGAAAGGCACCAGCACCCGCCAGCTGAGCATGTTGGGCTGTTCGTCGCTCACAGCGCGGCGATGGCCCGCGCCAGCTTGTGCGCATCGTCATGGTCGGTCGCCCAATGGGTGACCAAGCGAACGCAGCTGTCGTCCCAGTCGTAAAAGCCGAAGCCCTGTTCTCGCAGCGCGGTGCGTTCGGCGGCGTCCATGCTGACGAACAATTCGTTGATCTGCTGCGGATATACCAGCCTGTCCGCCGCGCCATCGGCGACGATTGCCGCCGCTGCATTGGCTGCGCGCGCATTCTCCAGCCAAATATCGTCCTCCAACATCGCGATGATCTGCGCGGCGAGGAAGCGACCCTTGCTCTGTAAATGCCCGGCGCGCTTGCGACGATAGCGGACCATCTCCGCCTTCTCTGTATCGAACAGGATCACCGCTTCTGCGCCCATGCCGCCATTCTTCACGCAACCGAAGCTCAGAGCGTCGATCTCGCCCGCCGCATCGGTAGCCGAGCCGCCAAGGTAAGCGCAGGCATTGGCAAAGCGCGCCCCGTCCATATGGAAGCCGAGGCCGTGCTCGCTAGCAATAGAACGGATCGCAGCCAGTTCGCCGGCATCGTAAACCAGACCGTATTCGCTCGCCTGCGTGATCGAGATTGCATGCGCCGGCACCTGGTGCACACCGCGCGTGATCCCCGCGAGCACCTTGCCGACCCCGTCCGGTGTCAGCTTTGCACCTTCCCCCTCCGCCAGCAGCAGCTTCGCGCCGTGGAGGTAGAAGCCGGGCGCGCCGCATTCGTCCATCTCGATATGCGCCTCGCGGTGGCAGATCACGCCGCCATGCGGCTGCACCATCGTCGCGAGTGCAAGGCAGTTCGCTGCCGTGCCCGTCGCTACCGTCAGAGCCGCGCATTCGCGGCCGAACAGCGCTGTAAAGCGCGCATCCAGTTCCCGGCTGAGCGCATCGGTATCGTATGGCGTGTCCGGCGCATCGGCAGCGCGCATCGCGTCCCAGACCCTGGGATGCACGGGTGCTGCATTGTCGGAGAGGAATTGCATCGCGGAACGCCATGGCGCTCCCTCGCGTTCAGCGCAAGAAGGAGAATTTCGTGTCAGACAGCCAGATTACCGTCACCGACAACACCACCGAAGGCGCTTACCGCGTGGATGTGGAAGGCGCAGAGCAGCCAGCCGAATTGACATGGCGCGCACGCGGTAAGGCCCGCATTGCCGACCATACCTTCACTCCGCCCGCCGCGCGCGGAAAAGGCATAGCGTTAAAGCTGGTGGAAGCGATGGTAGCCGATGCGCGGGAGCAAGGTTTCACCATCGTGCCGCAATGCCCCTATGTCGCGGCGCAATTTCGCAAGCATGCCGACTGGGCGGATGTTCGGGCCGACATCGAGAGCTGAGCGCGCTCAGCGCGCCAGCTTGGCGAAATCGACTGCGGCGATGGACTCAAGCACGGCGGCGCGCAGCTCGCGTGCGTCTTCTACCGCTAGTCCCTCAAACGCGAAGCTGCCGCCAGCCATTCCGAACCTCAAATCGCAATAGCCGCGCAGCCGGGCAATCGGCCCCTGCGCGATTTCGACCGAATGCAGCTTCACCCGGTTGGCGAACTTGACGCGCGGTGACAGCCACCCGCGCCGCGACACGATTTGCTCGGGATCGAGGGCGTGCCGGTCGAAACGCCAGAGGTAGTATTCGCGCACAGCCAGGAATGCGGCGAGCAGGATGAACCCTACCAGCGCCACCGGAGCTGCAGCGTTGAAAGTCGTGGCGTTCGCGGCGGCGACGATCAGGCCGACAATGGGAAACAGCGCGACGAACAGTACATTTATGATGGCACTGTCGGTGTAGTATTTCGGGCTTGGGCGACGCCATGCGGCAGCTTCGTCCGGCAAGGTGAAACCGGCTTCGGCGGCAATCGGCGCAATCTCTTCCATCTGCGCAAAGGGCGCGATGTCATGGTTCGCGCTGCCCGAATCCTGCGCAAGGCTGATGACGGAAAGACCGTGCCAGCCGAAGCGTCGGCGCAGCCAGCCGGTCGACAGCACCAGCGCCTGCACTCGGTGGACGGGCATGACCACATCGGTCTTGGTTAGCAGGCCACGCTGGCGGCGAAAGCCCTTATCGGTGCGCAGCAGGGCGAAGCCGTAATCTCGCGCGAAAGTCTTGATGATGCCGCTGAGCAGGCCGACGCCGATGATCGCTACCGCCAGGTAAAGCAGGCCGGCAATCCGCGCTGCCATATTCATGCCGCCGATATAATCGCCCGCCTCTTCGTATCCGCGATCGAACACGTAGCGCTCGACATTGTCCCACAGGTCGAACGGAAGCAGAAATTCCAACTGCTGGGCTGCGCCGAGAATGACGGCGAAGATAACCAGCGAGAAGCTGAAAAGGCCGTAAACGCCCAGCCTGCGCGGATCCATGGTGAACAGCACGCGCTCCGCCTCACGCGGTTTGGCGGTGTCGACAGTGCCGGATCCGGGGTTCGACAAGGCGGTTGAAGTGTCGTCGGCAGCGTCGACAAGCGAGCGCACCGTCTCGCGCAGCGCTTCGCCTTCTGCCTCGTCGACATAAGCGAGCACCAGCTCGTCCTTGCCGCCCGCGCCCGTTTCGAATTTCACCTGCACCAGCCCGAGCAGGCGCGGCAGCAGCTTCTGTTCGAGGCTGACGTCCTGGATGCGGTCATAGGGAATGGAGCGCGCGGCGCGGCTGAGCACGCCCTTCTCCATGCGGATGTCGTTATCGCCGATGCGGTAGCGCATCCGGTACCAGCTCAACCAGTTGCCGAAAGCTATCGCGGCTATAATGGCCAATACGATGCCGCTCATCGCAGCAGCGAATACGGAACCACCGTCATTGTCTCGCCCGATACTGACGCTCAGGACGATAAGCGGGATGATCGATTGGACGAGCGACCGCAGCGTACTGACGATGATGGTGAGCGCATTGACGCGCCGCCAGCCATCATCGGCGATTTCGGTTACTTCGGCCACGTCCAGCTCGCTCATTGCGATTCGCGCTTCACATGCTGGCGAATATCCTCGCGCATCGCCGTCGCATCCGCATGGCGCAGACCCGGCAGGGTGACCGAGGCATTATGCGTACCGGCGGTGTGAAGGATCAGCCGCGCAATCCCGAGCAGCCGCTCCAGCGGGCCTTGCTCCACATCAATATGCTGCACCCGGCTGAACGGCACGACGGTATCGGCATGAAACATCACGCCTTTCACCACGCGCAGCCGGTCCGACCCCATATCGTAGCCACGTGCGGCCCATCGCCGCATGGGCAGGTACAGGATAATGGCGAGGATCAGCAGCGCCACCAGCGCCCATACAATCCCCGTGACGATGCTGGGCACTTCGGGGATGACCGTCAGAGAGATGGCCAGGATCAGCAGCGGAATGGCAGCGAGCGCCCCCTCGATCCGCAACATGGTGCGGTAAGCGGGATCGAGCGGCGTGAGCGTGTCGTCGTCATGCATGGGGCGGAACTATAGTGAGGGAGCGTGGGCGGGCAATTTGTTTATGTGCCCGCATCCCTAGAGTATCAGCGCCTACACTCGGCCGCGACAAGCAGGCGATCGAGCGCGAATGGCGCGGCCGCAGGTGCCCCGCAATGGAGGCGTCAGCCGAAATGGAGGGAACTGCACCGAGGATGATTGCGCGGATGCGCAATCGAAAGAAAAAATGGTGCCACGAGAGAGAATTGAACTCTCGGCCTCACCCTTACCAAGGGTGCGCTCTACCACTGAGCTACCGCGGCACACCTGTTGCAGGCGCGCGCTATTGTCCCCCAAGGCGCGCAAAGTCAAGCGAGAGCTTGAGCGTGGGCCATCCTTGCGCCAGATATCATGGCATGAGCAATGATCAATCCCGCGAAGAGCGCCTGGCTGCCCAATTGCGCGCCAACCTCCGCAAACGCAAGGCGCAAGCAAAAGGCATGGCGGCAAAGACCGACGGCGAATCACAAAACCTTTTAAACAAGCCAGCAGACAGCTAGGGCGCGCGCTCTTGCTGATGGAGACACACGCCACATGCCCAAGCTGATCCTCGTCCGCCATGGCCAGTCCGAATGGAACCTCGCCAACCGCTTCACCGGCTGGTGGGATGTCGACGTAACCGAAAAGGGCGTAGAGGAAGCGCGCGAGGCGGGCCGGCTGATGAAGGCCAAGGGTGTGCTGCCCACCATCGCCTTCACCAGCGTGCAGAAGCGCGCGATCAAGACGCTGCATCTCGCGTTGGAAGAATGCGAGCGGTTGTGGATCCCCGAAACCAAGAACTGGCAGCTGAACGAGCGGCATTATGGCGGGCTGACGGGCCTCAACAAGCAGGAAACGCGCGAGAAGCACGGGGACGAGCAGGTGCAGATCTGGCGCCGCAGCTTCGATGTGCCGCCTCCGGAAATGCCCAAGGGTGACCAATACGACCCCGGTAACGATCCGCGCTATGACGGCATCGACGTACCGCAAACCGAAAGCCTCAAACTCACCATCGAGCGTGTGCTGCCCTATTGGGAAGGCACGATCCTGCCCGAGCTGGAAAAGGGTGAGACGGTCATCATCTCTGCGCACGGCAATTCTCTGCGCGCGCTGGTGAAACACCTTTCCGGCATTTCCGACGAGGACATTACCGGCCTCGAAATCCCGACCGGCCAGCCCATCATCTACGAGTTCGACGACGCGATGCAGCCGGGCGAACGCTACTATTTGAAGGATTCGTGATCCGATGACTGCCAAGGTCGCTATCGTGATGGGCAGCCAGTCCGACTGGCCGACCATGCAATGCGCCGCCGCCGTGCTGGATGAGTTGGGCGTGGCGCATGAAGCGCGCATTGTCTCCGCCCACCGCACGCCCGACCGCCTGCACGCTTTCGGCAAGGGCGCGGCGGATGAAGGTTTCCACGTCATCATCGCAGGCGCGGGCGGCGCGGCGCATCTGCCCGGGATGATCGCCGCGCTCACGCATCTGCCCGTGCTGGGCGTGCCGGTGAAGTCCAAGGCGCTGAATGGCTTGGATAGCCTGCTGTCCATCGTGCAAATGCCCGCCGGCGTGCCGACCGGCACGCTCGCTATCGGGGAAGCAGGCGCGACCAATGCGGGGATCCTGGCAGCCAGCATCCTCGCGCTGGGCGACGATGCGCTGGCAACGCGCCTGAAGGAGTATCGCGCAGCGCAGACTGAAAAGGTCGGCGAAACGCCGGTGGACTAACAGAGACACTTCACAACCATTCCCCGCCCCGTTCGCCCTGAGCTTGTCGAAGGACTGCTTTTCTTTATAGCGCAGAACACGCAGAAGAAGGGCAGGGCTTCGACAAGCTCAGCCCGCTCGGATTGGGGGCGGGATTGTTAAAACCAGGCGCGACAATCGGTATTCTCGGCGGCGGACAATTGGGCCGCATGCTCGCCATGGCCGCCGCCCAGCTGGGCTATCGCTGCCATATCTACGCGCCCGAGGCCGACAGCGTTGCCGCCGAAGTCGCGCACTCCTTCACCTGCGCGCCATGGCACGATAGCGAAGCGCTGATCGCCTTTGCACGCGGCTGCGATGTCATCACTTACGAGTTCGAGAATGTCCCCGTTGCCCCGCTCGCGGCATTGCCAGCCGATATGCTGGCACCCGGCACACGCGCGCTGGAAGTGGCGCAGGACAGGGTGCGCGAGAAACGCTTTATCCAGGAACAGGGTGGTCGTCCGGCGGACTTCGCCGCCATCGATCACGATAGCGAACTGGCAGGGGCGATCGACCGCATCGGCGTGCCCGGCATCCTGAAAACCCGGCGCGACGGATATGACGGCAAGGGCCAGTGGGTCGTGCGCCGCTCCGAAGATGCCGCAGGTGCGCGCATTCCTGAAAGCGGCTGTGTGTATGAGGCATTCGTCAGCTTCGAATGCGAGTTCTCCGTCATCCTCGTGCGGGGCCGCGATGGCGAAGTGCGCTTCTGGGACAGCGCGCACAACACCCATGGCGAAGGCATCCTGGCCCGCTCCGCCTTGCCCGCCCCCGCCATCGTGGGCGAACAGGTGGAACAGGCGCGCGCCATGGCGAAACGCGTTGCCGATGCGCTGGGCTATGTCGGCGTGCTGACGCTGGAATTCTTCGCGACCAAGCAGGGCCCGGTCTTCAACGAGATGGCACCGCGCGTGCACAATTCGGGCCACTGGACCATCGAGGGCGCGACCACCTGCCAGTTCGAAAACCACATCCGTGCAATTTGCGGCCTGCCGCTCGGCGCGACCGATAGCGTGTCCGACACTGTCACCATGACGAACCTGATCGGGGGCGACGCGCTCGATCTTGGGGGCCACCTCTCCGACGATCGCAACCATGTCCATCTCTACGGCAAGGCCGAAGCGCGCGAGGGGCGCAAGATGGGCCACATCACGCGGATCGGGTGAGTGGATTTCCACAGCTTTTCCGGCATGCTTTGCAGAGTGTTGCCAACAGGACTCACTTGAATCGCATCCACAGATCGACTCTAAAGCGCTCATGGCCAGCCAACCGCAAGCTTTGACGGCGATTGTAGCTATAGATCGCATGGGTGCAATCGGATGCAAGAACGCTCTGCCTTGGCGGCTTAAGTCCGACATGCGGTTTTTCCGGGAGACCACTACCGGCCACACTGTCCTGATGGGTCGAAAGACTTACGAGTCGGTGGGGGGGTGTCTACCGAAGCGCAATAACGTCGTTCTATCGCACAACGCCGTGCTTTTTGCCTCTTCTGACAAGTGTAAGCTTGCCCTTTCGATACCCGAGGCGCTTTTTGTCGCACAGAAATTTGGTTCGTCCGAAACTTTCGTGATCGGAGGGGCGCTGACTTACCATCAGTTCGGACCCTTTATTGATCGATACCTGGTGACTTTGATTGATCATGAAGTCGAACACGCTGATGCGTTTTTGGACCAGAACGTGCTCAATGACATCGAGACCTGGGAGCGTTCAAAAATTCTCGAATGCGACGCTAGTGCAGATGGCGACGATCACAGATTTGTCGTGTACGAGGTGTCTGCTCCGGATAAGGACGCACGGCGCTTGGTTCGCAGCGACTTAATCGAGCAATACAAATCTTCTTTGCCTAAGGCTTTGAAACGCCAAAACGGAAAGCCGTCGCGTCCTAGCAGGCTACAAGAAGCTTTCGCGTTCTAATTGATGTGGTCAGCCGGTAAACGCGGACTGGCAGCGCTGCTGCTGGTGGCGCTCGCCGCCTTCTTCATCTTCGCGCCCGGCATCGTGGAGCGGCAGCGCAATGTCATCGACGGCGAGCCGCTGCCCGCCATCAGCGCTGAGGCGCAGGCGCTGCACGATACGCTTCTCATCGTTGACCTGCACGGCGATACGCTGTTGTGGGATCGCGACCTGAATGCACGAGCGGAGCGCGGCCACATGGACCTTCCGCGCCTGCAGGATGGCAATGTCGCGCTGCAGGTATTCTCCAGCGTCACCAAGACGCCGCGCGGGCAGAACTATGACGGCAATTCGGGCGATACCGACAACATCACCCTACTCGCCATCGGGCAACTGCAACCGGTGCGCACCTGGACCTCGCTGCTGGAGCGCACGCTCTATCACGGCGAGAAGCTGCGAGAGGCGGTGGACGCTTCGGACGGCGCGCTGGTGATGGTCGCGCCGGGCCGCGCTCTGGACGCGCTGGTAAGCGATGCACAGCAAATGCGCCCGGACACGGTCTTCGCCATGCTGTCCGTGGAGGGGCTGCATAATCTCGAAGGCGATCTCGCCAATCTCGTTGTGCTGCACGAAGCGGGCGTCGGCATGGCAGGGCTGACGCATTTCTTCGACAATGAGCTGGCCGGATCGATGCACGGCATCGAACGTGGCGGCCTGACTGCCATGGGACGCGATGCCGTAATCCGTATGGAAGAGCTGGGCATCATCGTCGACATCGCCCATTGCAGCGAGGCGTGCGTGGCCGAGATTCTCGCCATGGCGCGCCGTCCGGTCGTCTCGAGTCATGGTGGTGTGCAGGCGACCTGCGACATCAATCGCAACCTCTCCGACGAGCAAATTCGCGGCGTGGCGGCGACGGGCGGCGTGATCGGCATCGGATACTGGCCGGGTGCCGTGTGCGACACCTCGCCCGCCGCAATCGTGCGCGCCATGCGCCATGTGCGCGACCTTGTCGGGCCGGAGTATGTCGCGCTCGGCAGCGATTTCGACGGCAATGTCACCGCCCGCTTCGACACCTCGCAGCTGGTGCAGGTGACCCAGGCGCTGATGGACGATGGGTGGAAGGAGGCGGATATCCGCAAGGTCATGGGCGAGAATGCGTTGCGCGTGCTGAGCGACGGCATCCGGCCGATCGGTGCATACCAGCCACGGCCCGACGGCACCGAAGAGATTATCTTGGGGCCGATGCCGCCGACGCTGCCGGGACCGGGGGACCGATGACGCGCCTCTCCCACCTCAGCCCCGTTCCCAACAACCTGCGCGGCGCCATCGTTGCTCTCGGCAATTTCGACGGCTTCCACTTCGGCCACCAGCATGTCGTGCGCGAAGCCGTGGAGTGGGCGCGCGCCGAGGGCCGGCCCGCCATCGTCGCCACCTTCGATCCGCATCCCGTGCGCCATTTCGCGCCGCATGTGCCGCCCTTCCGCCTCACCACGCTCGACCAGCGCGAGGCGCTGTTTGCAGAGGCCGGTGCCGCCGCCATGCTGGTATTCGACTTCGGCGACGAACTGGCGGCCACGAGTGCCGAGGACTTCGTCACGCAGCTTCTGGCCAAGCGCCTCGGCGCGGCGGGCGTGGTGACGGGGCAGGACTTTACGTTTGGCAAGGCGCGCGGCGGCAATGTGGAAGTGCTGCGCGATGTCGGCGCGGGCGTCGGCATAGAGGCGCGCGCCATCGCTCCGGTGGCGGCAGAAGGCCAGACCGTCTCCTCCAGCCGCATCCGCGATGCGCTGAAGGCAGGCGAGCCCGATGTCGCCGCCCAGCTTCTCACGCGGCCTTTCACCGTCCGCGGCACCGTGATCCATGGCGACAAGCGCGGGCGCGAACTGGGCTATCCCACCGCCAATATGGAGCTGGGCGCCTATATCCGACCGCGCTTCGGCATTTATGCGGTGACCGGCACCGTGCTCTCGACAGGCCAGCAGCTGAAAGGCGCGGCTAACCTTGGCGTGCGCCCGCAATTCGATCCGCCCAAGGAGCTGCTGGAGCCATATTTCTTCGATTTCGAGGGCGATCTCTATGGTGAGGCGCTGGACGTCGCCTTCCACCACTTCCTCCGGCCCGAAGCGAAGTTCGACGATCTGGGCGCGCTGATGGACCAGATGGCGCGCGACTGCGCAAAGGCTCGCAGCCTGCTGGCGTGATCGGCTGTTGCCGCGCGCCATGTTTGCCCCTAATCGCCCTCGGCGATGACCGACGAGACAAAAAAGCGGGATTACCGGGACACCGTCTTCCTGCCGAAGACCGATTTTCCGATGAAAGCCGGCCTGCCCGCAAAAGAGCCGGGCATCCTCGCGCGCTGGGAAGAGCAGGGCCTGTATGCGCGCCTGCGCAAAAGCCGGAGGGGCCGCGAAAAGTTCATCCTTCACGATGGCCCGCCCTATGCCAATGGCAACATCCATATCGGCCACGCGCTGAACAAGGTGCTGAAGGACGCGGTCGTGCGCACGCAGACGCTGCTGGGCAAGGATGCGCCCTACGTGCCCGGCTGGGATTGTCACGGCCTGCCGATCGAATGGAAGATCGAGGAAAAATACCGCAAGAAAAAGCGCAACAAGGACGAGGTTCCGGCCAAGGAATTCCGCCAGGAATGCCGCGAATACGCCGCCGAATGGGTGGACGTGCAGCGCGAACAGTTCAAGCGGCTGGGCGTGAGCGGCGAATGGGACAAGCCCTACCTCACCATGGCGCCCGAGGCCGAAGCGGGCATCGTCGCTGAATTGCTGAAATTCGCCGAAACCGGCCAGCTCTATCGCGGCGCGAAGCCGGTGATGTGGTCGCCGGTCGAAAAGACCGCGTTGGCCGAGGCGGAGGTCGAGTATGAAGACATCACCTCAACGCAGATCGATGTGGCGTTCGAGATTGTTGACTCGCCGATCAAGGAATTGGTCGGCGCACATGCGCTGATCTGGACGACGACGCCGTGGACGATCCCGGTAAACCAGGCTTTGGCTTACGGGCCGGATATCGAGTATGTGCTCGTGAACTACGGCGACAAGCGTTACCTTGTCGCCGAAGATCTCTGTTACGCGCTTTCTCTCCGCACCGGTGCAAATGAAAATGGAAGCGGCGGGCCTGAAGTTACGGCAAATTGCGTCACGATTTACAAAGGCTCCGACCTCGCCGGCACCATCTGCCGCCACCCGATGCACCATCTCGGCGGGTTCTTCGCCGAGCCGCGTCCGCTGCTGCCGGGCGATTTCGTCACCACCGATAGCGGTACGGGCCTCGTCCACATGGCGCCCGATCACGGTGAGGACGATTTCGTGCTTTGCAAGGCGCACGGGCTGAACCCGCAATTCGTGGTCGATGCCGATGGCCGCTACAAGGAAGACTGGCTCTGGCTGCCGCGCACGGACGAACGCTCGGGCAGCGTCATCAACCCCAAGTTCAACGCGCCCGACGGGCCGATCTGTTCCGACCTGCGCGAAGCCGGCGCGCTGCTCTCCGCCTCTGCCGATTACGAGCATAGCTACCCGCATTCATGGCGGTCCAAGGCCAAGGTCATCTATCGCTGCACGCCGCAATGGTTCGTGCCGATGGACCAGCCGAAAGAGCACATCTTCCCTAAGTCCCGCGCCGAAAAGCGTTGGGAGGACGAAGGCGGGCCCGCCAATGATTCCGGGCCGATCTCCGACCACCCGACCTTGCGCGAAACCGCCATGGCGCAGATTGACCGCACGCGGCTCGTGCCAGCAAAGGGTCGTAACCGTATCGGTTCCATGGTCGAAGGTCGGCCCGATTGGGTGCTCTCCCGCCAGCGCGCCTGGGGCGTGCCGATCACGCTGTTCGTTGATCGCAAGAGCGGCGAATATCTGGTCGATGAAGCGGTGAATGCGCGCATCATCGAGGCCATCCGCGCGCACGGCGTCGACGGCTGGGACGAGGCAAGTGCCGCCGACCTGCTCGGCCCGGACCGCGATCCCGCCGATTACGAGATGGTCACCGACATTCTCGATGTCTGGTTCGATAGCGGCACCACACACGCCTTCGTGCTGGAAAGCGACAATTGGCCCGATCTCGAAAGCCCGGCCGATCTCTATCTCGAAGGCAGCGACCAGCATCGCGGCTGGTTCCAGTCCTCGCTGCTCGAAAGCTGCGCCACGCGCGGCCATGCGCCTTACAAGCAGGTGCTGACCCACGGCTTCACCATGGCGGCAGACGGTCGCAAGATGTCGAAGAGCCTCGGCAACACCGTCGATCCATTGAAGGTGATGCAGGAATACGGCGCGGACATCATCCGCTTGTGGGCGCTGAGCGTCGATTATACCGAAGACCACCGCATCGGGCCGCAAATCCTGAAAGGCGTAGCCGACCAGTATCGCAAGCTGCGCAACACCTTCCGCTACATGCTCGGCGCGCTCGACGGGTTTGACGAAGCGGAGCGGGTCGATGTTGCCGACATGCCCGAGCTGGAGCGTTACGTGCTCACCCTTCTCGGCGATCTCGACGCAAAGATGCGCCGCGCGGTCAACGATTACGACTTCAACGCCTATACCCGCGCGCTGGTGGATTTCATGAATGAAGACCTCTCGGCTTTCTTCTTCGATATCCGCAAGGACAGGCTTTATTGCGATGCACCCGGTAGCATGGAGCGCCGCGCCTATCGCAGCGTGCTCGACACGCTGTTCCATGCGCTGATCCGCTACGCCGCGCCGGTGCTGGTGTTTACGGCAGAAGAGGTGTGGGGCACGCGCTATCCGGACGGCGACAGCGTGCACCTGCTGGAATGGCCGGAGGTTCCGTCTGCCGATGCCGATGCCGCGCGCTGGAATGCGCTGCGAACCTTACGCGAACGGGTAATGGAAGCGATCGAGCCGTTGCGGCGCGAGAAGACGATCCGCTCGGGCCTCGAGGCCGAAGTTGCCGTGCCAGCCGGCGCGGTGCCCGAAGGCTTCACCGCAGACGAACTCGCAACGCTATTCATCAGCGGCACTGTCACCATTGCCGAAACGGACACTGTGGCCGTCACCAAATCCGCCGATGCCAAATGCGGGCGCTGCTGGCGGCTGCTGCCCGAGGTCGACGAGGACGGCGACTTGTGCAATCGCTGCGAGATCGTCGTCGCTGAATTGGACGCCGCTCAGGGAGCAGAGGCATGAGCCAGATTGCCAAATTTCGCGCTTATGGGCTGGCGCTCGCCGCGCTGATCTTCGCCGCCGACCAGTGGATGAAGCACTACATTGTCAACGACCTCGGCCTCACCGAGATTGGCGACCATTACCCGCTGCTGCCCTTCTTCGATTTTACCCGCACCAACAATTACGGCGTCTCGCTCGGCATGTTCGAGGCGACCAGCATGGAGATGCGCTGGATCCTGGTTGCCGTGACTGCCGGAATTGCGCTTATCGTGTTTATCTGGATGCTGCGCGAGAGGTTGCTGGGCGAGATCCTCGCGCTGGCATTGGTGCTGGGCGGCGCGCTTGGCAATATCGTCGATCGCTTCCGCTTCGGTTATGTGATCGACTATGCCGACCTGCATATCGGCGACTTTCGCCCTTTCCTCATCTTCAACGTAGCCGATGCCGCGATCACCATCGGGGTGGTCATTATTCTCGCGCGCGCCTTGTTCATCAGCGAGAAACCCGCCAATGAGCAGGAAGCGTCAGACACCAGCAAGTGATTACCGGCCCCCGCGCGGCGGCCATGGAAAGTGATTGAACACCATGCGTAAAACCATCCGTGCCACCATTCTCGGCTTCGCGACCGTCAGCGTTGCAGCCTGCGGCGGGATCAGCCTTGATCGCGACCGTCCGGACGAATTTGCCGTGCAGCGTCAGGCGCCGCTGGTGGTACCGCCCGATTTCCACCTCGTGCCCCCGCAGCCCGGCGCTCCGCGCCCGACCGAAGGCACTGCCTCGCAGCAGGCGCTCGAAGCTCTGTTCGGCGGCCCGGCAGCGCGCAGCGCGGTGGAAACCAGCGCGCTGGACGCCGCTGGCGAAGCGGCGCCCGGCATCCGCACCAGCGTGGGCGATACGGAGACGTTCACGGTCGACAAGGGCACCGCCATCCGCACCATCCTCGCCGCACCCGAGGGTGACGGACAGGCAGCTAGGGCGGTAATACCTTCCTGATTTGTCGAAGCCGCATCCGCGGCTTGGTGGGCCTTCGGCCCGTCTGCGACTCCCTCGCTAGACGCACTTCGCTACGCTGCGTGCCCGCTGCGAGCGGGCGTTCGCCCTTACCGTTGCTGGCGCAACGGAGCTTCGTCACACGAATGAGCTAAGCGCTGATCTCGGTCGCGACCAGCGACCGACCGAGCCCGAACGGGCGAACGCAGGTGCCCCGCAGCGAAGCGGAGGGAATTGCCCCGAGGACGCGCCCGCGGATGCGGGTGCGAAAGACAAGAGATCCCGCCGAGGGCCTCTGGCTAGTCCAGCGAGGCTACCAACAGTTTATCGATCTTGCGTCCGTCCATGTCGACGACTTCGAAACGCCAGCCTTGGTCGGTGAAGCTTTCGCCCTCAGCGGGCAGGTGCTTGAGCACGAACAGTGCGTAACCCGCGGCGGTCGCGAATTCGCGGTTGTCGGGCAGGTCAAGACCGAGTCGGTCCGCAAGCGCATCGGCAGCCAGCGCGCCCGAGATCAGCAGCGAGCCGTCGTCGCGCTCGGCAATCATGGGCGTGTCGCCTTCGTCCTGGTGACTGGCGAAATCGCCAGCAATGGCGCTCAGCAAGTCGGCGGTGGTGACGACGCCATCCAGGTGGCCGTATTCGTCATGCACCATGGCCATGCCTGTGCCCGATTGCTGGAGCACGCGCAGCGCGTCCATCGCGTCGAGCTGGTCGGGCACGACTTCGCTCTTGCGCAGCAATTCGTTGAGCACCACCGGGCGCCCTGCCATCAGCAGCGTCAGCACCTCGCGCACCTTGACGACGCCCAGCACCTTGTCGGGATTGCCTTCCGCCACCGGCAGCAGCGAGTGCGGCGAATCGGAAATGGTCTGCCGGATCGCGTCTTCATCGGCATCGATATCGAGCCAGTCGAGCTCGGTGCGCGGGGTCATCAACTCGCGCACGGGCCGGTCCTGCAGGCGCATGATGCCCGAGAGGATGGCACGCTCCTGCTCCTCGATCACGCCGGTGCGGGTGGCATCGGCGAAGATCATCTGCAGCTCCTCCGCTGTCATCCGGTGATCGCCCTTGTGGCGAATGCCAAGCAGGGCCAGCAGCAGGTTGGATGTGGTATCCAGCAGCCACACGAAAGGCGCGGCCACTTTGGCCAGCACGCTCATCGGGATGGCCATGGCGAGCGAAATCGGCACGGCGGCGCGCAAGGCAAGCTGCTTTGGCACCAGCTCGCCTACCACCACGCTGAAGAAAGTCGTCAGCGCGATGACCAGCACAAAGCCCATTTCGGTAGCCAGGTCCGGATCGATGCCGAGCAGCGCCAGCCTTTGTCCCACAGGCTCGCCCAGGGTCGCGCCCGACACCGCGCCCGAAATCACCGCGATCAGCGTGATGCCGATCTGCACGGTGGAGAGAAACTTGCCCGGTTCCGCCGCAAGCCGCATGGCAACCGCGGCGCTCTTGCTACCTTTCTCGGCCGCCATCCTCAGCCGCGCCGTGCGCGCCGATACGATGGCCAGTTCCGACATGGCGAAGATGCCATTGAGCAGGATCAACAGGGCAAGAGCGACGAGATACAGCCAGGGAAACGGTTCCATTGTCAGACCGCGCTAGCAGGTTTGACTGCAAAACCTAATCCCTTCTGATTCACATGTGCAGGAACAGGCAGCAATGCGCGGCGTTAGGACACCGCTAGGCCAGCCACTCGCACTGGTGGTCTGCGCTTTCTGGAGGAAGGTACAACATGCAAATCAAGAAGATCCTCATTTCGACGACGGCTGCGCTCGCGCTGATCGGCACGACCAGCGCCTGCGTCACCGATCCCAACACCGGCGAACGCACTATTTCGCGCGCAGCCATCGGCGGCATCGGCGGGGCTGGCCTCGGCTACCTGCTGGGCGGCCTGATCGGCGGCAAGACGGCGCGCATCATCGGCGCAGGTATTGGCGGCGCTGCCGGCGGCTATGTCGGCTACCGCATGGACGAGCAGATCCGCGAGATCGAAGAAGTCACTGCCGGTACCGGCGTTGACGTGGTGGAAGGCGATGACAGCTTCCTCGTGCGCTTCCCGGATGTGACCTTCGCGGTCAACTCCACCAACATCTCTCCCGACATGCGCAATGTGCTGGACGGCGTGGCGCAGAACCTGGTGGAGCGCCCGGGCTCGCTGATCGACGTAATGGGTCACACCGATTCGACCGGTAGCGACCAGTACAACCTCGACCTGTCGCGCCGCCGCGCCGAATCGGTCGCCAACTATCTCGTCTCGCGCGGCGTAGCCCGCTCGCGCATCGAGACGATCGGCTATGGCGAACAATATCCGATCGCCGACAACACCAGCGAAAGCGGCCGTTCGCAGAACCGCCGCGTGGAAATCCGCATCACGCCTGTTACCGAAGATGACGTGCAGGATGCGTATTGATTGACGGTCGCCCGTTTGGGCTCGGTCGCTGACTGACATCAGCGAGATCGGTAAGTGATAGGGCCGCTCCGGATGGGGCGGCCCTTTCGATATGCGGCTTCTCAAGAAAGGCGCGCAGCTCTCTCCGCCAGCCGTTCCACCGCTGCGGCGTGGATGCCGGGTGCACTTACAAGCAGGCCGAAGGCTCGCGGGTCGCGCTTGTTGTAGGCGAGCGGTTTGCCAAAGGCGTCGGTCACGCTGGCGCCTGCCTCGCGCGCGATCAGGGCGGCTGCGGCGATATCCCATTCATAACCCCATCGCAGCGTCGCCACGAGGTCGGCCTGGTCATCCGCCACCATCGCTACGCGCAGGGCGATGGAATTGGGCTGCTCCACCTTGGTGAGGTCGCGGTCCTCTTTCGACAGGTCGTGGGCGGGCACCCGCGCGCCGACAAAATTCCTGCGCGTGCTCGCCGCCAGCCGCTTGCCATTGCGCCACGCGCCCTTGCCCGCCGTGGCGGACCAGACTTCGCCCCCGTTTCGCGCTGGCGCCACAAGCACGCCGATCAGCGGACGTCCCCCGCTCACCAGTGCCACGCTGACGGCCCAGCCGCTGCGCCCGCGAATGAAATCGCGCGTCCCGTCGATCGGGTCGACCAGCCAGATCAGGCCCTTCGCCAGCCGCTTGTCATTGTCGCGCGTTTCTTCCGACAGCCACCCGGCAGAGGGCAGCAGGCTGCCCAACTCGCGGCGCAGAAAGGCATCGACTTCGAGGTCCGCCTCGCACACCGGGGAGCCGGGCTCTTTCTCCCAGCTTTCGAGCGCATGGCCATGCCCCGGCCATCGCGACAGCGCCATATAGCCCGCTTCGCGGCAGATCTGTTCCAGGCGCATCGAGTCAATCATAGGAATGCAAGCAGATGACGCGCGGCAATAGGGTTTGCAAGCACTGCGCGATGATGCTTTAGCGCGCGCACAATCCGATCCTGCGACTCCGCTAAGAGGCTCCCCATGAACATCCACGAATACCAGGCCAAGGAACTGCTGGCGAAATACGGCATCGGCGTACCCGCCGGTCACGCCGCGATGAGCGTTGAAGAAGCGGTTGCCGCGGCCGAAAAGCTGCCCGGCCCGCTCTATGTCGTGAAAGCGCAGATCCACGCCGGCGGACGCGGCAAGGGCAAGTTCAAGGAACTGGGCCAGGATGCCAAGGGCGGCGTGCGGCTGGCCCATTCGGTGGACGACGTGCGCAAGGATGCGGGCGAAATGCTCGGCAACACGCTGGTCACGATCCAGACCGGTGACGAAGGCAAGCAGGTCAATCGCCTGTACGTGACTGACGGCGTGGACATCGCCAAGGAATTCTACCTCTCCATGCTGGTGGACCGCGCCAGCAGCCATATCGCCATGATTGTATCCACCGAAGGCGGCATGGATATCGAAGATGTGGCGCACAATACGCCCGAGAAGATCACCACCATCACCATCGACCCGGCCACCGGCTTCATGCCGCATCACGGCCGCAGCGTCGCCTATGCGCTGAAGCTGGAAGGCGCGCTTGCCAAGCAGGCGCAGAAGCTGGCCGCGCAGCTATACGAAGCCTTCACCGCGCTCGATGCCGAGATGCTGGAAATCAATCCGCTGGTCGAAACCGAAGGCGGGGAATTGCTGGTGCTCGACACCAAGATGAGCTTCGACGGCAATGCGCTCTACCGCCATCCCGATGTGGAAGCGATGCGCGACGAGACCGAGGAAGACCCCGCCGAAGTCGAAGCAGGCAAGCACGATCTCGCTTACATCAAGCTCGACGGCAATATCGGCTGCATGGTCAACGGCGCGGGCCTTGCGATGGCGACAATGGACATCATCAAGCTGAACGGCGCGTTCCCGGCAAACTTCCTCGATGTTGGTGGCGGTGCCACCACTGAAAAGGTAACCGAGGCGTTCAAGATCATCCTGTCGGACGATGCGGTCGAAGGCATCCTCGTCAATATCTTCGGCGGGATCATGCGCTGCGATACGATCGCCGAAGGCATCGTCGCCGCGGCGAAGGAAGTCGAGCTGGACGTGCCGCTGGTCGTGCGGCTGGAAGGCACCAATGTGGAAGCGGGCAAGGATATCCTCGCCAATAGCGGCCTGCCGATCATCCCGGCAGACGATCTGGGCGATGCCGCCCGTAAGATCGTGGCGCAGGTGAAGGAAGCGGCCTAACTCGCACCCGCTCGCAAAATGCGTATAAGACCGGATGCATCACCGCGATGCGTTCGGCCTTTTGCTGTGCGAGCTATTCTTCCGGAGCGCGCGTTCGCTGGTCGACCGCTTCGCCAAGATCGCGCGGCAGGTCTCGCGGCTCGTCCCGCATCATGTCTTCGGTGATGACGCCATCGGCGGCGTCGGTGTCGGACAGATTGCCATCGGAAAAGTCCAGGCCCAGACCTGCAAGCACTAGGCTGATTGCCAGCGCGAAAGCCATCAGCACGCCGTCACGCACCAATACGGCGAGGCCGAAACCGGCGATGGCGATCATCGGCACGCTGCTGGCGAATGGCAGCACTTCGAGAAACGGGACGATTAAGCAGAGCAGCACCACGATCCCCGCAGCGATTTGCGAGAACGGCGTTTGCGTCATGAACATCCAGCGCCGGTGGAAATGCCGGTCGAGCCAGCCCGCGATACCGCGCAGCTTGCTAGTCGACTTGGCCAGCGTCTCATCGCCGATGGTGCGATTGGTGATGATGCCGGGCAGCCAGAGGCAGGTGCGGCCCAGCATTTTTTGCGCCGCGACCAGCAGGATAATGACGGCAAGGACGGTCGGCATCCCCGGCACTGCGCCCAGCGGGGTGATTTCGAGCATGGCAGGCAGCATGATTGCCGGGCCGAATGTGCGCGGGCCGAACGTGTTGACGATGCGGCCTACGGTCACATCGTCCTGGTCCTTCGCCAGCTCTTCAAGCCGGTCCAGGATATCGCCGACCTTTTGTGGTGCTCTGCTCAACGGCTTTCTCCCCGGACACTAACGTACGATCGCGGGAGAGGGTTTCTCAAAGGCGTGTAAAGCGAAACACCAGCTCGCTGGTTTCGCCGTCAGCAGCGCGCATCCTGACTGCGGCGAGCAGCCCGTCTTCGCCATCGCAGCGCAGGGTCAGTCCGCTGAAATAGGCCGCGCAGTTCTCCATCGCCACCAACCGGAAGGTCAGGAAACCGTCCTTCTCCTCCCAGCCTGTCAGGTCGGCATTGAAATGCTTGAGGCGCAGTTCCACCGAGCCTTCCGTCTCCAGCAGATAGAGGTGTTCGGTAAACATCACCGATCCCTCGCCGTCTTCCTGCACGAAGGTGCCGACCATCACATCGCCGCTCGGCGGCAGCCAGCTTTCCATCGAAGGGTGGCCCATAATGCCCGGCCCGGCCCATTGCCCGACAAGCCAGTCCATCCCATCCAGAGAGGCGGCGGGCGGCACGTGATCGTCTGGCGCGCTGCGCGTTTCCTGCGCGCTGGCGGGCGATGCAATCAGCAGTAGCGCGACTATCGGCAAAAAGCGCATGCCCAAACTCCCCTTTCATGCGTTGGACGGACAAGCTAGGCGGCTTGGCCAGAGGCGTAAAGACGTCGGCAATGCTGCTTGACCTATACGTCAGGCAGTTTACATAAGCGGCAGACCGGTTCCTCCGGTATGCGAATCCTTTTGTCAGAGAGGAAGACCTATGAAAATCCTCGTCCCCGTCAAACGGGTGATCGATTACAATGTGAAGCCCCGCGTAAAAGCGGATGGCTCCGGCGTTGACCTCGCCAATGTGAAAATGAGCATGAACCCCTTCGACGAGATTGCCGTCGAGGAAGCCTTGCGCCTGAAAGAGGCGGGCAAGGCAGAAGAAGTGGTCGCCGTGTCCATCGGCCCTGCCAAAGCGCAGGAAACGCTGCGCACCGCGCTCGCCATGGGTGCAGACCGGGCGATCCTGGTGGAAACGGAAGATCAGGTAGAACCGCTCGCCGTTGCCAAGATCCTGAAAGCCATTGCCGAGGAAGAGAGCCCCGGCATCGTCATGCTGGGCAAGCAGGCGATCGACGACGATTCCAACCAGACCGGGCAAATGCTGGCTGCTCTTATGGATCGCCCGCAAGGCACTTTCGCCAGCAAGGTAGAGATCGACGGCGACAGCGTTCACGTGACGCGCGAAGTGGATGGCGGCCTGGAAACGGTGAAGCTCACCCTTCCCGCCATCGTTACCACCGATCTGCGCCTGAACGAGCCGCGTTACGCCTCGCTCCCCAATATCATGAAGGCAAAGAAGAAGCCGCTCGATACCAAGAGCCCGGCCGATTACGGCGTCGAAACCGAGCCGCGCCTCACCACCACCAATGTCGCTGAGCCGCCTGTGCGCCAGGCCGGTGAAATGGTCGAGGATGTCGACGCGCTGGTCGCCAAACTCAAATCGATGGGAGTTGCCTGATGACTTCGCTCGTACTCGCAGAAACGAACGGCGCCGAGATCGCCGATGCCACTTTTGCCACCGTAACCGCGGCTGCCGCATTGGGCGGCCCTGTGCACGTGCTGCTGGCTGGCGGCGATGATGCCGCTGCCGCAGGCGACGCCGCCGCCAAGATCGCCGGCGTGGAGAAGGTGCTCGTCGCTTCCGACGCCGCCTATGCCAATGGCCTTGCAGAAAACGTCGCCCCGCTGATCGTCGGGCTGATGGATGGCTATGACGCCGTGCTGGCGCCTGCCACCACCACCGGCAAAAACATCCTGCCGCGCGTCGCTGCAAAGCTGGATGTGATGCAGGTCTCCGATATCATTGCGGTGGAAGGCCCCAAGACCTTCAAACGCCCGATCTATGCCGGCAATGCCATTGCCACGGTCGAGAGCGGCGATGCAAAGCTGGTCATCACCGTGCGCGCCACCAGCTTCGACAAGGCCGAAGCCACCGGGGGTAGCGCATCTGTCGAAACCGTCAGCGGTGCAGGCGATGCAGGCCTTTCCAGCTTCGTCAGCCTCGATGCGGTCGAAAGCGAGCGTCCGGAGCTCACCAGCGCAGGAATCGTCGTTTCCGGCGGCCGCGCGCTGAAGGATGCCGAGACGTTCGAGCAATATATCACGCCGCTGGCAGACAAGCTGGGCGCCGCCATCGGTGCCAGCCGCGCCGCGGTGGACGCAGGCTATGTGCCCAACGATTACCAGGTCGGCCAGACCGGCAAGATCGTGGCGCCCGAAGTCTATATCGCCGTCGGTATTTCCGGCGCGATCCAGCATCTGGCGGGCATGAAGGATTCCAAGGTGATTGTGGCAATCAACAAGGATCCCGACGCGCCGATTTTCCAGGTCGCGGATATCGGACTCGTCGCCGATCTCTTCAACGCCGTGCCTGAGCTGACCGAGAAGCTTTAATCCTGGCTTCGGAGCGTTAGCGCGCTCTTAACCATAGCAGAATATGACTTCCCCCGGATCGTGAGTTCCGGGGGAATTTCTTTGAACATCCAGCAAGACGTTGCAGGCGACACCGTTCGTCATGCCAAGCCGCCCGCTCTGAAGCGCGCAGAGAACACGCTTGAAAGCGTGCTCTTCGCCAGCCGCTGGCTGATGGCGCCGTTCTACCTGCTGATGGTCGGCGCGCTGTGCATGCTGCTCGTCAAATTCGCACAGGAAAGCTGGCATATCGCCACGCACACCATCACCATGACGGAAAGCGAAGCCGTGCTGGGCGTCCTCTCGCTGATCGACATCACCCTGACGGGCAATCTGCTGCTGATGGTGCTGTTCGCCGGTTATGAAAACTTCGTGTCCAAGATGGATGTGGACGATCATGAGGACCGTCCCGACTGGATGGGCAAGGTCGATTTCGCGGGCCTCAAGCTGAAACTGGTCGCCTCTATCGTGGCGATCTCCGGCATCAACCTGCTGAAGAATTTCATGGCGCTGGATGCCGCCGATATTACCGATGGGCGGGAAAAGCAGCTGATGTGGATGGTCATCATCCATCTCGTCTTCATCGTATCGGGCGTGATGCTAGCCTTCATGGACCGCATCGTGGCCGCGACACACCGCCACTAGCCGCGTCGTTCCAGCTTCAAATGACCTCGGTGATGAAGTGGATCGTCACGCCGACGAGGCCGCCCACCAGCGTGCCGTTGATGCGGATGAACTGCAGGTCGCGCCCGACGGCGCGTTCGATGCGGCCGGTGATGGTGGTGGCATCCCAGCTTTTCACCGTGGTGGACACCAGGCTGACGATCTGTTCGCCATAGCGATTGACCGTGCCCACCAGCGTGCGGCGGGCGAAGCGGTTGACCTGCATCTGTAGCGCCGGATCGCTTTGCAGGGTCTGGCCCAGTTCAGCGAGGCTATGGCCGATCTCGCCATCCATGCCGCCTTCGGGTCTGCGGATGCGCGCGATGAGCGAAGTGCGCAGCCGCTCCCACACGCCCATCCACCAATCGGCGACAGCCGGGTTGTTGAGCAGGTCGGCTTTCATTTGCTCTACCTTGGCGCGGGTCTCTGCGTCGTGCTGCAGATCCTGCGCCAGCTTCTCCAGCCCTTCCTGCACCTTTCCGCGCAAAGGATGCTCGGGATCGACGAGGATCTCGGCCAGCAGCTTGTAAAGCCCGTCGAGCACGGAGTTGGCGAGGCGGCCATCAAGGCCCGCCCAGCGGATGACCGAATTGGCACGCTGGGCGACCATGTCGCGGACCATGTCCTCATTGTCTTCCAGCGTCAGGCCTGCCCAGCGGATCATGCCGTCCATCAGCGGGCCGTGGCGATTATCGCCAATGGCGGCTTCCAGCATTCGGCCCAGCAACGGCGCGATGTCGATCTTCTCCGCCTGCCGCGCCAGACCGGCCTTCACCTGCAGGCCCAGCCTGTCCGGATCGAGTGATTCGAGCAGTTCGACGAAGAGCTGCGCTGCGCCCGCGCGCACGCGGCCTTCGGTGCTGTCGCCGCGCTTGGCGAGGAAATCGCCAGCCGCCTTTGCAACATTCATGTTCTGCATGCGCCGCGCAACGACCACGGGGGTGAGGAAATTGGTGCGCAGGAAAGCTGCCATGGTGTCGGCGATGCGATCCTTGTTGGACGGGATGATCGCCGTGTGCGGGATCGGCAGGCCGAGCGGGTGGCGGAACAGGGCCGTCACTGCGAACCAGTCGGCAATGCCGCCGATCATGCCCGCTTCTGCAAAGGCGTGCACATAGCCCCAGGCCGGATGCACGGTCAGCATGGTCTCGGCGACGATGAAAAGGCCCGCCATGGCCACCAGCAGCAAGGTCGCCGTCATGCGCATGGCGCGCGCCCTGTCAGGCGGTAAAGGTGCGCCGCCTGCCATCATCGGACCGGGCTTACTCGGCAGCTTGCGGCTCCTGACCGGTGATGTTTTCATCGCCCGGCTTGTAGGTCAGCAAGCGTTCGCGCAGCCACGGGCCGAGCTTTTTCTCCAGCCCGTCCGCCAGGCTGAAACCAGCCGGTACGATCAGCAAGGTCAGCACGGTCGACAGCAACAGCCCGCCGATCACCACCGTGCCCATGGGCGCGCGCCATGCGCTGTCGCCCGTTAGCGAGAGAGCGGTCGGCACCATGCCCGCCGTCATGGCGACCGTCGTCATCACGATGGGCTGGGCGCGCTTGTGCCCCGCCTCGATAATGGCGGCGAGCTTGTTGGCGCCCGCTTCCATCTCCTCGATGGCGAAGTCGATCAGCAGGATGGAGTTCTTGGCGACGATGCCCAGCAGCATGAGCATTCCGATGAAGACGGGCATGGAGATGGGTAGCGGCGAGAAGTCGCCTGTTCCCACTCCGGTGATCCAGCCTGCGACATACAAAGCCACAAACCCACCGAGCGGGGCAAGCAAAAGCGATGTCATGTTGACCAGCGGCGAAACCACCCGCCGATAGAGCAGCACCAGCACCGCAAAAACGAGGAAGAAGCCCGTGATAACTGCGGTGATGAAATTGTTGATGAGGTCGATCTGCCATTCATCTGCGCCGACCGGGCTGTTGGAAACGCCCGTGGGCAGGTTCTGCATGATCGGGAGATTGTCGATAGCGCTGCGCACATCGCCGCGGGCTGCATCCGGCCCGATATCCAGGCCCACAAAAACCCGGCGGTTCTGGTTGACGCGCTCGATGGACGTCGGTCCCATGCCGAGCGAAATTTCCGCCACACGGCTGAGTGGCACGCTGCCGCCATTGGCGGTCTGAACCGGCAGGTTGCGGATGGTCGAGAGATTGCGCCTGTCGCCTTCGGCCAGCCGCACGCGGATCGGGATCTGCCGATCCGACAGCGAGAACCGCGCAGCGTTCTGGTCGATATCGCCCAGCGTGGCGATGCGGATCGTCTGGCTGAGCGCAGCGGTGGTGACGCCGAGGCTGGCAGCCAGATCCTCGCGCGGTTCGATCAGCAATTCGGGCCGCTGGAGATCGTAATCGATGCGCGGCGCGACGGCGCCGTCAATCGTCTCCATCTGCTCCACCAGCGAGTTGGCGGTCTCGAACAGCAGCTCCGGGTCGGAGCCGGACAGCATGATTGAGATGGCGCGGCCCGTGCCGCCGCCTCCGCCCTGGTTGTTCTGGAAATTGACGCGCGCATCGGGAATGTCCTGCAGCACCGGCGTCAGCTCGCGCTCGAAATCGAGGCTGGAGCGCGCGCGGTCGTCGCGAAGCACCAGGCTGATGCGGCCCGAGCCTTCATTGGCAATGCCAAGCGCGATGGCGACTTCCTGCTCTTCGCTGAGCCGCGCGGCGACCTGATCGACCACCGCTTCGGTCTGCTCCAGCGTGGTGCCGGGCACCATGTTGATGCTGACACGGCTGAAATCGCTGTCATTGTCGGGGAAGAACTGCGTCGGCAGGCTGCCTGCGATGATGACTGTGAGCGCCAGCGATGCGACGCCTACCAGCATCATCCAAACACGGTGATCGAGAAAACGCGCAGCGCGATAGCGCGCGCGGCGAGCAAACAACGAACCGCGCGCGGAAGTCAAGCTCACCATCAGGCCAACGATCATCGCCAGGATCGAGGCCGCGATATACGCCCCAAGGCCAAACAACACTGGCCAGACGAAATAGGCCCACCATGGCCCGCTCGTCGCGGATTCCTCATCTGACAGTGCTTCAGTCGAAGAAGACTCCGGTAGAACGCCGAGATCGCCCGCGATAAATATAAGCAGGACAAATGCCGCGACCACGAAGCCAACGATTGGCAATAATCTGCTGGGCCCTACATGCCCGATCCGCTCGCGCGCTGCTGCAAAGGCGCGCGTATCGAGCGACCAGCGCAGCACGCGCATATACCGGTCCATCATCGGGCCTTCGCCGTGCACGGCATGGCCCTTTGCCTTCAGGAAATAGGCAGCCGCCATGGGCGTGATCATGCGCGCGACGGCAAGGCTCATCAGCACGGCGACCACCACGGTGATGCCAAAATTCTGGAAGAACTGGCCGGAAATGCCAGGCATCAGGCCGACGGGCAGGAAGACCGCGACGATACAGAATGTGGTCGCCACAACCGGCAGGCCGATCTCGTCTGCCGCATCGATGCTGGCTTGGTAGGCGCTTTTGCCCATGCGCATATGGCGCACAATATTCTCGATCTCGACGATGGCGTCATCGACCAGCACGCCTGCCACCAGCCCCAGCGCCAGCAGCGAAAGCGTGTTCAATGAGAATCCGAACCACGCCTCCATGAAATAGAAGGTCGGGATGGCCGAAAGCGGGATGGCAATCGCGGCAATGATCGTCGCACGCCAATCGCGAAGGAAAAGAAATACGACAAACACTGCCAACACCGCGCCTTCGATCAACAGCGCCATCGAGCTTTCGTACTGATCCTTAGTGTAATCGACCGAAGTGAAGAGGCGGGTAAAAGTGATGCCCGGATTGGCTTCCTGAACCCGCTCCAGCGCTTCGACGGCACCGTCATACACGCGCACATCGCTTTCGCCGCGCGCGCGGGTGATCGAGAAGGTGACGACCTGCCGCCCGTTCACCTTCGCAATGGTATTCACCTCGCCGAAGGCATCCTGCACGGTGGCGATATCCGCCAGTTTGACGGTGCGCCCGCCGCCCAGCGGGATTTGCGTCTGCGACAATTCGTAAGCGTCTTCCGCATTGCCAAGCACGCGCACGGACTGGCGCGATCCGGCAATCTCCGCCTGCCCGCCCGCGGCGTTGATGTTGAGCTGACGCAGCGCGCCGTTTACCTGGCTGGCGGTGACGCCCAGCGACTGCATGCGTGCAGGGTCGAGGATGACGAGAATCTCGCGATCCACCCCGCCGCTGCGGCTGACTTCTGCCAGTCCGTTTACCGTCAGCAATTCCTTGGTGACGGTGTCGTCGATAAACCAGCTCAGCTGCTCCAGCGTCATATCGTCGGCGCTGACGCCGAAACTTACGATGGGCTGGGAACTGGTGAGCTCCTTGAAAACGCGCGGTTCCAGAATGCCGTCGGGCAATTCGCCGCGAATGTTGTCGATCTCGGATTTCACCTCGTTCACCGCTTCGGCAATGTCGGTGCCGATGGCGAATTCGATGACGGTGAAGGTATTGCCTTCCGAGGCGGTGGAGCGGATGTTCTCCACCCCGTCCAGTGTCTGCACCGCGGCCTCCACGCGCTGGGTGATCTGGTTCTCCACTTCGGGCGGAGCGGCACCGGGCTGCGAAATGCTGACGATGACAACGGGGAATTCGATATCCGGATTATCCTGGATATCCATCTGCTGGAACGACATGATCCCCGCGATCATCAGGGCGATGAAAGCGAGGATGGGGACGATCGGGTTGCGGATCGACCAAGCAGAGATTTGGCTGAAATCCATGTGTGCCGTCAGCCGTCGCTATCTTCGGCGTCGCTCACGCTTTCGCCTTCGCGCACTGGGCGCACCTGCTCGCCTTCGGTGAGGAAGCCGCCGGCCCGCACGACCACGCGCTCGTTTCCGCGCAGGCCGCCTGCAATGGCGATGCCTTCATCGCTGATCATGCCGAGTTCCACATCGCGGCGCTCGACCAGTCCCTCATCGTCCACGATATAGACGTAGGAGCCGCGATCGTCCGACAAGACAGCGCTTTCGGGCAGGCGCGGAGCAACAACGGCTTGGCTACCGAGCGCAATGGATGCAAAGCCGCCCGGGCGCAGCGCCGGATCGTAAGACATTGCGCAGCGCGCTGTGCCCTGCCGGGTCTGCTCGTCGATAATGGGCGATTTCTGCCAGACCTGGCAGGTGAAGGTCTCGTCCGTGCCGACAGGCGTGACCTGCCCGGTCGCGCCCACATTTACTAGGCCGAGATCTTCCTCGCCCAACAGCGCCAGCAATTCCATCTCGCCGCCGCGCGCAATGGTGAACAGGCTGCCAGAGCCTGGCCCGACGACCTGGCCCGCTTCCACGTCGCGAGTAAGCACCAGACCGGCCGCGGGTGCGACGATATTGAGCTGCGCGTTGCGCGCCTGCCGCTCCGCCAGCTGCGCGCGGGCGACCTGCACGCGCGCGACGGCGGCATCGCGGGTGGCGGTCAGCCGGTCGATATCGGCCTGGCTGATGAAGCCGCGCTCCACCAGTTGCAGCGCACGGTCGAGATTCGCCTGCGCCAGTTCGGCATCTGCCTGTGCCACGTCGATCTGTGCTGCCTGCGCGCTGGCCTGCTGGTTCTGTACCGAACGATCGATCACGGCGAGCACTTGTCCGGCACGCACCCAATCGCCGGCTTCGACAGCGACGCGCACCACCCGGCCGCCTTCGCCCACCGCGCCGACCTGTATCTCGCGCCGCGCGGCCAGCGTGCCGGTGGCATTGATGATGCCCTGCAGCGTGCTTGCTCCGGGAGCGATGACGGTAACAACGGGAATGCTGCCTTCATTCTCTTCCGCGGCAAAGGGTACCTGCTCTTCACCGCTGGAAAGCAGCAAGGCGGCGATCAGCGCACCTGCAACAAGGATGCCGAGCACGATCCACAGGCGGCGCTTCTTCGCGCGCTGTTCGTCGGCGACCGCGTCGTCCTCCGCCACGAGGCGGCTGCCGCGGTCGGAGAGATCCATTCTCGTTTCGTAATTCATCGGCGAAACGCCCTATCCGTCTAAGCGCCGCGCAATAGCACATCGCTTTGCATTGCGCGACCGGCGCATGTCGCCGTCCCACGCGCCCATAGCGCCGAGCGTGTTGGCTATGCAATGCACCGCTCTGCCAAGGCGCAATTATGTCCGATGAATGTGTGCGGCACAGCAAAAAGGGGCGGAAAGCCATGCTTTCCGCCCCCGATTGGTTACGCTTGGTTCGTTGCGGTTACCGCACGCGGCCACGCTGGATCAGGTTGACGATGGCCAGCAGGACCACGGCACCGATCGTCGCGGTGACGAGATAGCTCAGCCACTCGGGCGAAAAGCTGATAAATTGGCCCAGCAGCCAGCCGCCGATCAGGCCGCCGATAATGCCGACGACGATGTTCCAGAAGATGCCCATGGAGGCATCGCGGTTCATCACCATGCTGGCGAGCCAACCGGCGATACCGCCAACGATAATCATAATAATGAAATCGATCATTCCCGTTTCTCCTCACATGAACCCTGTTCATTGGGTCATGCACGGAGAAACGGCGTGCGCAGCGCGATGTTCCGAGAGATTACGTCGATAGGAGGTTCGCTGCCTCGCAGGCCGGCGCGTCAGTATTTCAGCTGGCGCTCGTACAGGTCGCGATAATGCTGGATGCGGGTCACGCGCAGGCCTTGCATGCCGCTGCGATCGACGGCGCGCTGCCAACCGGCGAATTCTTCCAGCGTCAGGCCGTAGCGTTCCAGAACCTCGTCGATCGTCAGCAAGCCGCCATTCACGGCTGCCACCACCTCGGCCTTGCGGCGCACGACCCAGCGCTTCGTCTTCGGCGAAGGCAGGTCGTCGACGGTCAGCGGCTCCCCGAGGGGGCCGATCACCTGTGCCGGACGGATTTTCTGGTTCTCGATCATATGCTTCCTCGGTCGGCAGCCGCACTACCATGGTCGTGGTCGATACTGTTTGCCGATGCGTCTTTGCGATTGCCTAAACCATCAGGGTTAACAGGCCGTTGTTCTTGGTTGCGAAGCGCGTCAGAGACCGCATCGCCATCGCCATGCGCCGCAAGGTGGCGGGCGGAATGCGCATCGAAGCTTGCCAGCGATTCGCTTTCTTCCTGCTCGACCTGGCCACGCATCTCGCGCGCCGCGCTCAACCGTGCGACAAGGTCCGACCATTCGACTTCGCACAGCGCATCGTCTGCGCGGCGGGTGCCGGAATCGCCTTTCAAGTCAGGCGCCTGGGGGATTTTTCCTTCGAACATGGCAACGGCTGTAACGGTGAAGCGTCAAGAAGCGGTAAAGCACCGATTAACGCGGTGTTGACGCGCGCATCAGGGTTTGGCGCGCGCGGCGCAAACGTGTATGCGGCGCGCCATCATGTCCGATATCGCCACCCTGCCACTCTCGGTTAACGCCGAAGAGCTTTTCGACCTGCCGCGCCCCGCGTCCGATTGCCGGATCGTGGTGGCGATGTCAGGCGGCGTGGACTCCTCTGTTGTGGCCGCGCTCGCCGCGCGCACCGGGGCCGAAGTGATGGGCATCACCCTCCAGCTTTACGACTACGGCGCGGCGACGGGCCGCAAGGGCGCGTGCTGCGCAGGCGACGATATCCGGGATGCACGCATGGTGGCGGACCGGCTGGGCATCGCGCATTACGTGTTCGATCACGAAAGCAGCTTTCGCGAGGAAGTGGTGGAGACGTTTGCCGACGAATATCTCGCAGGCAGAACGCCCATCCCGTGCATCCGCTGCAATATGGGCCCGAAATTCACCGATCTGCTGCGAATGGCGAAGGAACTGGGCGCCAATTGCCTCGCCACAGGGCATTATGTGCAGCGGGTGATCGGCGAAGCAGGGCCGGAATTGCACCGCGCCACCGATCCGGGACGCGACCAGTCCTATTTCCTCTACGCCACCACCGAAGAGCAGCTCGATTACATCCGCTTCCCGCTGGGCGGCCTCCCAAAGAGCGAGGTTCGGATCATTGCCGAGAGCTTCGGCCTCGTCGTCGCCAACAAGCCCGACAGCCAAGATATCTGCTTCGTGCCCGATGGCGATTACGCGAAGATCGTGAAAGCCATGCGCCCCGAAGGCGGGCGTGCAGGCGAGATCGTGCATGCGACAAGCGGCGATGTGCTGGGGCAGCATCCGGGCATCATCCACTACACGGTCGGCCAGCGGCGCGGTCTCGACATCGGTGGCCAGCCGGAGCCGCTTTACGTCGTCGGCCTGGATGCGGAGAGGGCGCAGGTGCTGGTCGGACCGCGTCGCCTGCTGGCGGTAAGCAGCGCGGAGATCGTGGAAACCAACCGCATCGGGCCGCTACCCGATATGCCGCTGACGGCAAAAGTCCGCTCCATGGCCAAGCCTGTGCCCGTCAAGCTGGAGGGTCCGCTGGGTAACGGCGCGAGCGTTCGCATCCGCTTCGAGCAGCCCGAATACGGCGTCGCGCCCGGGCAGGCAGCCGTGATTTATGCTGGCGAGCGCGTGATTGGCGGCGGCTGGATCGAAGGTACCGAGAAGGTTCCCGCCTGACGCTCAGCTTTCCCAGGGCTCCAGCACGCAGCCAAAGCCCTCACGGTGCTGCGCCGTGGTGCTGGCGACCAGCGGTATGCGAGCGGTGACGCTCTGCTGCGCCTCGTCTTCGCCCAAGAAGACCAGCCCCATGCCGGGCAGCAAGTCGTCCTTGCAGCTATCGAGTGCGCGCCCGCCTATATGGCGGCACGAGCAGGCATTCTTGGCCGCATAGGCCGTGGCGGTCTGCGAATATCCGCGAATGGGCTCTGCATAATACCACACCGCTGCCACACCGATCAGCACGAGCACGGCGAGCGGTTTCCGCCACCCGATGCGTCCCCTTGTTCGGCCTTGTTTTGCGGTTGCCATTTGGCGGCTCCTGATCGAAAGACGCCTGGCTATTCCCATGCCGTCTTCCCCCGCCCCTAGCCGCCTCGCCGCCCGCTCGCCATGGCTTTGTGCATTGGCGGGCCTTGCCTTGGTGCTGCCCGCGTGTGCTCAGGAAGGGCCGCCGCCGCTGCCGCCCGTTCCGGAAGAGGCGATGGCCGCCGTCGCCGTCGAACCCGGCGTGCCGCGAGAGCCACTGGCCCGCGCTATCGATACGCTCTTCACCGCAGACGGCATCGGCGAAACGCGCGCGCTGGTGCTGATGCATCGCGGTGAGATCGTCGCCGAGCGCTATGCCGAGGATTACGGGCCGGACATTCGCTTCACCGGCTGGTCCATGTCGAAGACCGTGACCGCCGTTCTGCTCGGCATGATGGTGGCCGATGGACGGCTACGGCTGGACGATCCCGCCCCGGTCAAAAGCTGGCAGCGCGCGGGCGATCCGCGCAGCGCCATCACGCTGCGGCACCTCATCCAGATGCGCTCCGGCCTGCGGCATGAGGAAGCGAGCGATCCCGCCTATCTGTCTGACGAGGTGCGCATGCTGTTCCTCGACGGGCGGGACGACATGGCAGGCTGGGCCGAAGCGCAACCGCTGAGCGCGGCGCCGGGCACCACCTTCGCCTATTCCAGCGCGACCAGCGTCATCCTCTCCGACATCGCCACCGAGACCATCGCGCCGGGCGAGAGCGCCGAGCGGCGGATGGAGACGATGGCGGACTATCTCGATGCGCGGCTCGCCGTACCGCTGGGCATGACATCGCTGGTGGGCGAGTACGATGCCGATGGTACGCTGATCGGCGGGAGCCATATTTGGGCGACGGCGCGCGACTGGGCGAAGTTCGGCGAGTTCCTGCGCAATGGCGGCTCCGTCGCCGGCGCGCAGATCGTGCCGCGCGGGTGGATCGACTTCATGCGCACGCCAAGCCCCGCTTCGCCCGATTATGGCGGCCAGCTCTGGCTCAATCGCGACAGCGAGACAGGGCGCGATACACTGTTCGCCGAGCAGGGGCCGGACACCGCCTTCGCCGCCGTCGGGCATCTGGGGCAGTACATCATCGTGTCGCCGGAACAGGGGCTGACGCTGGCGCGCCTGGGCAAGACCGATGGTGAAGAGCGCGCGGCGCTGGTCGATGCGCTGGCCGATATTGTTGCGCTTTACCCGGAGCGTTAGCGGAGCCTCTGCGCAGGCAGGGGCCGAGTGCCATGAGCAAGAGATTCCAGCCTTCGCTGGAAATCAGGCCAAGTGAAACGTCCCCTCCACGACCGTAACGCAATCGCCTGACAGGATCGCACGGTCGCCTGCCAGCGTGCAGGTCGCATGCCCGCCGCGTTGCGAGGCTTGGTACGCGGTGAAGCTGTCGCGGCCCATCTTTGCCGCCCAAAACGGCGTCAGCGCAGCGTGGGCTGAGCCTGTGAAGCTATCCTCGTCCACGCCGCCGCCGGGCACGAAGACGCGGCTGACCACGTCGGTATCCATGCCGGGCGCGGTGCAGATGAACTGGTCATCACCCAATGTGCCCAGTGCGCGCACATCAGGCTCCAGCCTCAGCACATCGTCGGCTTTCTCGAACAGGTAGATGCCGTAGCCATCGGGATTCAGCCACACTTCCTGCGGCTGCGCGCCCAGATGCTGCACCGCTTCGGCAAACTCGCCGCGCTCGATGGGGATCGCGGGTAAAGCGAGATCGTACCCTGCCTCAGATTTGGAGACTTCCAGAATGCCAGCTTTGCGAGTGCGGAACCGCACCGCATCGCCGCCATCCCGGGTCAACAGCACATGCCCGCTGGCCAGCGTGGCATGGCCGCACAGGCGGATTTCGCATGTCGGCGTAAACCAGCGAAGCTCCCAGTCGGCCTCGCCGCTCTCGTCGCGCACCACGAA